>NZ_JBSKHT010000003.1:41934-466952 GCF_057128745.1 Pseudomonas rosaeacicularis
GAGCGCAGCTTGCTCGCGATTTGGCGCGCAGCGGCAACAAAACCTGCGCATGCGGTGTGTCAGGTGCAATCGAGGTGCTTGGTTTCAGCGCCGCTTCGCGCCCCATCGTCGGCAAGCCGGACTCCTGCGTCCTCCGGGCAGAAGCGGCATCGTGCTGCGCCACAAATCTAAGTTGATTCCGGCGGCAGACGCGGCGCGGTGCAATGGATGCATTCGCCAGATACGAAAGTGCCATCACCCTATTGCATCCGATTTTTCTTTGTCTATGCTCTGATCTGCGAACGGTCACCATTCAAATGAATGGCACTGCGTGCGTGATTTCTCCGAAAATTTCGTGCTGGAGCCGATATGGATCGTCAGGCTGACCCTTGTCCCCTGCTGCCGCTTGTCGCTTCGATAGTCATCAGACGATGGTTCGCTGCCCCCGCCTTTCAATCCAAACACGTCTATTTCGCAGGTTTGGCGATAAATGCCGGACCCGCTTGCGAAACTTATGTCATACCGCCATGACTCAAGTCCCGCCCCATTGTGTCGATGCAAACGTATGCCAATCAAGGAAGACGGTCACTGTGACCGCATTCGAATTATCGAGTCACGGAGTGCAGATGTTTAACTCTCACCGCAAGGCCGTTGAAGCCGAGTTGCAAGTTTCCTCAGCTGCCCTGTGCCACACGCAGGCCAAGCTCGCTGCGATCAGCAGATGTATGGCGATGATCGAATTCACGCCTGACGGCATCGTCATTCAGGCCAACGAGAATTTCTGCAACGCCATGGGTTATCAGCCCAACGAACTGGTCGGCAAGCACCACCGGATTTTCTGCGAAAAGTCTTACTGCGACAGCGAAGCCTACCCCAAGCTCTGGCGCGATCTGGCCCGGGGCGAGGCGATTTGCGGCACCGTTATGCGCCTGGACAAATCAGGCCGGGAGATCTGGCTGGAGGCCAGTTACATGCCAGTATTTGACGCCGACGGCAAAGTGAACAGCGTCATCAAAGTCGCCTCTGACGTCTCGGCCCGGCTTCACGAGAGTCACGAACACGACAGCATGATCAACGCGATCGGCCGTTCGATGGCCGTGATCGAGTTCGCGCCGGACGGACGCGTCATTACCGCCAACGACAACTTTTTAAAGACCACCCAGTACGCACTCAACGAAGTGGTTGGCCAGCACCACAGCATGTTCTGCACCCGTGCCGAGGTGGATTCACCTGCTTATAAGGCGTTTTGGGCATCGCTCAATCGCGGCGAATACCATTCCCGTCGCTTTGAGCGGGTCAACAAATACGGTCAGACGATTTACCTCGAAGCGTCATACAACCCGCTATTTGACGCCAAGGGCCGTCTGTACAAAGTCGTGAAATTCGCCAGTGATATCACCGAGCAAGTGACCGTGCAGCGCATGGCCGCGACGACCGCCCACGACACCTCGGTGCGCACCGACGCCTGCGCGCAGAAGGGGTCCAGTGTCGTGCAGCAGACCGTTGCCGTGATCGAGCAGATCTCCACCGATCTGAATGAGGCTGCCCGCAGCATTGACGCGGTGAACAAACAGTCGGAAATCATCGCCACCATCGTGCAGACCATTCGTGGCATTGCCGACCAGACCAACCTGCTGGCACTGAATGCTGCCATTGAAGCAGCCAGGGCTGGCGAGCATGGACGTGGGTTCGCGGTAGTTGCCGATGAGGTCAGAGGGCTGGCAGCAAGGACCAGTAAGGCGACCATCGAGATTGTCGATGTGGTGCGGCAGAACAATGAGCTGGCCAAAAGTGCGGTGTCGAGCATGCAATCGAGCCTGAGCCGAACCGGCACGGGCGTTGAATTGGCCAATGAGGCCGGGGAAGTGATTCTGGAGATTCAACAGGGCGCGCGGCATGTGGTCAATGCCATCAGCCAGTTCAACTCGACATTGCAGTTGAACTGAAGCTCCCCTAGCAACAAACGCTGTAGGAGCGAATTTATTCGCGAGCACGTCGGTACTTCCAGGCATCTCCATCGTCTGGACATTCCCTCGCGAATAAATTCGCTCCTACAGATCGCAGATCTTCACTCCCCAATATCCTCATTCCACAATTCAGGCTTGTCGGCGATGAATTGGGTCATCAGCGCCACGCAGGTGGCGTCGTGCACCACGTCCACTTGCACGCCCCGTGAGCGCAGCAGTTCTTCTTCGCCCATGAACGTCTGGTTTTCACCCACGATGATCTTGCGAATGCCGTACAGCAGGATTGCGCCGCTGCACATCGCACAGGGCGACAAGGTGGTGTACAGCGTCGCTTCCTTATAAACCTTGGCGGGTTGGCGTCCGGCGTTCTCGAACGCATCCATTTCGCCGTGCTTGATCGCACTGCCTTCCTGCACCCGACGGTTGTGCCCGCGACCGATAATCTTCCCGTCGTGAACGATCACCGAGCCGATCGGAATGCCGCCCTCATCCAGTCCTTTTTGCGCCTCGTCGATGGCCGCCTGCATGAATGGATCCATGGTGTTCACTCCCCCGTCACATCAAAAAAAATCGTCCGCCTTCTGCTGATCTGCAGCAATGGGGCGTCAAGGTTTGGCTTTTTTTAGCGCACTGTCTAGCGCGGTGGAGACGTAGACCTTGAGCAGCTCGCTGGAGCGGCCCTTCATGTCCATGCCGACGTCGCGCTGCTTGGCGCGAAATTTATTGGCCAGCGGTTGCGCTGGCTCGCCGACGTTGAGCTGCTGCAATTCTTCAGGCGTGAAGGACTGCGAGTAGGCCGCCGCGAGATTGCGATCCCATTCAGGCTGGTATTGCGGCTGAAGGTTTTGAAGCTCGTCCTGCACCAGCGTCTGCGCCTGCGTGCGGCCGACGGCTTCGACGATGGTGGCGAAGGTGACAGTGCGCGAGGCGACCTGATAACCCAGCCAGCCCAGGCTCTCGCCCAAATGATGGTCCTGCACGAAAACCAGCGCCTGATCCGGCGCAGTCAACGGCACGGTTGCTGGCGCGGTCACATCGGCCAACGCGTTGCGTGGCGTGTTCAGCATCAGGCAAAACAACGCACTCACCACTACGTTCATTACCGTCAGCGCAGTTGATCTGCGATACCCCATGTCCTCTCCCCGGCCATTTTTATCGTGGGTTCAACTCACTCGCTGCGCTGATGACGCTAGCAGCTGAGCCATGGATCGCCATCGAGTCAGACGCCATCGCGCAACAAAGTCATATACGCGGCACTCGGGCGGATGACCACTGCGGCTCGGTCATCCGGTATATCCGCACACCACGTCGGTGGTATTGGCTGTGAATGAAGCCGCTGAACCCCAATTTCTGAATGACTTTGACCGACGCCACGTTAGTCGGCTCGACGATGGCGATCAACGAATCGATGCCAAGCCGGCCAAACGCATGGGTCAGTGTGGCGCGGGCGGCCTCGGTGCCGATCCCCCTGCCCCACCATGCAGTTGCCAGGCGATAACCGATCTCGATTTCGTCGGCGCCATCCACGCGTTCAGCATTGAGACCGCAGAAGCCGGCCAAGGTTGAGGTGGATTTATCGACGACGGCCATCGGACCGAAACCGTGTTCGCGGTAGGAATGTCGGCACCACTCGATGAATTCGCCCGTGGACTTCTCGGACATGACCCCGCGCACGGAATGGCGCATGACTTCGGCATCCCCGAGGATGCGCGCCAGGTCTGGGGTGTCGTCGCTGGTCAGTTCACGCAGGATCAGGCGATCAGTGCGCAACGCAGAATGGTGAATGCTCATGATGTCGCCTCGGCGTCAGTCGAATTGACAAGGCTTGATCATGGCGCAGGGGAAGCGACGTTGCCAGTGGGGATTGGGCGGGTAGCGAACAACGCCTCTGTGTAGGAGCCAACTTGTTGGCGAGCAGTCTGTGCGCGGTGCGGTGCACGCCGCCTCTCTGTAGGAGCCAACTTGTTGGCGAGCAGTCTGTGCGCGGTGCCAGACACACCGCCTCTCTGTAGGAGCCAACTTGTTGGCGAGTGGCCTTTATGCGGTGTGACAGTTACGCCGCCTCGCGAACAAGTTCGCTCCTACAGAGGGGGTAGTTACAACCCCGCCGTCACCTTCTTCGCCACATCCGCCGGGACCCATGCGGTCCAGATTTCCGGGTGATCTTTCAGGAAGCTTTTGGCAACCGCGTCCGGCTGTTCGCGCTTCTCGCTCATCTCGCCCAGGGTTTTGTTCAACTGATCGATTGGCAGATCAACCTTTTCGAAGAACGACACCAGTTCCGGATACTGCTTGTGGAAAGGCTCAGACACGCCAATCGCCAAGTGCGCAGCCAGTGAAGCGCTGCCGATCGGGTTCGGGTTGCTGGCATCGGACAGCGTTTTCCAGGCCGCTTCGTTGAACGGTGGCTCTTCCAGCTTGATCAACTTGAAGCGACCCAGCAGCGGCGTCGGCGACCAGTAGTAAAACAACACCGGCTGTCCGCGACGCACCGATGAGCTGACTTCGGCGTCCAGCGCAGCGCCGGAACCGGTGCGGAAGTTCACATAACTATCAGTCAGTTTGTAGGCTTTGAGCTTTTGCGTGTTGACGATTTCTGAGGTCCAGCCAGACGGGCTGTTGAGAAAGCGACCCTGGCCCGGAGATTCCGGGTCCTTGAACACGTCTTTGTATTTGGGCAAATCTGCTACCGATTTCAAATCAGGCGCAAGCGGCTTGATCCCCCGCGCGGCGTCGCCCTTGATCACGAACTCCGGCACATACCAGCCTTCGGTCGCGCCTTTGACGATATTGCCCAGACCATAAACCTTGCCTTCCGACTCGGCCTTAACCCACGCCGGGCTACGTCCTGCCCACTCTTCACCGATGACCTGAATGTCGTTCTTCGCCAGCGCTGCTTCCAGGCTCACTGTGCTGCCAGGCAGTTTGTCAGTCGGATAGCCGTAGCCCTTTTCGACGATGGTGCGCAGGATTTCAGTGATCAGGCTCCCGCTTTCCCAGGTGATGTCGCCGAACAGGATGGGCGCGGTTTTATCCGCCGCGTGGACCGATTGCGTCAGCACTGCCAACGCCAGCAGCGAGCCGCCCAACAATTTTCTGATTGATGTCATGGTCGTTTCTCGGGGTTCAAAGGGTCAGAAGGCTCAATTGTTTGTAGCACAGCAGACGCGTCATTCCAGGCAGGCACGCTTGCAGCACGTCTGGGCCTGGTCCATGTAAACGCTGACCGAGCGCTGGGAAATACCCAGTCGGACAGCGATTTGCGGATAGGTGAGGCCGTTGTCCCGGGACAGCAAAAACGTCGCCTTGACCTTGGCCGGCAGGCGATTCAAGCGCCGATCGATACGGTTCAGGGTTTCGATGGTCTGGGCCAAATGCTCGGGTGACGGATTGTGACCGTCGTCAATCACGCTCAGTTCATCGAAATAGTCGCGCTCAAGGTCGCGCCGCCGCCAGCGTTGGTAAAGCAAGCGCTGGGTGATCGTGGTAAGCAACGCGCGGGGCTGGCGAATCGGCACCACGTTGGGTGACTCCAGCAACTGGATGAACGCCTCGGAAGCGATGTCTTCGGCGCACGCGGGGGAATCCAGATGCCGCCGCAGGCGCTCACACAGCCAGAGGTAATGGCTGGCGAACAGACTGCTGATGAGTTCGCGATGGGTGAGTTCGGCGGCAGGCATGGGGCGTCCTTGAGCGATGGTTTTTATTCTCGCCGGCGAACCGGTGATGGGTATCGTAACAAGGGCTTTTATGCATTAAAAATAGCTGGATGTGCGATCGATATTCCAAGTTCGAATATATCTCCGTGATCTGTAGGAGCCAACTTGTTGGCGAGAAGATTTATCGCGTTCACCATGACGCACCGCCTCGCGAACAAGTTCGCTCCTACAGAGAGCCGGCGATTACCGGACAGTGGGGTATCCGAAATCGATGGCATGTTGCTGATAATCGAGCAGCACCTGGTAGTCGTCTTCGCTGGCAGTGATGACTTCGCTGATTGCCAGCACTTGGGCGACGTCGGGTAATTCTCCCAACGCTTTGTTCATCGCCGTACGAATCGATTCGCTATTGACGCCGAGCCGGGTGATATAGGGCAAACAAGGACTCAGCGCAGTCTGGGTAACAATCCTCAAACCAGCCACTTCATCGCTGCTGTCCCGCGCCAGATAGTCGTAGGTCACGCTATCGATCGCTGCCAGATCGCCCCGTCCTTCTTTCAACCAACGCAGACTGTCGCGATGGCCACCGGTGACCGACACCTGTCCGAAGAATCGACCCTGCACTTGCAACGGCGCCAGCGTGTGGCGGAACAAATTCATGCCTGAATTGGAATCTTCGCTGTTGATAAGCCCGTGACTGCCCCGAAAGTCGATCAGCTCATGCCGCGGATCATCCTCGCGCGCCATCAGCAGGCTGCAATGGCTGCCCTCGGCGCTATGGGGCAATTGATACACCGGGCGCCCGATGATTTGGACGCGGCCACGCAGTTGGGTCATCAGCGGATAGCCGCAGGTTTGCGCCAGTATCAGTTCCGGAGAAAGCCAGAGCGCCTTGAGGTCCGAGGCCTCGTCGGTCACGCGAGTTATCGCCAAAAGCTCTAAGGTGCGCGTCAGCCAGCGTTCCTGCGCCTCGCGTACTCGCTGCGGCGCGACGTACATCAGCAGTTCGGCGAAACCTTGGGGCATGAGGAAATTCCGGATCAGACGTAGGGATGCTGCGGGCTGTCAATAGGATTGAGGCTGTGCAGCCGAAAGAGTTCACCATATCCCTGCACCAGAAAAAACCCGCTGCGTGCCAGCCATTGTTCCCGCCGTGCGTGATACACGGTCGGCATGTGGTACCACGACAGCCCCGGCAAATCGTGATGCACCAGATGCAGATTCAAATTCAGGAACAGCCAGCTCCAGGGCCACGAGGCTTCGTTGATCACCGTGCGCTGCTCGGGATGTTCGCTGGGCCGATGCTCGTAATAGGACCGCACCATTGACACGGCCAGGGCCGGCAAAGCGATCAGCAATACATAATGCAGCGGCGACAGCGCGCTGTAACGGGCGATGAACCAGAACATCAGTACCGCGAACGCGCCATGGGTGGCCCACATCAGCCAGGCCTGGCGTTCGCCGCGCAGCAAACGTTTCGATTCCCCGATCAACAGACTGCTCAACGCCAGCGGAGCACCAAACAGCACGCGCCCCGGCAAGGTTTTATCGAGCCAGCGCAGCAGTCGCACAATGCCTTGAGTGCGCGCCCAGCCCGACTGACTCAGGTAACGGCTCTCGGGATCAAGGCCCGGCACGGTCAAATCTTCGTCGCGGTGATGCTCAAGATGGGTGTCTCGGTACAGCGTGTAGGGGTACCACACGGCAAACGGCGCGTAGCCCAGCACTTTGTTCAGCCACAACAACCGGGTCGGATGGCCGTGCAGCATTTCGTGTTGCACCGACATCCACAGCACCAGCAACGGGATCATCAGCAGTGTTGTCGGCCAGATTCCCAGTCGCGGGCTGAGCAGCAGCAAGCCGAACCATGCGCCATACACCCCCGCGAGCAACATCCAGGTCGGCCACTCCGTGCGGCCGGTAAAGCTTGCGCGCAGACGCTGAACGTCTTCACGCTGGCGGTCGTCGAGGTAGTTGGGCATCGCTAATTCCTGCATCGGGGCTGATACCGGTATGTGCATCAACGCAGGAAAATCTTGTAGACCTATTGGTTATGGCGGTAGAACGAAAGCCCCAAAGCCGCCTGTACCTCGACGTTTCCCATGCAGATTTGCGTATTGCCCGAGATTTCCCGCCCGCTTTTGGAAAAGTTCTACCGCGCTCACCAATCGCCCATGCGCGGCAAGGGTGAGGCTGTGGCGTGGGTGGTCAAGGACCCAGAGGTCATCGCCGCGCTGTGCATCACGCCGGTAGGCGGCGGGTATTGGCTAACGGGTTTGTTTGTCGCACCCGATCGACGAGGCCAAGGCATCGCGGCGCGTCTGATCGATGCGGCGGTGGCAAAGGCTGGTGGCAAAGTCTGGTTGTTCTGCCACCCCGACCTGAGCGACTTTTACGCACGCTTGAAATTTGAAGCGGTATCGGACCTGCCTGAAGTGCTCGCAGGGCGCTTCGCACGTTACGCCAGGACTAAAGCGCTGATCGCAATGTGCCGTGAATAAAGATGCGCCGTGAATAGAACAGCACGCATACCGACAAGAAACATCCGGCCCAAGGTGCTTAGATCCTTATTGCACACCCGGCCCAACCAAATGCATGATCCCAAGCGCAAACCCGCGTGCTAGCCTCGGCCATCACCCTTCTCCAGACCAACGGGACGCCCATGAAAAAGACGCTTATCGCATGCTCTCTTGCCGCGTTGTTCGGATCGACGCTTGTCATGGCTGCCGACACACCGCAGCCTTCCAATATCAGCCATGAGCAATTTGCCAAAGTGCTGGCCGGAGACTGGCGACTGCCGGCAAACAGCGCTCGCGATCAATACCGTCATCCGGAACAGACCCTGCAGTTCTTCGGCCTGCGCGATGACCAGACGTTGATCGAGATCACGCCGGGTAACGGCTGGTACAGCGAAGTCCTCGCCCCGTTGCTCAAGGACAAAGGCCAGTACATCGCCGCTGTTGTCGCGCCCGACACCAGCGATTACGCCAAACGCGCCGTGGATAATCTCAAGCAGAAATTCGCCGCAGACCCCGAGCACTACAGCAAGGCGCAGGTCATTGAGTACAACCCCAAGCAGCCTGATCTGGGCAAACCTGCCTCGGCCGACGCAGTGCTGACCTTTCGCAACGTGCACAACTGGACCGACGCCAAGACCGAAGTCGCGACGTTCAAGAGCTTCTATGAAGTGCTGAAACCGGGCGGCACGCTGGGCATTGTCGATCACCGCGCCAAGGCCGGAACGACCGCGGCACAGAATGAAAACAACGGTTATCTGCCGACCGAGTACGTGATCAAACTGGCAACGGATGCTGGGTTCAAGCTAGTGGGCGAAAGCGAAATCAACGCCAACCCCAAGGACACCAAGGATTATCCGGACGGCGTCTGGACGCTGCCGCCGTCTTATGTCCTGGGGGATAAAGATCACGCGAAATATCAGGCCATCGGCGAATCTGACCGGATGACCCTGCGCTTCATAAAACCGGCCAAGTAAAATGCCGACTCATTCGTCGGCGTTGGGGTCCATGCCCGGAAACAGCACGTCGATGTAACCGAAGCGGCTGAAATCGGTGATGCGCGAGGGGTACAGCCGACCGATCAGGTGATCGCACTCGTGTTGTACCACCCGCGCATGGAAGCCGTGGGCGACGCGCTGAATGCGCTTGCCGTCGGGGTCGAAGCCCTCGTAGCGAATGTGTTCGAAGCGATCAACCACGCCCCGCAGTCCGGGGACCGAAAGGCACCCTTCCCAACCTTCTTCGAGGGTTTGTTCCAACGGTGTAATTAGCGGATTGAGCAAGATGGTCTGAGGGACAGCCTCTGCTTCGGGATAACGCTCGCTGCGTTCAAATCCGAAGATCACCAATTGCAGATCGACACCAATCTGCGGTGCAGCCAGCCCCACGCCGCCAACGCTTTCCATGGTTTCGAACATGTCGGCAATCAGGGTTTTCAACTCCGGGGAGCCGAACATCGACTCAGGCACCGGCGGCGCGATGCGCAGCAGGCGCTCATCGCCCATCTTCAGAATTTCATGAATCATAGTGGCCCTTGCTAGTGAACGGGATGCGCCGCGCTGCCTGAGAACAGCGCGCGCGGACACATCCTGCCATAAACGGTGTCAGGATTTATCTACTTTGAGCGCAGGTTGCAGCTCTGGGTCGTGATCGTGACTGTGGTCGCGGCCCAGTCCGGACACGTGCTGCTTGTGCGTCGACTCGACACCGCCGTCGCCTTCGACCTTCTCGCCTTTGTCCTTGCCCTCCGCAGACATGTGCTCAATGACCGCATTCATTTCCGCTCCGAGCAACAGCACCGCAGCCGAGATGTAGAAGTACAACAGCAGCACAATGATCGCGCCGATGCTGCCATACATGGCGTTGTAGTCGGCGAACGTTTTGACGTAGTAGGCAAATCCCAAGGAACCTACGATCCACACCAACACGGCGAGCACCGAGCCCGGGGTGATGAAGCGAAATTTCTGCTCGACGTCGGGCATGACGTAGTACATCAGCGCTACGGCCACCATCAGCAGCAGAATGATCAACGGCCAGCGAAGGATGGTCCACAGCGTAACGATGAAGTCTTCAAGACCAATCTGGGCTGCCAGCCAGCTCATGACCTGAGGGCCCGTGACCATCAGCGCCGCAGCAGCCAGCATCATGCCGGCGATACCAATGGTGTAGAGGACCGACAGCGGAATCCGCTTCCAGACCGGACGCGCCTCGACCACATCGTAGGCGGCGTTCATCGCGCTCATGAGCAGGCGAACACCGGCCGAAGCGGTCCACAGTGCAATCACAATACCAATCGACAACAGTCCGCCCTTGGACTGCTGAAGTTGGTCGATGACGGGGTTGACCTGCTCCAGCGCCTGGGGCGGAAGGACGAATTCAGACTGCAGCCGCAACCAGGAGAAGAAGTCCGGCAAATGCAGGAAGCCGATCAGGGCGATGAGGAACAGCAAGAACGGGAACAACGAAAACAACATCTGATAGGCAAGGGCCGACGCATAGGTCGACATCTCGTCATCGAGAAATTCTTTGACCGTCCTGACCATTACCTTGGAGAAGGGTAATTGGCGCAAATCCGGGAAAATCATGGCGTCTCCTTTCGCAACGTCGCTAAGCACACTTATTCATACGAGCGGGCAAACGCTGTGAACTTCCGTTGCCAGCCGCGCGGGCGGGCTTTTTACCCTAACTAACGCGGTGTTGCGAGCCGTAAAGCTGGACGCTCTTTATAACCCAAGGTTTCAGGCGTGCAGTGGCCACACAGCATAACGGCCGTCCGAGGACAGCCGTTATCGCGTTTTAAGATGTTTGCGCACGCTCGTCAGGCCTGCGTGCGCGGGCCGTCAGACCTTGTCGACGCCTTTTTTCACAGCGTCTTTGGCTTCGCCAACTTTTTGCTGGGTTTCGCCTTTGATTTCCTGGGCTTTGCCTTTTGCACGCAGTTCGTCGTTGTCAGTAGCTTTACCAACGCCTTGTTTGACGTTGCCGACTGCTTCGTTAGCCATGCCTTTAATTTTATCGCCAGTGCTGCTCATGAGATGTCTCCTGGGTAAGAATCAGGTGTCATAACCTCGACGTAATGATTGACTCATGGCCGTTTGCGAAGGTTTCAATTATTTTTCCAAACGGCGTGCACAACGATTGCCGGACGAAAAACCGAAGCTTTTCAATCGCGCGGCAATTTTGACTTTATGTTTGTCGGGCAACGCCTGAGAATGCGCGACTGAAACGCATATCCACAGGAACATCATGAAACTTGACAAGACGCAGGCCATCGCACGCAGGAATAAGGACTTGGGTGGCGCCGTTCTCGGCACCAACAACACCCATTTCGCGGTGCTGAACACCAACCGGAATATCTGGTGGTTCGACCTGCCGGTAACGCGCCTGCAAGTTGGGCAATACGAATGGCTGCACCTGCTGCTGCACACCCCGAGCACCGATGAGTTGCTGCACCTGAAAGTGACCACTGCGTTCATGCGCGAGCACATGGAAGGTCTGGTGGTACGCAACGAAGGCAAGCGCAAATCCACGGTCAGTCTGGAATTGAGCGCCGACAGGGATGCCTGGTTGCGTGATGCGCGGCCCAATGGGGCAAATGTGAGCTTTGCGGCGTTTTTGCAGAAGTAAAAACAGCACTTGGATAATCACGTATCCGCCTACGTCCCGCGATTTACGAGCGGAGCGAGGTTGCGATGCGGTGGTACAGCTGAAGATGACTTCCTGACACACCGCCTCGCAGCCTCGCGTTGCTCGTCAGCTCCTACAGAACGTCGCTGAATCAACCAAAACGCCGCGCCGCGAGATACCCGACCGCGCCAGCCACGCCCGATGCAAATGTCCCCCACGCCCAATCCACCAGTGACAACTGCGCGGGCCAACCTTGCAGCGTGGCCCAGTTGGTCAAATCGTACGTGCCGTAAGCCATGAGTCCCAGCATTGCGCTATGCCCCGCTGCTCGGCCGATCCGATGATGGCGCAAACCCGGCAGCACGCCGAAAAAAACGATCCCTGCCCCGTACAGCAGATAGAACAGCACCGCGGGGGCGATTACCGGCACCGGCAGCATCAGCCCGCCCAGCCAGGCCCGATAGGTCGGGCCCATCAGGACGCCAAGCCATAAACCATCCAGGACCAGGAATGCCAGCAGCGTGGCGATGTAAGCGGTAAGCGTTTTCTTCATGGGGAAGTCCCTGAACAGGCTATCGGAGGGTCAGAGGTGACCCATCGCTCTGAAGGATAGAGCGTGTTCAGGGACCTAAGATTCAAACCAAATCGATACGGTCGGCGTGAATCACGATGTCGCCTTGCTTGTACAACGCGCCAATGGCCTTTTTAAAGTTGCCCTTGCTGACGCCAAACAAGTTGCTAATCACTTGCGGATCGCTTTTGTCGCTGACCGGCAGCGTGCCGTTGTTCTCGCGTAACTTGGCGAGGATTTTGGAGTTCAAGCTACTGGCAGCCTGTTCCCCTACCGGCTGCAGACTCAGGCTGATGTTGCCGTCCGCACGAATCTCTTTGATGTAACCCTTTTCTTCTTTACCGGGGCGCAAGAACTTGAACACTTCGTTCTTGTGGATCAGGCCCCAATGCTTGTTGTTGATGATCGCCTTGAAGCCCATATCCGTGGCTTCGGCCACCAACAGATCGACTTCCTGACCTACCTTGTACGTGGCAGGCACCTTGTCCAGATAACGGTCAAGCCGGCTGGTGGCGGTGATGCGTCTGGTGTGTTTGTCCAGATAGACATGCACCACACAGTAGTCGCCCGCTTTGAGTGGCTGCCGTTCTTCAGAGTACGGCAGCAGCAAATCCTTGGGCAAACCCCAATCCAGAAAGATGCCAATGCTGTTCACTTCAATGACTTTAAGACTGGCAAATTCACCGACCTGAACTTTCGGCTTTTCAGTCGTTGCGATTAATTTGTCATCGCTGTCCAGGTAAATAAAAACATTGAGCCAGTCTTCATCTTCACTGGGAATATCTTTAGGGATATAGCGATTAGGCAGCAGAATTTCGCCGTCTTGAGCGCCGTCCAGATATAAACCGAAGTTAGTATGTTTAACCACTTGCAAACTGTTGTAGCGCCCGATTAAAGCCATGTTCGAATACCTTCGTTACGTGGGCGGCATTCTACCCGAGTTTAGGCCAGAGGTTGATGGCTGTCGGCGGTGGCGGCCCGTCAGCTCAATCCGGCTCAGGAAAATCAAGGTGTTACTGCTTTCTACGAGCACCAGGACGCCCGGCAAACGGCCCACTCGTCAGATGATTGCGCGTGCGCAGTGATCGATCGCAGCCGTTTATCAGCCCTTGCAGATTGACATCTTGGCAATTAAAACAGTGATTTAGCGGAATACTTAAGGATCCCACCCATTTTTTGCGCTTAAACCGGGCTCTCATTCACGCCCATATTTGCCAAGCAATTGCCGGGCGGTTCAGATAGAATGGCCGGCCGTATTAATTTTATATAGGTTAATAGCAGCCATGCGTGTAAAAGCATCCAACTCGAAAGCCAAGCCAGCTCCAGCCGTTGAAACCAGCGACTCGATCAACGCGCAAATCGCGGCTTTCCTGAAATCTGGCGGCGAGATCCAACAGATCGCAAAAGGCGTCAGCGGCCAGACCTTCGGCCCATCCAAGCAAATCTCCCTCGGCAAAAAGTAAATTTTCCTCCGCATCAATTGTCGATCTCTGGGCGCTTTGAACACAAAGCGCCAGGGCTATCGATCCCCGCGTTAACAAAGCTCTGCTTTACTGTCTCGTCAGGCGCCATCACTTGGCCGCCACTGACCAACCGTACTGATCGATACGCCAAACTCCTGAAACCAGACTCCCCTGCGGAATCCAAAATGAAGAAATGGATATTTTTCGGTGCAGTACTTTGTCTGGGTGGCTGCGCGACTCACGGTTGCGACCCTACGGTTCAAGGCAGCCCTTGCCGCGCTGAACACCTGCTTTACCAAAACGACATGATCCAGGCCAAGATGCTGATCAGCGAACGACGCCCGGAAAACTACGAACTGGCTGGCGCTTTACTGCAACGAGCCGCCAGGGATGACACCTCAGGCGAAGCGGATTTTTATCAGGCAGTCCTGCTCATTCGCCAACAGGGCGATGACGCCAGCATCATGAAGCTGTTGCAGGAATCGGCCGATCACCATTACCCGCTTGCCATCGCCCTTTTGGCTCAGCTCACGGGCATGCGTGATCAGGAAAAGGCCCGCGCTTACCGCTTGCAGTATGACGCGCTGGATGTCGCCAAGAGCGGATACCCCTCGTTTCCTCAGGCGTTGATCGTGGTGAATAATCTCGTTTCCGCTGACAACTGAAAGCAAAGTTCACCTTTTTTGTATTGAATCGACAGATGGTCAAATCCGCAGCCCATAGCCCGGTATGCTGGCGAGGCTCTAGCTCGCGGTTCTTATCAGGCTTTCAGGCCATATCGATTTGACACCATCGATTCCACTCCTCCTGTTAATCCAAGGAGTGACGCATGCCTTATGCTCGCTATTACCTGCTGCTCGCCAGCACACTGCTTGTCTGTCAAACCGCCGCTGCTCAGGTTATAGAGCGAGATCTCGGCGATTTCAGCCTCAAACTCGGCACCACGCCCAGCCGCACCATGGCGCAGGGGCTAGTCACGCCTACTGGCGGCGACTCGGCCTTCCACGGCGGCCTGGACCTGACTCACAACAGCGGGTTCTACTTTGGCCAGTGGTCGCCCAATGCCGGCATTGCGCCGGATAGCGTCCTCGAAGTCGATTCCTACGCAGGGTTCAAAAAGCCCTTCGACAAAACGCTCGGTTATGAACTGGGCGTAATTCGTTACAGCTACCCCAATACCGACCAGCTCGACAGCCATGAGCTGTACGCAGGCTTCCGTGTCTTCGACAGCCGCATCGGCACTGCTTTCAGCAACGACGCCGGACGTCAGGACAGCACCTTGTTCCTGGACCTGGGCGGCATCGTGCCATTGGGCCTGGACCTGCGCATGCAATACGGCAATCACCAGCTCGACACGCCCGCCGCCATCGACGGTGGCGGTCTGGTCAACGCTTACAACGATTGGTCGTTCAACGTTTCGCGCCCCTTGATGGGCATGGACATGAATTTGATGTATAGCGGCTCAAGCCTGACCGGGGCTGACTGCAGTGCCTACAGCGGGCACAACGCTTATTGCGAAAGCACCGTTACGTTAAAGGTCGTTCGTTCGTTTTTCTGACGGTCAAATCAAAACGCGCTGAACCGGTGTGGCATCCTCTGCTCTATACCAGAAGTCAAACGAGCAAGGATCCGCCATGCGCCACACGGTCAAAGCCTGTATTTCGCTGCTGTTTGCCCTGATGCTTGTGACCGGATGCAGCCGTGTTGGCCTGGCGTACCGTCATCTCGACGTGATTATTCCGTGGTCGCTCAGCGACTATCTGGACATGAACACCACGCAGAAAGACTGGCTGAACGAGCGCTTGAAAGAGCACCTCAGCTGGCACTGCACCACGCAAATCCCCGAATATGTTGCCTGGCTTGATCGTTTGCAGCGCATGGTCGAAAGCCATCAAGTAAACGAAACCGAGCTGGCCGCCCGCACCGCAGAGGCCAAGCAGGCCGTTGCCACCCTTTCCCGTGAAATCACGCCATCGGCCGTCGAGCTACTCAAGCAGCTGGACGATAAGCAGGTCGCGGAAATGCAGGATGCGTTCGCCAAAGATCTGCGCAAGCACGAAGATGAATTCGTCAATCAGCCGCTGGATGACCAAATCAAAGACCGCACGCAACGGATGGAAAAGCGTTTGAGTCCATGGATCGGCAAGCTGAATCCGGCGCAACAAGCGCGCGTGAACCAGTGGTCAGCTTCACTGGGTGAGCAGAATCGCCTGTGGATCGACAACCGTACGCACTGGCAGACGCAATTTATCAACACTGTCAAACAGCGCCAGGCCAGCGACTTCGACGGGAAGATTGCCAAACTGCTGCAGGACCGCGAGACGTTTTGGACGCCTGAATACCGCAAAGCGTACGACCGCACCGAGCAGGCGGCTATCTCGTTGCTGGTTGATCTGGTCGCTGAAAGCACACCAGAGCAGCAGCAAAGGCTGTTGCAGAAGATCGCCGATACCCGGCAGGACTTCACGGACTTGAGCTGTTTGAAGGCGGCCAAAGCGGCGCCCTAATCTGTAAAAGCGAGCCCGAATCTGTAGGAGCGAACTTGTTCGCGAGCTGGGTTTTCAAAGTCAAAATCGCTCGCGAACAAGTTCGCTCCTACAGGGACCGCGCTCTGTTTAAAGCTTAAATCGAGCCACCGGCAATTTGTGCTTTGGACGCCACTTCATCGAAGGTTTCTGGCTCCAAGGCGTCGTCCTGATCGTCCAGCACATGGCGCGGGTGGTTTTCGCCGGGGATGCTGCTGTCGATCATGGCCAGCAAGCTCGCGCCCCGAGGAGTCAGGACGAAGTTCTCGCCATTGCCGCCCTCTCCTTCCGGGCGCGTTTCAATGAAGCCATTCCTGAACAGCAGCGCTTCATAATTCGCCGCTTCCATTTTCAGGGTGTCGAGATTACCGACATCCTCGCCGTCCGCAGCCTTGGCAGCAGCGTACTCTTCGGCGTATTTGCGTGGTTTGAAGCTGTCATCGGCGCTGTTTTGTACTTCATGCAGCAGCCGCTCGATCAGATCCCAGTTGTATTTGTTAGACATTTTTCAACCTCCAGCAGGGATTAAAGACCCGTGACATCCGGTCACCATGTTTGCATTGCTCTAGAGGTGTGACCCAGCAGCGCGCTGGCCGTTCAGCACATTGGCCGGGCGGTCGCCGTGAACTTCGCGTCGGCCACCGGCTCCATTTTATAAGCCCGCAAGAAAACAGAGGCCGTCATGAAAACCCTGATTAGCGTGACCGCAGCATTGACGCTGTTGACCGCAATGCCAGTCTGGGCGTGCACGCCTGAAGAAGCCCAGGCCAAACGCGAACAACTGGCGCAAGAAGTCCAGAAGCTGACCCAGCAGAACCCTGCTAAAGCCAAAGAGCTGAATCAAGAAATCAAAGATATGCAACTGGAGACCGCCAGCAAGGACTTGCCGGACAAGTGCCAGTTGATTGATCAGCGATTGAAAGAGATGGATGAAGCGGCGAAGAAGGCAGAGGGTTGAACAATCAAACCCTGTAGGAGCGAATTTATTCGCGAGGCGGTTTCAGGCGAGCAATGAGCATCGGACGAACCAGCTTCTCGCGAATGAATTCGCTCCTACAGAACTGGGCGGTTATTCGGCAGCAGGCGCTTCGGTCTTGCGCTTTTTCAACGGCGCCATGCCATCGCTGCTCACCAGCGAATCAGGCTTGGGGCGGTTCTGCGACTTACGCTTGGTCGGGCCTTTGGCAGCTACTTTCTTCTTGTCGCCCTTGCCGTCGGTTTTCTTCTTCTTCACGCCAACAGCCTTGCCCGACGCCTTGACCTTCTTTGGCCCGCCGTAGGTGCCTTTAACTTCCTTAATCACTCGACGCTCGAAGCTTTGCTTCAAGTAGCGCTCGACGCTGGACATCAGGTTCCAGTCGCCGTGGCAGATTAAGGAGATGGCCAAACCTTCGCCGCCTGCACGACCGGTGCGGCCAATGCGGTGAACGTAGTCATCACCGCTGCGTGGCATGTCGAAGTTGATGACCATGTCCAGGCCATCAACGTCCAGACCACGGGCTGCGACGTCGGTAGCAACCAGAATCTTCACCCCGCCCTGCTTCAGACGATCGATCGCCAGCTTGCGATCTTTCTGATCCTTGTCACCGTGCAGGACAAACGCCTTGTACTCCAGCGCGACCAGACGGCCATAAAGACGATCCGCCATGGCGCGGGTGTTGGTGAAGATGATCGCTTTTTGGTACTTCTCGTTGGCCAGCAGCCAATTGAGGATTTGTTCTTTGTGAACGTTGTGGTCCGCGGTGATGATCTGTTGACGCGTACCGGCCGCCAGCTCGCTGACGCTGTTGACCTGCAAATGCTGTGGATCCTTGAGCACTTTACCGATCATCTCGCGCAAACCCGAACCACCGGTGGTGGCCGAGAACAGCATGGTTTGCTCACGGTTGGCGCATTCGCCCGCCAGACGCTCGACGTCTTCGGCAAAACCCATGTCGAGCATACGGTCGGCTTCGTCGAGCACCAGCAGCTCCACGTGCTTGAGGTCCAGGTTGCCGGCGTTCAATTGCTCGAGCAAACGACCTGGGGTACCGATCAGGATGTCCGGCACCTTGCGCAGCATCGCGGCCTGGACCTTGAAGTCCTCGCCGCCGGTGATCAGGCCAGCCTTGATGAAGGTGAATTGAGAAAAACGCTCGACTTCCTTGAGCGTCTGCTGCGCTAGCTCGCGGGTCGGCAGCAGGATCACTGCACGAATATCGACGCGGACTTTGGCCGGCCCCATCAGGCGATTGAGCATTGGCAATACAAACGCTGCAGTCTTGCCGCTGCCGGTTTGCGCCGTGACTCGCAAATCATGCCCTTCGAGCGCCAGCGGAATAGCCGCTGTTTGCACAGGCGTAGGCTCGACGAAATTGAGTTCGGCCACGGCTTTTAGCAGGCGTTCGTGCAGGGCGAATTGGGAGAACACGGGTGTTACCTCGGCGAAATACAAAAAAACAGTCGCATAGGGTACCGGTTTCGGAGGGCAAGGCCGAGTTTCTTTACCTCAAACGCCCCATTTTGTTACCGGATTTTCCATTTACAGCCTTCGCACTCGCAACAATGCTCTAATCGCGCCCCTTTTTTTCGGACAGGAGATCTGGACCACATGGACACTCAATCGCTTTGGCTTCGGGTTCAGGAATTCTGGGGGATGCTTGAACAACAACCACTGCTGCGCACCGGTATCGGCCTGGCCGTGCTCCTGATCGCAGCGCTGGTCCTGGGCCGGTTGGCACGTTTCATTATCTTGTACGCCGTGAAGGTGCTCGGCAGGCAACCCGCGCTGTTCTGGCTCAATGACTTTCTGCATAACAAGGTCTTTCATCGCCTCGCGCAAACTGTCCCCTCGCTGATCATCCAGTTCGGTCTGATACTGGTACCGAACCTCAGCGCAACCACCAGCCAGGTGCTGGGCAATATCGCGCTGGCCTTTACGATTCTGTTCCTGATGCTGACAGTGGGCGCGCTCCTCAACGCGCTGCTGGACATCTACGCTCGTACCGATCACGCCCGCACACGCTCGATCAAAGGCTATGTGCAACTGGCAAAGATGATTTTGTACATTTTCGCCTCGATCATCATCGTCGCGACCCTCATCGATCGCTCGCCGCTGTTGCTGCTTTCCGGGCTGGGCGCAATGTCGGCGGTGATTCTGCTGGTTTATAAAGACACACTGCTTTCATTCGTCGCCAGCGTACAACTGACCAGCAACGACAT
The DNA here is from genome assembly GCF_057128745.1 of Pseudomonas rosaeacicularis. Lineage (NCBI taxonomy): Bacteria > Pseudomonadati > Pseudomonadota > Gammaproteobacteria > Pseudomonadales > Pseudomonadaceae > Pseudomonas > Pseudomonas rosaeacicularis. The sequence continues at coordinate 61,443 of NZ_JBSKHT010000003.1, forward strand.
GCTGCGGGTGGGTGACTGGATCGAGATGCCACAGGTGGGCGCCGATGGCGATGTCGTCGACATCACGCTGCACACGGTCAAAATCCAGAACTTCGATAAAACCATCGTCTCGATTCCTACCTGGCGATTGATGTCCGAGTCGTTCAAAAACTGGCGCGGCATGCAGCAGGCGGGTGGCCGACGCATCAAACGCAGCCTGTTCATTGACGCAAGCGGAGTGCGCTTCGTGACCGACGAAGAGGAACAAACCCTGACCAAGGTGCATCTGCTGACAGATTACATCGGCCGCAAGAAAGCCGAACTTCGCGCCTGGAATGACGCCCAGGGCGATGTTGCGCAGGTCTCGGCCAATCGTCGTCGCATGACCAATCTGGGGACTTTTCGTGCCTATGCGCTGGCGTACCTCAAGTCCCATCCCGACATTCACCCCGACATGACCTGCATGGTTAGGCAAATGGAAACCACGGCTCAAGGCGTGCCGCTGGAAATCTATTGCTTCACCCGCACAACTGCGTGGGGGGATTACGAGCGGGTACAGGGCGATATTTTCGATTACTTGTTGGCCGTGCTGCCGGAGTTTGGCTTGAGTCTTTATCAGCAACCGAGCGGTACGGATTTGCGGGCGGGGTTGGCGCGAATCACGGCAGTTTGAAAGTCAGCAACTTATGTCGCAGACCCGACGCTGAATAACTTTATTTCACACAACAAAAAGCCCGACGTCCGTCGGGCTTTTGAACTGCTGTAGCGCAAAGCATTACTCAGTAGCGCTGATAAGTCGAACCAAACTCTTTGCGGTTGTCAGCAACGATCACAGTGCTCGACGATTTGCTGGCGAAAGGTTGAGCGCCATTCTGATTGTCGGCGTTGATGTCATCGGTGCTGTTAGCGGCAGCAACGGCGTGAACGTAAGTGCTTTCCAGCACAACCGGTTGGCCGGCAGCAGTGGTGGTCTGTGGGCTGGCGAACACAGAAGTGGTAGCCAGAACGGTCAAAGCAAGGCCTGCAACGATTGAAAGTTTCATGATGATTCTCCAGTTAGCATAAGTAGTAAGCAGTTTTAAAATGGGTGGGCAACTCAGTAGCGCTGATAGCTCGAACCGAACTCTTTGCGGTTTTCAGCCACGATCACTGTGCTGGAAGATTTGCTGTCGAAAGGCTTGACGCTATCTTTTGCAGCAACTTTGGTATCAATAACAGTGGCGCTTGAAGCGTCGACGATGGCGCGGGTGTAAGTTTTTTCAGGGCTGGCGAATACGGCCGAAGATGCCAGAACAGAAAGTGCGAAGCCGATGGCGATGGAAGTTTTCATAATCAGTTGCTCCGAGAAGTTAGGGTTAATTCGTTTCGTTGGAGCAACTTTATGGGCTGGGCCTACTATTGAGAAACCACTCTGATGAATCGTCATTATCGATGCCACTGATATCAGGCACGAGCGCCTCTAGTCTGCGTGTCTTGCGATCACTGGGTTTGAAAAGCGGTTCTGTAGGAGCGAATTCGCTCGTGAGATCCTCGTCGCAAACGGCTTGCTCGCGAATGAATTCGCTCCTACAGGGGGGGCTTGGGGAAACGTCATAGGCATAAAAAAGCCCGATGACCTCACGCAAGCGGGTCTATCGGGCAACGCATCCAGGAGCTTTCAGATGCCAAAGGGAGAGTCGATGAACGTGGTCAGGATGCACCGGGCCGATTAACCCGCGATTAAATCATCCGCATGACCGAACAGTGATCGCAACGGCAACCTTCCAGAAGAGGCCGAAGACCCAGCATGACGATATCGATCAAAAAGCCTGAAAACCGGCTATGAACCATCTAAGAAATTGTTTTATCTACAAGGGCGCAGTACGCTCCCTGAAAGTGAGTAAAGGTCACAGCGGCTCGCACTTGAGCTTGATGTACAGCTTGATGATTTCGCGGTTGAACTTGGCCGTGACGTCCACGCTGCTTTTGGCCGCAACCTGCACCCGGCGCGTGCGCGGCGCCTCGGGGCCGTTGCGAAAGATCACGCTGCATTTGGCCGGGACAGAGCCGTAGTTGTTCAGCGTGATGTTGCCGATGTCGTACGTGGTGTCGTGAGTGTTGTAGTCGATCTGCACGCCATTGAGATCCTTGTCCACATCAATGGGGTACGCAAACGCGCTCAAGGGCAGCATCGCCAGCAGCACACAACAGATTTTTTTCATGCGGCAGTCTCCAGTCAGGGATGCCAGCTTAGGACAACAGGAGCGAAAGATGAAAGCGCCCCGCGTGACCCTTGATCAATGGCGAACATTGCAGGCCGTGGTCGATCATGGTGGATTTGCTCAGGCTGCCGAAGCGCTGCACCGTTCGCAGTCTTCAGTGAGTTACACCGTTGCCCGGATGCAGGATCAATTGGGCGTGCCCCTGCTGCGCATCGATGGGCGCAAGGCTGTACTCACCGAGGCGGGTGGTGTGTTACTGCGCCGCTCTCGTCAACTGGTCAAACAGGCCAGCCAACTTGAAGACCTGGCACATCACATGGAGCAAGGCTGGGAAGCCGAAGTACGGCTGGTGGTCGATGCCGCTTATCCCAACGCTCGACTGGTGCGTGCGTTGACCGCCTTCATGCCGCAAAGCCGCGGTTGCCGCGTGCGGCTGCGAGAAGAGGTGCTATCGGGCGTGGAAGAGGTGCTACTGGAGGGGGTGGCCGATCTGGCCATCAGCAGTTTCAGCATTCCGGGGTATCTGGGCACCGAAATGAGTGCCGTCGAGTTTGTCGCCGTGGCTCACCCGGAACACGCGCTGCATCAGATGCACCGCGAGTTGAATTTTCAGGACCTGGAAAGCCAGCTGCAAGTGGTGATCCGCGATTCGGGCCGCAGTCAGCCACGCGATGTCGGCTGGCTCGGCGCCGAACAGCGCTGGACCGTGGGCAGCCTGGCGACCGCCACGACGTTCGTCAGCAACGGGCTGGGTTTTGCGTGGTTGCCAAGGCACTTGATCGAGCGCGAACTCAAGGAAGGTGTGCTGAAGATTCTGCCGCTAGACAAAGGTGGCAGTCGCCATCCGCTGTTCTATCTTTACTCCAGCAAAGACAAACCGCTGGGGCCCGCGACGCAGATCCTCATTGAACTGATACAGAATTTCGACACCGCGCCGCTGGATGTTCCGTTTGTGGCGCCGCAGTTGGTTTGAATTAGGTCGTCTGTAGGAGCCAACTTGTTGGCGAGATGGGCGCCGCGGCGCATCAGGCACGCCGCCTCGCGAACAAGTTCGCTCCTACAGACTCCGACGCAAACAAGGACGTAAAACATGGCATTTTTCGACCACGACGGCTGCTCATTGCACTATGAAGAATACGGCCATGGCGCGCCGATGTTACTGGTGCATGGCCTGGGGTCGAGCTGCCAGGATTGGGAATATCAAATTCCGACTCTGTCAGGAAGATATCGAGTGATCGCCGTCGACGTGCGCGGCCACGGCAGGTCCGATAAACCCCGCGAGCGTTACAGCATCCCCGCCTTCAGCGCTGACATCGAAGCGCTGCTGGAGCACCTGAACCTCGGCCCCGTGCATTACGTCGGCCTGTCCATGGGCGGCATGATCGGCTTTCAACTGGCGGTCGATCGTCCCGACCTGCTTAAAAGCCTGACCATCGTCAACAGCGCGCCAGAAGTGAAGATCAAATCAGCCAAGGACTTTTGGCAATACGCCAAACGCTGGACGCTCGCTCGCCTCGTGAGCATGGAAACCATCGGCAAGGGGCTGGGCAAAAACCTGTTCCCCAAGCCCGAACAGTCCGATCTGCGACTCAAGATAGCGACGCGCTGGGCGCAGAACGACAAACGCGCCTACCTCGCCAGTTTCGACGCGATTGTGGGGTGGGGGGTGCGCGAGCGGCTATCGCGAATACGTTGCCCGGCACTGATCGTGACCGCTGACAAGGACTACACCCCGGTAGAACTGAAAGCCGAGTACGTGAAACTGATCCCCGACGCACGCCTGCAAATCATCGCCGACTCCCGACATGCCACGCCCCTGGATCAGCCCGACGAGTTCAACCGGGTACTGATGGCCTTCCTGGCAGCGCATGAAGGTTGAACCCGCCCAGGCATGACGTACTGTCCAAATCGCCCCAAACGTGCTTCCCTTGTGTCCTGTTTTTGCCGTCGAAAATCACTTTTCAGGACTACTGCCTCATGCTGAAAAAAATCGCTCTCTCTGCCGCCGCCGTGCTTTTTGCCTCCAACCTGATGGCCGCACCGGCGCCTCACGTCATTCTGGACACGAGCTTCGGCCAGATCGAGATTGAACTGGAACAGGACAAGGCGCCGATCAGCACCAAGAACTTCCTCACTTACGTGGACAGCAAGTTCTACGACAACACGATCTTTCATCGTGTGATCCCGGGCTTCATGGTTCAGGGCGGCGGTTTCACTCCGCAAATGGTCCAGAAGAACACCAAAGACCCGATCAAGAACGAAGCTGAAAATGGCCTGCACAATGTACGCGGCACGCTTTCGATGGCGCGCACTTCGGACGTGAATTCGGCCACCAGCCAGTTCTTCATCAACACCAACGACAACGCGATGCTCGACCACGGCGTGCGTGACTTCGGTTATGCGGTATTCGGCAAAGTGGTAAAAGGCATGGACGTGGTGGACAACATTGTTCACTCACAAACCGCCACCAAAAGCGGCATGCAGAATGTGCCCATCGATCCAATCCTGATCAAATCTGCAAAGCGCGTTAACTGAGCAACTGGCTTGACGCATATCCGCACGAAACCGGCCTGAGCCAATAGCGGTTTCGTGCGATCCGATCAGGGGTCTGCCCCTCAGCAAGGAGTGCCCGCTTAGCCCGTGGGTGTCATAGCCAATGTTCTATCGCCGTTTCGAACAACTGATCGATATTTTCCGCGAAGCCCCCACTGCCGCCCCGCCCACCAAAGTCCTGTCGTTCTACGTGTACTACCTGCGTCAGGTCTGGCCGAGTTTCGCGGCGTTGTTGGTGGTCGGGCTGATCGGCGCGCTGATCGAAGTGTCGTTGTTCAGTTATCTGAGCCGCATCATCGATCTGGCCCAAGGCACGCCAAACCCGGACTTCTTCAAAATACATGCCACCGAACTGATCTGGATGGTGGTCGTCGCGCTGGTCTTGCGCCCGATTTTCGTCGCCCTGCATGACCTGCTGGTGCACCAGACCATCAGCCCCGGCATGACCAGCATGATTCGCTGGCAGAACCACAGTTACGTGCTCAAGCAGAGCCTCAACTTCTTCCAGAACGACTTTGCCGGGCGCATCGCCCAACGCATCATGCAGACTGGCAACTCGTTGCGCGATTCAGCGGTGCAGGCGGTAGATGCGCTGTGGCACGTGTTGATCTACGCCATCAGTTCGCTGGTGCTGTTCGCCGAGGCAGACTGGCGCCTGATGATTCCGCTGCTGAGCTGGATCGCTGCCTATATCGTCGCGCTTTTTTACTTCGTACCGCGCGTGAAAGAGCGCTCGGTGGTGTCGTCCGATGCCCGCTCCAAGCTCATGGGCCGCATCGTCGATGGCTACACCAACATCGCCACGCTCAAGCTGTTCGCCCACACCAATTCCGAACAGCTATACGCCCGTGAGGCGATCACCGAGCAGACCGAAAAGACGCAACTGGCGGGCCGGGTCATCACCTCGATGGACACCGTGATCACCACGCTCAACGGTATCTTGATCGTCACCACCACGGGCCTCGCGCTCTGGCTGTGGACCCAGTCGCTGATTTCGGTGGGCGCGATTGCCCTGGCCACAGGTCTTGCGATCCGCATCGTCAACATGTCGGGCTGGATCATGTGGGTGGTCAACGGCATTTTCGAAAACATCGGCATGGTGCAGGACGGACTAGAGAGCATTTCTCAGCCGGTCGGCGTCACTGACCGTAAAGACGCACCCAAGCTGGAAGTGGACCGCGGCGGCGTCAAGTTCGAGAACCTGGACTTCCATTACGGCAAAGGCAACGGCGTGATTCAAGGCCTGAACCTGAACATCAAGCCGGGCGAGAAAATCGGTTTGATCGGGCCGTCGGGCGCAGGGAAATCGACCTTGGTGAACCTGCTGCTGCGTCTGTATGACGTGCAAGGGGGACAGATTCTTATCGATGGCCAAGATATTTCCTACGTTGCTCAGGAAAGCCTGCGCGCCCACATCGGCATGATCACCCAAGACACATCGCTGCTGCACCGCTCGATCCGCGATAACTTGCTGTACGGCAAACCGGATGCGACGGATGAGGACCTTTGGGAAGCCATGCGCAAGGCACGGGCTGATCAGTTCATTCCGCTGCTGACCGACTCCGAAGGCCGTACAGGGCTGGATGCGCATGTGGGCGAGCGCGGGGTGAAGTTGTCGGGTGGCCAGCGTCAGCGGATCGCGATCACTCGAGTACTGCTCAAGGACGCGCCGATTTTGATCATGGACGAGGCGACCTCGGCGCTGGACTCGGAAGTAGAGGCCGCGATTCAGGAAAGCCTGGAAACCCTGATGCAGGGCAAAACCGTGATCGCCATCGCTCACCGGCTCTCGACCATCGCCCGCATGGATCGACTGGTGGTGCTGGAAAACGGCCAGATCGCCGAGACCGGCACCCATGCAGAGCTGCTCGCGCATAAGGGTTTGTATGCGCGGCTATGGGCACATCAGACCGGCGGGTTTGTCGGGGTGGATTGAGCCCCCAGTGATCCTTGGCGCTTGCGATTATGTGCGCCAAACCCAAGACCCAGTGGGAGCGGACCTGTCCGCGAATAGGCCGGTGCAGTCGACACAGTTGCAGTGACTTCACCTCAGCCTTCGCGGACAGGTCCGCTCCCACAGTGGATCTCGTCTGACCGTAAGAATTATGTTTGCCGGTAGGGCAGCGCGCTTTTTGCGTCTTCGGCATAAGCCAATATCCCCGCCCTTTCCTGCTCGAGAAAATCCGCCACCGCCTCGCGTAATCCAGGGTGCGTCAGGTAATGCCAGGAATGGGTGATCACTGGTTCAAAGCCACGAATCAGCTTGTGCTCGCCTTGGGCACCGGCATCAAAACGCTTGATGCCCTTGTCGATCGCGTATTCCATGCCCTGATAGAAACAGGTCTCGAAATGCAGCCGGTCGAACTCCGCCAGGCATCCCCAATAGCGCCCGTAAAAACTGTCGCCGCCGATCAGGCTGAACGCCATCGCCACTGGACGTGAGCCCTGTTTGGCGAGCACCACGCGAATGGACTCGGGCATGCGCTCCGCCACCAGGCTGAAAAAATCCCGCGTCAGATACGGCGCTTGCCCACGAATCTCGTAGGTATTGGAATAACAGGCGTAAACGAAATCCCACTGCGCCTGCGTCAGTTCGTGCCCTTCAAGCCATTCAAACTCAATGCCCTGCCCCGCCACTTGCTCGCGCTCTTTGCGCATCTGCTTGCGCTTGCGTGAACTCAAGGCATCGAGGAAATCCTGAAAATCCCGATAGCCGCGATTCTGCCAGTGGTACTGACAACCGATGCGTGGCAACCAGCCAGGTTGCTCGGCCAGCAGGGTGTCGGCGGTGGGGTCAGTGAAGTTGACGTGGACGCTGGACAGCTCCTCAATCTCGACATACCCCGGCAGCGCGGCCAGTAGCTCCCTGCCGTCTTCCGGGCGTCGCGCCAGCAACCGAGGCCCACTGACAGGGCTGAACGGCACCCCCACCAACAGCTTTGGATAATAAGCGATCCCCGCACGGCGGCAGGCATCGGCCCAGCCGTGATCGAACACGTACTCGCCGTAGGAATGCCACTTGCGATACGCCGGCAACGCAGCCATCAGCTGATCGCCTTCGTAGTGCAGCAGGTGTTCGGCGCGCCAGCCGGAGCGCGGGCCGAGGCTGCCGCTGTCCTCCATCGCGCTCAGAAACGCGTGGCGTAGAAAAGGCGAATCCCCAGGCACCAAGCCATCCCACTCTGCCGGCGCCAAGGCCGACAGGCGCTCCAATCGATGTAGCGACATTGCATCCCCCACTTAATCTCGATCGCCTCGGGAGTATCACTCATTGCTTGGGATTGCACATGAAATTTCCCAGGAAAGCGCTCTAGATGGCGGGTTCAACGAATTTTTCACATGTCATCGAGATGGCATCACTTTGCCACCAACTTGTAACAATCGATAACGATACTGGCGCCAGTTTTTAGAGCGTCCGGTTCTAAACGCGGGCTTTCCCCGTTGACTCCCGGACGGTTTTTCCAGGGCGGTGTGTGTCCGCCCCACTCAGTAACGGAGATTGATATGCGTCTTGCTTACACCAAAACTGCGGCGGCCCTGTGCGGGGGTTTGTTCCTGGCCATGAGCGTTCCGGCCAGTGCCGCAGTCGACGCCAAATTGCTCGACATGCTCAAGGCAAACGGATCGATTTCCCCAACTCAGTACGCTGAACTGCAAACCGAGCTGGCCAAGGATCAGCAAGCTCAACAGGTCGCTCAACAGCAACAGGCCACGCAGATCGCAGCATCGCAAAGCAAGACCGATGAAATGAACGCTTTCGCACAGAAAGTGGCCTGGGCTGCCAAGACTCAGTTCAAGGGTGACGTTCGTGTCCGTCAGGAAACCATCAAGATCGATGGCCAGAACAACAGCCAGGACAAAGATCGCCAGCGTATCCGTGCTCGTCTGGGCGCATACACCGAGATCAACCCGCAAGTCACCACCGGTATTCGTATCGCTACCGGCGGCAGCAACGACGCACGCTCCACCAACCAGGATCTGGATGGCTACTTCGTCAAGAAAGACCTGTGGCTGGATCAGGGTTACATCGACTACCACCCTGACGCTATCAAGAACCTGCACATCATTGGCGGCAAGATGAGTCAGCCGTGGGTCAGCATGGGCGACATCATCTGGGATAGCGACATCAACCCGGAAGGTCTGGCTGCCACCTATAGCCTGCCGATCACCAAAGGTTTCGAGCTGTTCGGTAGCGCCGGTAACTACACCCTCAAGGACAACATCGACGGCGACGGTACGCAGTTCAAAAACGACCTGCGCCTGAACGCCGCTCAATTGGGTGCCAAGTTTGCGCCGATCGACGCGCTGAAAGTGACCGTGGGCGGCAGTATCTACCAGTACCAGAATGACAAGGACGCTGCTGCGTTGTCGGTCAACGGCAACAACACCGACCGCTTCCGTCTGATCGAAGGCTTTGGTCAAGTGGACATCAACGGCCTGGCCGTTCCGCTGTCGGTATATGGCCAGTATGTGGTCAACAACGCGACAGACAGCGACGAAGACACTGGCTGGTTGACCGGCGTAAAAACCAAGGTGTTTGGTTTCGGTCTGGACTACAACTATCGCGATACTCAGCGTAACGCAGTGGTTGGCGCCTTCACCGACTCGGACTTCGCCAACGGCACTACCGGCTCGCGCGGTCACAAGCTGGGCGTTTCCTACGACATCGACAAGAACTTCTCGGTCGGCGCTACTTACTTCCTGACCAAGGCAGACTACGCAGTGTCCAGCCAGCGCGACGCCGATGCGAACACGCTGCAACTGGACGTGCTTGCCAAGTTCTAAAACAGCAGCTGCACGCTTGAAGTTGAAAGCGACAAGTTAGAAGCCTGAAGCGGAGTTGCTCCCGCCGCTTTAGGCCGTCACACCCTTGCAGCCCGCCGTTGACCTGTCGGATCCCCATCATCCGTTCGACAGGTCAGCGCCGGGCTGTTTTTATTTCTTCCCCGTCTGTAGGAGCGAATTTATTCGCGAGGCTTCGGCTGCATGACTGATACATCGCCGGACACGTTTTCTCGCGAATAAATTCGCTCCTACAGAGGGCTGCGTCCCTTACTTCTTGCGCAGAATCACGCTGCCAATCGAATACCCCGCCCCGAAAGAACTCAACACGCCCAGCGCGCCGCTTGGCAGGTCGTCCTGGTATTTATGCAGCGCGATCACCGAACCCGCCGAGCTGGTATTGGCGTAGGTGTCGAGAATCACCGGCGCTTCTTCAACTGTCGCTTCGCGGCCCAGCAGCTTCTTGACGATCAGGTGGTTCATGCTGAGGTTGGCCTGATGCAGCCAGAATCGCTGCACATCACTGACGTTCAGGCTGTTCTCGTGCAAGTGGGTACCGACCAGTTCTGCCACCATCGGGCAGACATCACGAAAGACTTTGCGGCCTTCCTGCACGAACAGTTTGTCTGGCTGGCCCTCGCCCTCTTCCGCGGTGCGGTTGAGGAAGCCGAAGTTGTTGCGGATGTTGTTGGAAAAAGTGGTCAGCAGCTTGGTGCTAACGATATCGAACTGATACGGCGAAGTGGCCAGATCCGCGCGCTCAACCACTACAGCAGTGGCGGCGTCGCCGAAGATGAAGTGGCTGTCGCGGTCGCGGAAGTTAAGGTGCGCGGTGCAAATTTCGGGGCTGATCACCAGCAACGCTCGGGCCTGGCCCAGTTGCACGCTGTTGCAGGCCGTCTGAATGCCGAACGTGGCCGACGAACAGGCCACGTTCATGTCGAAACCAAAACCCTGAATGCCCAGCGCGGCCTGCACTTCGATTGAAATGGCGGGATAGGCACGTTGCAGGTTGGAGCAGGCGACGATCACGCCGTCGATATCGGCGGCAGTCTTGCCTGCCCGTTGCAGCGCCTGTTCGGCCGCCGCGACACCCATCTGACAGAGGATCGACCATTCGTCATTGGAGCGCTCCGGCAAGCGAGGCTTCATGCGTTGCGGGTCGAGGATGCCGTCCTTGTCCATCACGAAGCGGGCTTTGATGCCGGAGGCTTTTTCGATGAACGCCGCGTTGGATTCGGTCAGCGGCTGGAGCTCACCGCGCTCGATGGCTGATGCGTTTTCGGCATTGAACTGGGCGACATAAGTGTTGAAAGATTGCACCAGTTCTTCATTGGAAATGCTGCTGGCCGGGGTGTAGAGCCCTGTGCCACTGATCACGACGTTATACACGGTCGTTCCTCTCTTGTTTGATGGCAGCAGGCAACAGACCTGCTCAGGCATTGGCGCTGCGGGCTTTTGGGACGGCAGTGCCAATGCAGCAATAATTGTTCCCCATGAAGCGGGGACAGTGTTCGTGACGCTTTGATGATTTAAGTCGCGAAGTTTGCCATATCGGCTGGAGTTTGGCGTTAGTAGGCGTGCAAGCTCCGGCTTCTGGCCGGAGGCCTACAAATACGAATCAACCCTCAACCGCCGCCCATTGCTTACTCAAGCGCTTATCCGAAATCGGCACTTTGGTGCCCAGTTGTTGACCGAACAGCGAGACGCGGTATTCCTCCATCCACCAACGGTAGACCACCAGTTCATCGTCGCGCTTGCCTTCCTGGGCGTGTTTGTCGGCGCGGGCCTGGTATTGCGCCCACAGGTTGGCCAACTCGATGCTCCAGACCCGATCCTTCTGCACTTGCGACGGCAGTTTTTCCAGACGCAGTTCAATCGCTTTCAGGTAACGCGGCAGCTCTTTGAGCCACTGCGCCGGGGTCTCGCGCACGAAACCCGGATACACCAGTTTGCTCAGTTGCGACTTGATGTCGTTGAGCGCAACGGCCTGAGCCAGATCGATCTTGCCCTTGAAGCGCTTCTGCAAGCCGTGCCATAGCTTGAGGATTTCCAGTGTCAGCTTCGCCAGTCGCTCCGCGTGCTCGGTCAACCCGCCACGCTTGCGCTCAGCCAACGACAACAAGCCCGCACCGTCGCGCGGCAAGCTGCTTTCGCCTTCGAGAATGCAGCTGTCCAGGCTCGCCAAAAGGATGTCTTCGATCAGCGCATCCACCCGGCCCAGCTCGCGATACAACAACCCAAGCTCAGTCTGGCCCGGGAGTTTGCTGCGCAGGAATTTCGCCGGTTCCGCCAGTTGTTGCAGCAACAAGCGCTGCAAGGCGCGGCGGTGTTGATATTCAGCTTCGGTGGCCGTGGAGAAACGCCCTTCCTTGACCGCGCCGCCCTCTTCCACCAACGCCGGATACACGGTCATCGACAGCCCGGCGATATTTTGCTGAGTCTGCTGCGCCACCGCCGAGAAGCCTTTTGGCTCAACCGGCTGCTGACTTTTCGCGGTCTGCGGCACGGCCAACGCGGCTTGACTGGCCTGGGCAAAGCGCGCGGTCAACTCATCCAGTTCACGACCTTCGCCGAGGAATTTTCCGTCGCCGTCGACGATTTCCAGGTTCATTTTCAGATGACTTTCAAGCTGCCGGGTCGCCTCATCCCACGCTTCATCGGAGACGCGAGCCCCCGTCATGCGCAGCAGTTCGCGGCCCAAGGCCTGAGTCAACGACCCCTCACCGAACGTCATGCGCTGCAAAGCGGCTTTGACGAAATCCGGCACCGGCACGAAATTCTTGCGCAGGGCTTTGGGCAGCTCACGGACCAAGGCAATGCATTTGGTTTCCAGCAGCCCCGGCACCAGCCACTCAAGACGCTCGGGAGGCAGAGACAGCAGCAGCGGCGCCGGCACGCGCACCGTCACGCCGTCGCGCGCATGGTTGGGTTCAAAGTGATAGGTCAACGACAGGGTCAAATCGCCCAGTCGCAAAGTGTCCGGGTATTGATTGGCGGTGACTTCGCTGGCTTCACGGGCCAGCACGTCTTCCTCACGCATGATCAGCAAGTGCGGGTTTTTATGGCTTTCGGTCTTGTACCAACTGTCGAACGTCGCGGTCTGGTGGATCTCCGCAGGCAGGCGCTCGTCGTAGAAACGGAACAGTGTTTCTTCGTCTGCCAGAATGTCGCGACGGCGGGCCTTGGCCTCCAGCTCATCGAGTTCTTCCAGCAGTTTGGCGTTGGCGGTCAGGCATTTGGCACGGGACAGGATCTCGCCACGCACCAGCCCTTCGCGGATGAAAAACTCGCGGGACACCACCGGATCGATCGGCCCGAAATGCACCGGACGCCGACCCACCACAATCAGCCCGAACAGGGTGATCTGCTCGAACGCCACGACTTGCCCGCGCTTCTTCTCCCAATGGGGCTCGAAATGGTTCTTCTTGATCAGGTGCCCGGCGAGCGGCTCGATCCAGTCCGGCTCGATCTTCGCCACCATGCGCGCGTAGAGCTTGGTGGTCTCAACCAGCTCGGCTGCCATCAGCCATTGCGGACGCTTGCGACCCAGCCCCGACGACGGATGCACCCAGAAGCGCCGTTGACGCGCGCCGAGGTAATCGCCTTCTTCGGCCTTCTGCCCGATCTGGCTGAGCAGCCCGGACAGTACCGCTTTGTGAAATTTCGGAAAGTCGGCCGGCTCTTTATTGACCGTCAGTTGCAGGTCTCGACAGATCAGGCTCAGCTGGCGATGGGAATCGCGCCACTCGCGCAGCCGCAGGTAATTGAGGAAGTTGCGGCGGCACCAGTTGCGCAAGGGGCTCGCGGTCAGCGCCTGTCGCTGCTCCTCGAAGCCACGCCACAGATTGACCAGCCCGGCAAAATCCGAATCCTGATCCTTCCATTGCGCGTGGGCCTGATCGGCCGCCTGTTGGCGCTCGGGCGGACGCTCGCGCGGGTCCTGAATCGACATGGCACTGGCGACGATCAGCACTTCCTGCAAGCTGCCCTGCTTCGCCGCCTCCAGCAACATGCGGCCCATTCGCGGGTCCACCGGCAGCCGTGCCAACTGGCGCCCCAGCGGCGTGAGCTGGTTCTCGCGATTGACCGCCGACAGCTCCTGCAACAGGTTGAAACCGTCGCTGATCGCCTTGCCGTCCGGTGGCTCGATGAATGGGAAATCGGTGATCTCGCCCAAGCGCAGATGCAGCATCTGCAGGATCACGGCGGCAAGGTTGGTGCGCAGGATTTCCGGATCGGTGAATCCCGGACGCCCGTTGAAGTCTTCTTCGCTGTAAAGACGCACGCACAGACCCGGCTCGACCCGGCCGCAACGGCCTTTGCGCTGGTTGGCGCTGGCCTGGGAAATCGCCTCGATGGGCAGGCGCTGGACTTTGGCGCGATAGCTGTAACGACTGATGCGCGCGGTGCCGGTGTCGATCACGTAACGAATGCCCGGCACGGTCAGCGAAGTCTCGGCCACGTTGGTCGCCAGCACCACGCGACGCCCCGGATGCGACTGGAAAATCCGCTGCTGCTCGGCAGGCGACAGACGCGCGTAGAGCGGCAGGATTTCGGTGTGTTTGAGTTGCGCCTTGCGCAGCATTTCGGCGGCGTCGCGAATCTCGCGTTCGCCGGGCAGGAACACCAGCACGTCACCCGGGGATTTGCGTTCGGCGCGTTCCATGTCAGCCAGTTCGTCCAGCGTCGCCAGAATCGCCTGGTCAACGGTCAGGTCTTCTTCGACGCTGTTGCCGTCCTCGTCCTGCTGCGAGGTCAGCGGACGATAGATAGTCTCGACCGGGAAGGTGCGGCCCGAGACTTCGATGATCGGGGCCTTGTCGAAATGCTCGGAGAAGCGCTCAAGGTCGATGGTGGCCGAGGTGATGATGACCTTCAGGTCCGGGCGACGGGGCAGCAGGGTTTTAAGGTAACCCAGCAAAAAATCGATGTTCAGGCTGCGTTCGTGGGCTTCGTCGACAATGATCGTGTCGTAGCGCTCGAGAAAACGGTCGTGCTGGGTTTCGGCCAGCAGGATGCCGTCGGTCATGAGTTTGATCAGGGTGTTGCTGTCGCTCTGGTCCTCGAAGCGCACTTGATAGCCGACCAACGCCCCGAGGGGCGTGCCGATTTCTTCGGCGACCCGGCTCGCGACGCTGCGCGCAGCGATTCGGCGCGGTTGCGTGTGGCCGATCAGACCGTGCTGGCCGCGACCGATTTCAAGGCAGATTTTCGGCAGCTGGGTGGTTTTGCCGGACCCGGTTTCACCGGCGATGATCAGCACCTGGTGCTTGAGCAGCGCTTCTTTGATCTCTTCGCGTTTGGCGGCAATCGGCAGGTTGTCGTCGTAGCGGACCGTCGGCACGCTGTTTTTGCGCGCCAGCACCTGAGCGCTGGAGGCCTGAACACGCTCGGCCCATTGCGCCAGCTTCGCCTCGTCGGGCTTCTTGCGCAGCTCATGCAACTGCCGCCGCAGACGATGACGATCACTGATCATCGCGTGGTCGAGGTTCTTGAGCAGTTGGTCGATGGAGGGCGATTCGTCGGTCATCAGCGGCGCAGGGTCTTCATTTGAAATGCAGGGCGCGGATTGTCGCAGATTTAGACGCGGTCATGCTGTAGGAGCGAATTCATTCGCGAGACGTGCGTAATCCAAACGATGATTTATCGCCTGGCCTACCGTTTCGCGAATAAATTCGCTCCTACAGAGTCGTGAAGGACACAAAGATGCCCGAGATCAAGCCTGTTTCTTCAGCGCCAGCTTTTTGATTTCGCCGTCGCGCAGTTCGCGGCGCAGGATTTTGCCGACGTTGGTGGTCGGCAGGGCATCGCGAAACTCGACGCTGCGCGGCACTTTGTAGGCCGTGACGTTGGCGCGCATGTGTTCCATGACCTGTTCTTTGGTCAATGTGGCGCCTGGCTTGGTGACGATGAAGATCTTGATCGCCTCGCCCGACTTTTCGTCCGGCACGCCAATCGCCGCGCACTGCAATACGCCCGGCAAGCCGGCCAATACGTCTTCCAGTTCATTGGGGTACACGTTGAAGCCCGACACCAGAATCATGTCTTTCTTGCGATCGACGATGCGCATGTAGCCGTCGGGTTGAATCACAGCGATATCACCGGTCTTCAGCCAGCCTTCGGCGTCGAGCATTTCATCGGTGGCGTCCTGACGCTGCCAATAGCCCTTCATTACCTGCGGGCCTTTCACGCACAACTCACCGACTTCGCCCAGGGGCAGTTCTTCGCCGGCATCGTTGATGGTTTTGCACAACGTCGATGGCACCGGGATGCCGATGGTGCCCATCTGGATCTTCTGGATCGGGTTAACCGTCGCCACAGGGCTGGTTTCGGTCATGCCGTAGCCTTCGCAGATCTCACAGCCGGTCACTTCCTTCCAGCGCTCAGCCGCCGCCTGTTGCAGCGCCATGCCGCCAGAGAGCGTGACTTTGAGGGAGGAGAAATCCAGCTGACGGAAATCCTGGTTGTTGCACAGCGCCACGAACAGCGTGTTAAGGCCCACGAAGCCCGAGAACTTCCATTTCGACAGCTCTTTGACCATCGCCGACAAGTCGCGCGGGTTGCTGATCAGGATATTGTGATTGCCGATCAGCATCATCGCCATGCAGTGAAAGGTGAAGGCGTAGATGTGGTAAAGCGGCAGCGGCGTGATGAGTATTTCACTGCCTTCGTTGAGATTCGACGCCATCAGCGCCTTGCACTGCAGCATGTTGGCGATGAGGTTGCGGTGAGTCAGCATCGCGCCTTTGGCAATGCCGGTGGTGCCGCCGGTGTATTGCAGCACCGCGACCTCGCCGCTGTCAGGCGAGGCATCTCTCACCGGCTGGCCTTGACCTTTGGCCAGCACGTCGTTGAATTTGATCGCCTTGGGCAAATGGTACGGCGGGACCATTTTCTTCACGTACTTGATGACGCTATTGACCAGCAGGCGCTTGAGCGGCGGCAGCAAGTCGGCGACTTCGGTGACGATGACGTGTTTGACGCCGGTTTTAGGGACGACCTTTTCTGCCAAGTGCGCCATGTTGGCCAGGCAGACAAGCGCCTTGGCGCCGGAGTCGTTGAATTGATGTTCCATTTCCCGCGCGGTGTACAGCGGGTTGGTGTTGACCACGATCAGCCCGGCGCGGATGGCGCCGAAGACGGCGATCGGGTACTGCAACACGTTAGGCAATTGCACCGCGATGCGGTCGCCGGGTTGCAGGTCAGTGTGCTGCTGCAAATAGGCGGCGAAGGCGCCGGACAGCGCATACATCTCACCGTAGGTCAGCGTCTTGCCCAGGTTGCTGAAAGCCGGTTTGTTGCCGAAACGCTCGCAAGACTGCTTCAATACGGCCTGAACGTTTGGATACTCGTCAGGATTGATATCAGCGGCGATACCAGACGGATATTTATCCTTCCAGAAATTTTCGATCACGGAAGACGACTCCTCAGCTGCAGCGATTTCTACACACCGCTTGAATGCGGCGATTTTGTTGTGTTTGGAAGGGTGTAGCTCGCGCGTTTCGGCCCGATTACGGGTCCAAAAGCGGGCCGAGAGTAGCAGCTTTGCCAAAGGGCGCCTAGAGCCAAAGGTGGGCTCTACGGTCACAAGCGTGACTCTTGAATTGGGCGCGGTCACGTTTAGAGCAATGAACCTAAATGTCGAAAATTCTGCCGCTCCAATGGCTCAAGGAATCTTTCTGTAGGAGCGAACTTGTTCGCGAAAGTTTAGCGCCGCAGACATATCCCTGCTGTCTGAACGATTGCTTCGCGAATAAATTCGCTCCTACAGAATCCGTCCTTCATCGGCACAAACAAAAACGGCGTGTTATCACACGCCGTCTTTCTTCTTTATGCCGCCTAAGCCATATCGCGCAACTCGCGACGCAGGATTTTCCCCACCGGCGTCATCGGCAATGACTCACGCAGCACGATCTGCTTGGGGATCTTGTAGCCGGTGAAGTTCTCCTTGCAGTAGGCCTTCAATTCCTCGCACGTCAGGCTTGAATCTCGAGGCACCACGAACAGCTTAACCGCCTCCCCGGAGCGCTCGTCAGCAATGCCGATCACCGCGCAGTTGGCGACTTTCGGATGACGCATGACCACGTCTTCGATCTCGTTGGGATAGACGTTAAAACCCGAAACGATGATCAGGTCTTTCTTGCGATCAACGATGCGGATGAACCCGTCCGGGTCGATCACCCCAATGTCGCCGGTCTTGAGCCAGCCATCAGCGTCCAGCACCTCGGCAGTAGCATCCGGGCGGTGCCAATAGCCGAGCATGATCTGCGGACCTTTGAGGCACAATTCGCCGCGCTCGCCGACCGGCAATTCAACGCCTTCGTCGTCAACGATTTTGGCGATCGTGCCCGGCACCGGCATGCCGACGGTGCCCAGCCGCGACTTGTCGCCATAAGGATTGGCCGTGGCCACCGGCGAGGTCTCGGTCAGGCCGTAGCCTTCGACGATCGGGCAACCGGTCAATTGCTGCCAACGCTCAGCAGTGGATTTCACCAAGGCCGTGCCGCCTGAGTTGGTCAAACGCAGCGTCGAGAAATCCAGGGTTTTGAAATCCGGGTGCTCCATGAGGGCGACGAACAAGGTGTTGAGCCCGATCATGGCCGAGAAACGCCAGTTCTTGAGCTCTTTAATGAAGCCGCCGATGTCCCGCGGGTTGGTGATCAGCAGGTTGTGATTGCCGCTGACCATCATGCACATGCAGTTCACGGTAAACGCGTAGATGTGATACAGCGGCAGCGGCGCGACCATGATCTCACTGCCCTGCCGGAAAATCGGCTGGCCATCGGGGCCATGCTGCAACATGCAGGCATAGACCTGCTGCATGTTCGCCACCAGATTGCCGTGGGTCAGCATCGCGCCCTTGGGCGAGCCGGTGGTGCCGCCGGTGTATTGCAGGACGGCGATGTCTTCCAGATCCAGTTGCACACGCTGCAAGTGGTCGCCGCGCCCCAGCTTCAATACGCTTTTGAAGGCCACGGCCTGGGGTAAGTGGTACGCGGGGACCATCTTTTTGATCTTGTCGACGACGGTGTTGACCAGCCAGCCTTTGGCCGCCGATTGCATGTCGCCCATCTTCACTTCGATCAGGTATTGAAGGTCGGTGTCGGGCAGCACTTCCTGCACGTTCTTGCCGAACAGGTTGAGGTAAACCAGGGCGCGAGCGCCGGAATCCTTGAACTGATGGCGCATCTCGCGGGTGGTGTACAGCGGGTTGGTGTTGACCACGATCAGGCCGGCGCGAATCGCACCAAAGACGGCAATAGGGTACTGAATCAGGTTGGGCATTTGCACGGCGATGCGGTCGCCGGGTTTGAGATCGGTTTGTTGTTGCAGATACGCCGCAAAGGCGGCGGAGTAGCGATCCAGCTGGGCGTAAGTGATGGTGACGCCCATATTGCTGAATGCGGGCCGATCTGCGTATTTCTTGCAACTACGCTCGAAGACCTCCACCACCGATTTATAGGCTGTTAAATCCACCTCAGGCAGCACGCCCGCGGGGCGTTTATCGTTCCAGAAGTCAGGTTGCATATTGTTTTTATCCTCTTACCTGAGAGTGCTTGCCGGACGTTAGCAGCTAACGTCTGTCAGGCAAATAGCCCGGCAGGTGTCATCATTATTGTGAATCTTGCCAGTGATCAGAAGCTCACCTTGCCATGGGCTATACACTTCTACCGAAACGCCGACACGTGGCTTTTCAAGACAAATTCTTACAAGGCAGGGAATCGCCATGAAACACGAAGGCTTTTGGCTCGACGCCGCCGACAATAGCCGTTTATACGTCAACGCCTGGATTCCTGTATCGGGCCCCAAAGCAGTGGTCATGCTGGCTCACGGCATGGCCGAACACAGCGGGCGCTATGCGCGTCTGGGCGCAGCACTGAGCGCCGCAGGTTTTGCGCTGTACGCCCACGACCAGCGCGGCCATGGCCGAACGGCGGCGCACGGCGTGCTTGGCCATTACGCCAATGACGATGGGTGGAACAAGGTGGTGGGTGATCTCGCCAGCCTGAGCAAAGCGATTAAGTTGCAACATCCAGGGCTGCCGATTTTCCTGCTCGGGCACAGCATGGGCAGCTACGTCGCCCAATCTTATCTTTTGCAGGACAGCAGCACCTTGCAGGGAGCGGTGCTCAGCGGCTCGAATTTTCAACCGGTCTCGTTGTACCGCAGCGCGGCTCTCATCGCTCGCTTTGAACGCTGGCGACAGGGTGCGACAGGCCGCAGCGCGTTGATCGAGTGGCTGTCGTTCGGCGCGTTCAACAAGGCATTCAAACCGGCCCGCACGCCGTTCGACTGGCTCAGCCGCGACGCTGCCGAGGTTGATATATATATCAACGACCCGATGTGCGGGTTTCGCTGCACCAATCAATTCTGGATCGACCTGCTGGGCGGGCTGGAGCAGATCAGCACACCGTCAGAGCTGGAAAAGATCGATCACAGCCTGCCCCTGCTGATTATGGGCGGCGAATGTGATCCGGTGAGCGAAGGCAAGCGTCTGAGGGATCTGACTGACGCGTTCAAAGGCACAGGGCAGCAGTCAGTAACGCTGAATCTTTACCCCGGGGCGCGGCATGAAATCTTCAACGAAACCAACCGCGATGAAGTCACCCGTGATTTACTCGCCTGGCTCAAACAGGCGCTGACCGAGCCGCGGGCGCGTCAGGCACAATGATCGTCACGGATGTCGATTTTCTCCGCTTTCAATATTCATGTCTCAGGATCACCCCATGACCGAAGTCACTAACACCCCTTACGAGGCCCTTGAAGTTGGCCAGACCGCCAGCTACAGCAAGACCGTCGAAGAGCGTCATATCCAGCTATTCGCCGAGATGTCCGGCGACCGCAATCCAGTTCACCTGGACGCTGAATTCGCGGGCAAAAGCATGTTCAAGGAGCGTATCGCCCACGGCATGTTCAGTGGCGCGCTGATCAGCGCTGCGGTGGCGTGCGAACTGCCTGGGCCGGGGACGATTTACCTGGGCCAGCAGATGACCTTTCAGAAGCCGGTGAAGATTGGCGACACATTGACCGTGCGTTTGGAGATTCTCGAGAAACTGCCGAAATTCCGCGTGCGCATCGCGACCCGCGTGTTCAACCAGAACGATGAATTGGTGGTGGATGGCGAGGCCGAGATCCTCGCGCCGCGCAAGCTGCAGACCGTAACGCTGACGGATTTGCCGAAGATTACGCTCGGCTGAAACACCGACTCTGTAGGAACCAACTTGTTGGCGAGGCGGTGGATACAGTTACATCAGATGGGCCGTCTCGCGAATAAATTCGCTCCTACCGGATGCGTAGCGCAAGGCTCAACGCTTCTTTGGCTTGCCCTTGGGCTTTTTCTTGCCCTTGCCCAGCGGCAGCGCCTGCTCGAAAGCGGAGCGGACTTCGTTGAGTCGTTTGTCGTTCAGGTCGTGCACACGCTTGGCACGTTCGGCGCCCAGATCTACCAGCTTTTCGTTATCGCTCATGGCGGGAAGGCTCTCGCAATCGTAATGCGGCCAATAATGCGCAATCGCGCCGCCCATGACTAGCGCAGGTATGCCGTCAAACCTTCAAATCCAGCCACAAGCCCTTGCGCGGTTCATCGTCGATGATTGGGATGACCGGCACCGTGTTGTCTGCGTTCAACGACTCTCCGGGCACGGCGAGCGGTTCTTCCTGCAATTCGGGGTGGCGATCGGCGGTGCGTCGGTCATTGCGACGGCGTTGCTGCCTGCGCTGTTCTTCGCGCAGCAATAGTTCGCCCTGAGCCGGATCGCGCTCGGCCATGTCGATGACAGTTTCGCTGAAGCTGGCCTGCACGGCGGCCACCGGCGGTATATCCGGGGTGGATTTGACCGGGTCCAGCTGCGATGTCACGGGGGCCGCGCTCAATGGGATCAACGGTGGCAGCATGGTAATGGTCTCCTGATACAACCCTGTCGGCTGCCTTTTCGTCGACTTGAGCCGTTTGATCGAAAAGTTTGGACTATGTTTTTCTCAGCAAGTGCTGAAACAGGCACCACGACCCACAAATACAGGCGTTTTTGCAATGTATCTTTGGCCTGAGGGCCTTGTTCCGTTAACATAGTCGGCTTTTTCACGGCGGGAGTCAGGCAGCATGGCGCAGCAGTATCAACCGGGGCAACGCTGGATTAGCGACAGCGAAGCCGAGCTGGGTTTAGGCACCGTTCTGGCACAGGACGGCCGCTTGTTGACCGTGCTCTATCCGGCCACTGGCGACACGCGTCAATACGCGCTGCGCAATGCGCCGCTCACACGCGTGCGGTTCTCACCGGGGGACGTGATCACCCACTTCGAGAACTGGAAAATGACCGTGCGCGAAGTCGATGATGTCGACGGCCTGCTGGTCTACCACGGGCTCAACGCGCAGAACCAACCCGTTACCCTGCCTGAAACCCAACTGTCGAACTTCATTCAGTTCCGCCTGGCCAGCGATCGCCTGTTCGCAGGTCAGATCGACCCGCTGCCATGGTTTTCCCTGCGTTATCACACCCTCGAACACACCAGCCGCCAACTGCAATCCTCGTTGTGGGGCCTGGGCGGTGTTCGTGCCCAGCCCATTGCCCACCAGTTGCACATCGCCCGGGAAGTCGCCGACCGCGTCGCTCCCCGCGTACTGCTGGCGGACGAAGTGGGCCTGGGCAAGACCATCGAAGCCGGTCTGATCATCCACCGCCAACTGCTTTCGGGCCGCGCCAATCGCGTGCTGATCCTGGTGCCGGAAAACCTCCAGCATCAGTGGCTGGTCGAAATGCGTCGCCGCTTCAATCTGCAGGTCGCGCTGTTCGACGCCGAACGCTTCATCGAAAGCGATGCCAGCAACCCGTTCGAAGACACGCAACTGGCGCTGGTGTCGCTGGAATGGCTGGTCGAAGACGAAAAAGCTCAGGACGCGCTGTTCGCCGCCGGCTGGGACATGCTGGTGGTCGACGAGGCTCACCACCTGGTCTGGCATGAAGAAAAGGCCAGCCCGCAATATTCCCTGGTCGAGCAACTGGCCGAGGTCATCCCCGGCGTCCTGCTGCTGACTGCAACCCCGGAACAACTGGGCCAGGACAGTCACTTCGCGCGCCTGCGTCTGCTTGATCCAAACCGTTTCCATGACCTGCATGCCTTCCGCGCCGAGAGCGAAAACTATCGCCCGGTGGCCGAAGCCGTACAGGAGCTGCTGGATCAGGGGCGCTTGTCGCCCAAGGCGCACGAAACGATTCGCGGCTTCCTCGGTGCCGAAGGCGAAGCACTGTTGGGCGCCGTGGCCGATGGCGACACCGAAGCCAGCGCCCGGCTGATCCGCGAACTGCTTGACCGCCATGGCACCGGCCGCGTGCTGTTTCGTAATACCCGAGCCGCTGTGCAGGGGTTCCCGGAGCGCAAACTGCATCCGTATCCGCTGCCTTGCCCGGCTGAATACCTGGAGCTGCCGATTGGTGAACACGCCGATCTGTACCCTGAGGTCAGCTTTCAGGCGCAGATGGAGACCCCGGAAGACGAACGCTGGTGGCGCTTCGACCCGCGCGTCGATTGGCTGATCGACACCCTGAAGATGCTCAAGCGCGTCAAAGTGCTGGTGATCTGCGCCCACGCCGAAACCGCGATGGACCTGGAAGACGCGCTGCGCGTACGTTCCGGCATTCCGGCCACCGTTTTCCACGAGGGCATGAACATCCTCGAACGTGACCGCGCTGCCGCTTACTTCGCTGATGAAGAGTTCGGCGCGCAAGTGCTGATCTGTTCGGAGATCGGCAGCGAAGGTCGCAACTTCCAGTTCTCGCACCACCTGGTGCTGTTCGATCTGCCGGCGCACCCGGACCTGCTGGAGCAGCGTATCGGGCGTCTGGACCGGATCGGCCAGAAACACATCATCGAGCTGCATGTGCCGTATCTGGAAACCAGCCCGCAAGAGCGCCTGTTCCAGTGGTATCACGAAGCGCTGAACGCCTTCCTCAATACCTGCCCCACCGGCAACGCCCTGCAACACCAGTTCGGCCCGCGTCTTCTGCCGCTGCTTGAAGGTGGCGATGACGACGAATGGCAAGCCCTGGTGGACGAGGCGCGCGATGAGCGTGTGCGTCTGGAATCGGAACTGCACACCGGTCGCGACCGTCTACTGGAGCTCAACTCCGGCGGCGCGGGCGAAGGCGATGCGCTGGTCGAAGCGATTCTTGAGCAGGACGATCAGTTCACCCTGCCGATCTACATGGAAACGCTGTTCGACGCGTTTGGCATCGACAGCGAAGACCACTCGGAAAACGCGCTGATCCTCAAACCGAGCGAGAAGATGCTCGACGCCAGCTTCCCGCTTGGCGACGACGAAGGCGTCACCATCACCTACGACCGCAACCAGGCGCTGTCCCGTGAGGACATGCAATTTCTGACCTGGGAGCACCCGATGGTTCAGGGCGGCATGGATCTGGTACTGGCCGGTTCCATGGGCAACACCGCCGTGGCGCTGATCAAGAACAAGGCACTCAAGCCCGGCACTGTATTGCTGGAATTGTTGTACGTCAGTGAAGTGGTCGCGCCGCGCTCGTTGCAGCTGGGCCGCTATCTGCCGCCTGCCGCCTTGCGCTGCCTGCTGGACGCCAATGGCAACGACCTGTCGGGTGGTGTCTCCTTCACCAAGCTCAACGAGCAACTGGAAAGCGTTCCCCGCGCCAGTGCCAACAAGTTCATCCAGGCCCAGCGTGACGAACTCACCCCACGGATCAATGCCGGTGAAGCAAAGATCTCGCCCAAGCACATCGAGCGTGTGGCTGAAGCGCAGCGTCGACTGGCAGCAGATACCGACGAAGAACTCGCGCGCCTGACCGCGCTGCAAGCGGTCAACCCGACTGTGCGCGACAGCGAGCTGGTGGCTCTGCGCGAGCGTCGCGAACAAGGACTGGCGATGCTGGACAAAGCCGCGCTGCGCCTGGAAGCAATCCGAGTGTTGGTGGCCGGTTAAGAGCCGAGGGGACTAGAGGCCCAGGGGACTGATTTTATTTACAACGCTTCACCGTAAATAAATCTGTCCCCGGTTTGGCTGATGAACGCGAAACCTTGTAGGAGTGAGCTTGCTCGCGATTGCGATTTCCCTGACTCGCATTTGTGAGCGGACGAGACGCGATCGCGAGCAAGCTCACTCCTACAGGTAACCGCGACATCCTTTCAATCTTTCAAGCCACCGACGGCCTGGCCCCCTCCGCCACCGGCGCGTCCGCCGCCATCCCCTCCCGCATCCGTTCGGCATCCCGGCTGAAACACCGCGCCCCCTGAAGAAGAAAGACCAGCGCAAAACACAGCGCCACCGGAATCAGATACATCGCGTCGTGCAACCCCACGGCTTTGAACGCTTCGGTCATCTGCTCGGCCTGCGCCGCGTACATCGCTGAGTGAGCAAAATGGTCCGACAGCAAACCGACTACGACCGGCCCCAACCCCCCGCCCAACAAATACAAACCGGCAAAAAACAACGCCATGGCCGTCGCGCGCAATCTTGGCTGGACCACGTCCTGAATCGCTGTGTAAACGCAGGTATAGAAGTTGTAGGAAAACAGCCAACCAACGCTGAACACCGCGACAAACATGCCAATCTCAATTCGCCCGGCGTGCAGCCCGTAGCCGGTTGCGAGCGTTGCGACCAGCATGCTGAACGCGGCAAACAGCAGCCGTCCGTTGCGCGTACGCTGATGCAGCTTGTCCGCGACCCAACCGCCTGCAGTCAGACCCACAAGACCGGTCACGCCCACGATCAGCCCGGTGGCCATGGCCGCTTCCTGTAACGGCAGCAAAAAATAGCGCTGCAGCATCGGCACCATGAACGAGTTGCAGGCATAGGTCGCGAAGTTGAAGGCCAGCCCGGCGAGCACCAGCCAGCGAAACGTGGGGATCGCCAGCACGCTGCGAATCGGCTTTTTGATTTTCTCCTGGGACATTTTCACGCTCTCGGCCGCCCCTCGTTGCGGCTCGCGAATGAAGAACATGAACACCGCCAGAATCAGCCCCGGCACCGCCGCGATAAAGAACGGCGCGCGCCAGCTGTCGAACGCCTTGACCATCGCGCCGATGGTGAAGAACGCCAGCAGCAGACCCAGTGGCAGGCCGAGCATGAAAATGCCCATCGCCCGCGAACGCTTGTGGGCCGGGAACAGATCACCAATCAGCGAATTGGCCGCAGGCGCGTAGCTCGCCTCGCCGATGCCGACGCCCATGCGCACTAGCAGGAATGTCCAGAAACTGCCCGCCAGCCCGTTGACCGCCGTCAGCGCGCTCCAGACCGCCAGGCCCCAGCCCATCAATTTGCGCCGCGAGCCGTTATCGGCCATGCGCCCGAGCGGCAAGCCGGCAATGGCGTACACCAGGGTGAACGCGGTGCCGATGATCCCTAGCTGGAAATCGCTCAGGTGCCACTCCATCCGGATCGGCTCGATGATGATCGCCGGGATGGTGCGGTCGAAGAAGTTGAACAGGTTGGCGAGAAACAGCAGAAACAGAACGCGCCATGCATTCGCTGCTTGTTTATTGGCCGCAATTGAAGTTTCGCCCATGAGTCATCCGTCTCTATTTTTGTTATTCGGGGACTGCCTGTGCCCGCAATCTAAATCCGTCCGGGGGCCATGTCTGTAAACATTCGTAAAGTGGATGGAGGCGGATCACTGCAACAGACTCACGGCAACAAAAACCGGCTATAGGCTTATAACCTTTAGTTAGTAGTGTTATTTCGAAATAGTTGGTGCGGCCGTCCTGCACCTGCTGACTAACTCAAACGGATATCTATAATCATTTCAAATTGCCAGCACTCCACTCGGATGGTGGCAACCTTGGATTTGGCACAGGGACACGCTATGGAATGGCTGGGCATACAATTTTTAAATGCCATCCCGGCAGACGGCCGTCTGCTGATCAACTGCAATCACAACCCCTCTCTGGTGTTGCTCGCTTACGTGGTTGCCTGCGCCGCCAGTTTTGCCACGCTGAACATCGCCGAACGCGTGGGGCATGTGGAAAACCCCAGCGCGAAAATACGCTGGCGCGGACTTGGGGCGTTGTGCCTGGCGGTGGGCATCTGGGCCATGCACTTCATCAGCATGTTGTCGTTTCAGACGCCGCTGGAAATCCACTACGAATTGCCCATCACCGTGGCTTCGCTGATGATCGCGCTCTTCGCGGGGCTGGTAGCGATGCGCGCGCTGAACCAGGCGTCGTTAGGACCGGGGCAATACCTGTTGGCGGCCACTTGCATGGGGCTGGGGATTGCCGCCATGCATTACGTCGGCATGTCGGCGATGCGCTCCAGCGCCACTCAGTACTACGATCCGCTGTTGTTCAGCTTGTCGATCGTGATCGCCATCGCGTCCAGTCTGGTGGCGCTGATACTGGCGATGCGCTTTCGCAATGGCAGCGGCCTGACCCACCACTTGCTCAAGTACGTCGCCAGTCTGGTATTGGGCGCCGGTATCGTCAGCACGCACTTCATGGGCATGTGGGCGTTGCATCTGGTGGTGCCGGCGGACGCGACACTGCAAATGGCCGGGACCCAGAATGGCCTGCAACTGAGCCTGACCATTGCCCTGATCGTCCTGCTGATCATGACCGGCAGCATCAGCGCCGCATTGGCCGACAAAAAGCTGCAGGGCAAGGATCACGACCTGCGCCGGGTCAACGCGCTGCTCAATCAACTCGATCAAGCGCGCGCGTCTCTACAGCAGGTCGCGCACTATGACCCTCTGACCAACCTGATCAACCGTCGCGGCTTCAATCAGGTTTTCGGCGAACGGCTGACCGAACAGCGACGGTGCAACGGCAAGCTGGCGGTGATGTTTCTGGACATCGATCACTTCAAACGCATCAATGACAGCCTGGGCCACGACGCCGGGGACGAACTGCTCAAGGTCATCGCTGATCGTATTCGTGGCGCGACGCGCGCGGCTGATGTGGTCGCGCGGTTTGGTGGAGACGAATTCTGCATCCTCATCACCCTGCAAAACCCTGATGAATCGCGTTATCTGGCCCAGCGGGTCATGCAGAAAATGAAAGAGCCTATCGACCTGAGCGGTCGGCGCATGGTGATGACCACCAGTATTGGCATCAGCGTGTTCCCTGACGACGGCGACAGTTGCGATGAACTGCTCAAGCACGCGGACCTGGCGCTGTATCAATCCAAAGGGCATGGGCGCAATACGGTTCACTTCTTCAGCGCCAACCTGAAAACCCGCGCCAGCATGGAGCTGCAACTTGAGGAGCAACTGCGTCACGCCCTGCGCGAGCAGAACGAGCTGCAGCTGTATTACCAGCCCATCGTCGACTTGCGCACCGGGCACGTCGCCAAGCTCGAAGCACTGGTGCGCTGGCAGCACCCTACGCAGGGGCTGCTGACGCCGGATCGTTTCATCACCATCGCCGAGAACAACGGCCTGATTGCCGAACTGGACAATTGGGTGCTGCGCCGCGCCTGTCACGATCTGGGTAAGTTGCGTGAATCGGACTTTGACAAACTGATCATCGCGGTCAACTGCTCGGCGCTCAATCTGGCGCGCGACGCGCTGGTGGACGAAGTTGCTCATGCCCTTGAGGACGCCGGCGTTTGCGCTAATCGGCTGGAGGTGGAGGTCACGGAAAACGCGCTGATGGGCAATATCAGCAACACGATTGTGTTGCTCAAGGAAATCCGCAAGATGGGTGTTGCGTTGTCCATCGACGACTTTGGCACCGGTTATTCGTCGCTGGCCTATCTCAAACGCCTGCCGCTGGACACCGTGAAGATCGACCGCTCATTCATCCTCGACATACCCGCTTCGCCACAGGACATGGAGATCGTGCAAGCGATCATCGTCATGGCCCACACGCTGCACCTCAAAGTCGTGACCGAAGGCGTGGAAACCGCTGCGCAGCTAGAGTTTCTGAGCAAGCATGGTTGCGATTACGTGCAGGGTTATCTGTTCAGCAAA
The DNA here is from genome assembly GCF_057128745.1 of Pseudomonas rosaeacicularis. Classification (NCBI taxonomy): domain Bacteria; kingdom Pseudomonadati; phylum Pseudomonadota; class Gammaproteobacteria; order Pseudomonadales; family Pseudomonadaceae; genus Pseudomonas; species Pseudomonas rosaeacicularis. The sequence goes on from NZ_JBSKHT010000003.1 coordinate 89,890, forward strand.
CCGGCGCCGCTTGAGGTTTTGCTGCCATTGGTGCAGCAAATCAATCAGCGCAAACCGGCAGGGCTCTCCCCCACCATGGCAATGCTCGAAGCCGCCCGACTGAGTTTGCATACGCCGCAACTCGAAAGCGTCGAAGCGCCCGAAGACCCACGAGCCGATCGTTTCCGATCAAAACCTATTCGGCAGACTTAAGGGCGCATGAAGATACTGTAGGAGCGAACTTGTTCGCGAAGCGTCTGATCTGATTTACCCCAGAGTCCGGCTCGCCAACAAGTTGGCTCCTACAGAAAAGCAGGCACTGTCATGGGATTTTTCGCTACCTGAGCACAGCCGACAGTTACTGACCTACCCACTTTGCCATCACTGCTCGCACCAAAACAAAGCACCTACGACTGCGATGCCCTTTCCTGGATCAGCACCCAAGGGGCAACAACGACGGCCCACAACGCCGGATCGCGCTCCAGCAAGTCCAAGGCCCGCGACTCAGCCACTTTCACAACGTCCCCCCGACCGAGCCAGCCGGCCACGGCCGTTTCATCGTTCTCGGCAAAGGCCACTGCCACTGCGATCAAATCCTGCTCAGGCTCGACCCACAACAGGGCACCCTTTGCAAAGAACGGTTGCAATTCTTTCCAGGTGATCGATGCGGTCTCGCCAAGCAGCTTGGCATAGAGGGTGCTAGGTTCTTGCGTCATGGGTTTCACCAAAAAGAAAATCCGGGCAATGATAGCGCCCTGTTTTCTTCGGACAAACCCAGATTCAAGTGATTGATTGCAGAGAACTTCACACACGCCGATAGATTTGGGGAGTTCACAGGGATCGACCGGCATGAATGTGTATCTTTGTGTCAATTAAGCGACATCGACACGCTTTGCCCCTCGCAGCCAGCTTTTCAAGCGATCAATCGGCGCTCTAAACTGTTCCGGTACAGTTGCCGGGGGTACGGTCTGGATAAGTTAATCTGGTCCTGCGCCTTTTGGCCGTCAGGATTATAAAAACGACAACGCAAGAGTGGAGCATCATGACTAAGGGTATTACTCAGATTTCCAAGCTGTTCGCCGCACTGGTTCTGGCGGGTGTTGCCAGCCATTCATTCGCAGCCGACACCATCAAGATCGGCATCGCCGGCCCTAAAACCGGGCCGGTTGCCCAATACGGCGACATGCAGTTCAGCGGCGCGAAAATGGCCATCGAGCAAATCAACGCCAAAGGCGGCGTAGATGGCAAGAAACTCGAAGCGGTGGAATATGACGACGCCTGCGACCCTAAACAAGCGGTAGCGGTCGCCAACAAAGTGGTCAACGACGGCGTCAAGTTCGTGGTTGGCCATCTGTGCTCCAGCTCCACTCAGCCAGCGTCCGACATCTACGAAGACGAAGGCATCATCATGGTGACCCCGGCTGCAACCAGCCCGGAAATCACTGCTCGTGGCTACAAGCTGATCTTCCGCACCATCGGTCTGGACAGCGCTCAAGGCCCAGCCGCTGGTGAGTACATCGCCAAGCAGGTCAAGCCTAAGGTCGTTGCGGTCATCCACGACAAGCAGCAATACGGTGAAGGCATCGCCACCGCCGTTAAGCAGACTCTGGAAAAAGACGGCGTGAAAGTCGCTGTGTTCGAAGGCATCAACGCCGGCGACAAAGACTTCTCCTCGCTGATCGCCAAGCTCAAACAGGCCAACGTCGACTTCGTCTACTACGGCGGCTACCACCCTGAGCTGGGTCTGATCCTGCGTCAGGCACAGGAAAAAGGTCTGAAAGCCGGCTTCATGGGCCCGGAAGGCGTGGGCAACGCCTCGATCTCGCAGATCGCCCAGGACGCATCCGAAGGCCTGCTGGTGACCCTGCCGAAATCGTTCGACCAGGATCCATCCAACAAGGCACTGGTTGACGCCTTCGCCGCGAAGAAAGAAGACCCGAGCGGTCCGTTCGTGTTCCCGGCCTACGCTGCCGTTGAAGTCATCGCCGAAGCCATCAAGACCGCCAAGTCCGAAGACACCGCCAAAGTGGCTGCTGCCATCCACGCCGGTAACTTCAAGACCCCTACCGGCGATCTGTCGTTTGACGCCAAGGGTGACTTGAAAGACTTCAAATTCGTCGTTTACACCTGGCACAAAGACGGCACCAAGACTGAAGCGCCTGTGAAGTAATCACACGCCCTGCGTCGAACCCGAAGCCCACTGCAACCGCAGTGGGCTTTGTTTTAAAGGCCCGGTCACAATTCACAAGATTGCGCCCACCTGAACATCTTGAAACCGCACCAGTGAATCACTGGGCTCGTGCCAAACGCGGACGTAGATCACGACGTGCGAGCGGGAAAAAGACTTCACCAGTGAAACACCGATAAGGTTTTTAGGAGCACGCGGCAATGCCCGAGATAGACATCTATCACTTTTTCCAACAGCTGGTTAATGGCATGACCATTGGCAGCACTTACGCCTTGATCGCCATTGGCTACACCATGGTGTACGGCATCATTGGCATGATCAACTTCGCTCACGGCGAGGTGTACATGATCGGCTCGTACGTGGCGTTCATCGCCATTGCCGGCTTGAGCATGATGGGTATCAACAGCCTGCCGCTGGTGATCACCGCAGCTTTCGTCGCCAGTATCGTGGTGACCAGCGCCTACGGTTACGCCATTGAGCGGGTCGCCTACCGTCCGTTACGCGGCAGCAACCGTCTGATCCCGCTGATTTCCGCCATCGGCATGTCGATTTTCCTGCAGAACACTGTGCTGCTTGCGCAGGATTCCAAGGACAAATCGATCCCCAACCTGATCCCCGGCAACATCGTATTCGGCAGTGTGAGCACCCATGAAGTGGTGATCTCCTACATGCAGATCCTGATTTTCATCGTGACCCTGATCGCGATGCTCGCCCTGACCTGGTTCATCTCCCGCTCTCGTCTGGGACGCGCCTGCCGCGCCTGCGCCGAAGACATCAAGATGGCCAACCTGCTCGGCATCAATACCAACAACATCATCGCCCTGACCTTCGTTATCGGCGCTGCACTGGCGGCGGTCGCTGCGGTATTGCTGAGCATGCAATACGGCGTGATCAACCCCAACGCCGGTTTCCTGGTCGGTATCAAAGCCTTCACCGCTGCGGTATTGGGCGGCATCGGCAGTATCCCGGGCGCGATGCTCGGCGGTCTGGTGCTGGGGGTGGCTGAAGCGTTTGGCGCCGACATCTTCGGCGACCAGTACAAGGATGTGGTGGCGTTCGGCTTGCTCGTTCTGGTGTTGTTGTTCCGGCCAACCGGCCTGCTGGGCCGTCCGGAGGTTGAAAAAGTATGACTCGCAATCTTAAATCGGCCTTCTTCAGCGCCTTGTTGGTGCTGGCCGTGGCTTACCCGATCCTGGGGCTCAAGCTGGAAATCGTCGGGGTCAACCTGACCGTTCTCGGCGCCAGCCACACCACCGTCGCGATCATCTTCGGCTGCGCGCTGCTGATGTTCCTGCGGGTGCTGTTCGCTGAGCAAATCAGCGCTGCCTGGCGTTCATCCCCAAGTCTGCCCAGTGTTCCGAGCAAGGCCAGCAACTTTCTGACCCTGCCGTCGACTCAGCGCTGGTTCCTGCTGGCGTTGGTGGTCGGCGCGTTCATCTGGCCATTCTTCGGTTCGCGCGGCGCGGTGGACATTGCCACGCTGATCCTGATCTACATCATGCTTGGCCTGGGCCTGAACATCGTGGTTGGTCTGGCTGGCTTGCTGGATTTGGGCTACGTCGGCTTTTACGCCGTCGGCGCCTATAGCTACGCGCTGCTGTCGCACTACTTCGGCCTGGGTTTCTGGATCTGCCTGCCGATTTCCGGATTGATGGCGGCGCTGTTCGGCTTCCTGCTGGGCTTCCCGGTGTTGCGTCTACGAGGCGACTATCTGGCCATCGTGACGCTGGGTTTCGGGGAAATCATTCGCCTGTTGCTGCGTAACATGACCGACCTCACCGGCGGCCCGAACGGCATCAGCAACATCGAAAAACCAACCCTGTTCGGCCTGAGCTTCGAGCGCAAAGCCGCCGAAGGCTTGCAGACTTTCCACGAGTATTTCGGCCTGGCCTACAACTCGATCAACAAGGTGATCTTCCTTTACCTGGTTGCGCTGTTGCTGGCACTGGCGGCGCTGTTCGTGATCAACCGCCTGCTGCGCATGCCGATTGGCCGCGCGTGGGAAGCGCTGCGCGAAGACGAAATCGCCTGCCGCGCGCTGGGTTTGAATCCGACCATCATCAAGCTTTCGGCCTTCACCCTGGGCGCTGCATTTGCAGGTTTTGCCGGCAGCTTCTTCGCTGCACGTCAGGGCCTGATCACGCCGGAATCGTTCACGTTCCTTGAGTCAGCGATCATTCTGGCGATCGTGGTACTGGGCGGCATGGGCTCGCAACTGGGCGTGATTCTGGCGGCGATCGTGATGATTCTGCTCCCCGAAATGATGCGTGAGTTCAGTGAATACCGCATGTTGGGCTTCGGCGCCTTGATGGTGCTGATGATGATCTGGCGTCCTCAGGGCTTCCTGCCCATGCAGCGTCCCGTAATGAAACTCAAAGGGGATCTGAGCTGATGAGCCGTCCACTTCTGCAAGCCTCAGGTCTGAGCATGCGCTTCGGCGGCCTCCTGGCCGTCAACGGCGTGGGCCTGACCGTTCACGAGAAACAGGTGGTGTCGATGATCGGCCCCAACGGCGCCGGCAAGACCACCGTGTTCAACTGCTTGACCGGTTTCTACAAGCCGACGGCTGGCACCATCCTGCTGGACGGCGAGCCAATTCAAGGCCTGGCCGGTCATGAAATCGCCCGCAAAGGCGTGGTGCGTACGTTCCAGAACGTGCGCCTGTTCAAAGAAATGACCGCTGTCGAGAACCTGCTGGTGGCTCAGCATCGTCACCTCAACACCAACTTTCTGTCCGGCCTGTTCAAGACCCCGTCGTATCGCAAAAGCGAGCGCGAGGCCATGGAGTACGCCGAGCATTGGCTCGAAGCGGTGGATCTGAAAGAGTTCGCCAACCGTCCTGCCGGTACGCTGGCCTATGGGCAGCAACGCCGTCTGGAAATCGCCCGCTGCATGATGACGCGCCCGCGCATCCTCATGCTCGACGAACCCGCTGCGGGCCTGAACCCCAAGGAAACCGAAGACCTCAAGGCGTTGATCGGTGTGCTGCGTAACGAGCACAACGCAACCGTTTTGCTGATCGAGCACGACATGAAGCTGGTGATGAGCATTTCCGATCACATCGTCGTGATCAACCAGGGCACACCGCTGGCTGACGGCACACCCGAACAGATTCGTGACAATCCTGAAGTGATCAAAGCCTACCTGGGGGAAGCGTAAATGCTGCAATTCGAAAACGTTTCCACCTTCTACGGCAAGATCCAGGCACTGCACGGCGTCAGCGTCGATGTGCGTCAGGGCGAGATCGTCACGCTGATCGGTGCCAACGGCGCGGGCAAGTCCACGCTGCTGATGACCCTGTGCGGTTCGCCCCGCGCCCACAGCGGCAGCATCCGTTACATGGGTGAAGAGCTTGTGGGGCTGGAATCGTCGGTGATCATGCGCAAGAGCATCGCGGTGGTGCCGGAAGGCCGTCGCGTGTTTGCGCGCCTGACCGTGGAAGAAAACCTGGCCATGGGCGGTTTCTTCACCGAGAAGGACGATTACCAGGAGCAGATGGACAAGGTGCTGCACCTGTTTCCACGCCTCAAAGAACGCTTCAATCAACGCGGCGGCACCATGTCCGGTGGCGAACAGCAAATGCTCGCGATTGGCCGCGCGCTGATGAGCAAGCCCAAGCTGTTGCTGCTCGATGAGCCATCGCTGGGTCTGGCGCCGATCATCATTCAGCAGATTTTCGAGATCGTCGAACAGCTGCGACGTGATGGCGTGACGGTGTTTCTGGTGGAGCAAAACGCCAACCAGGCGCTGAAAATCGCTGATCGCGCGTACGTGCTGGAGAACGGTCGGGTGGTGATGCAAGGCACCGGCGAGGAACTGCTGGTCGACCCAAAAGTGCGCGATGCTTACTTGGGTGGGTGATGAGCAGGACGGTTAATCAAAAACGATAATCTTCCGGTCGAGGAAGAACCTTTGGGAGCGGACTCGTCCGTGAATGCGTCGTTTCAGTCGATAGAAATTTATCGAATGTACTGGCCCCTTCGCGGACAGGTCCGCTCCCACAAAAACTGCATTCCCCTGTAGGAGCGAACTTGTTCGCGAAGCGTCATTGCTGACACAGCGCGCCATCCTCCCTCGCCAACAAGTTGGCTCCTACAGATAGCGCGCAGCCTACAGATTGGCCAACGCCTGGCTGCTGCGCTCAAACCAGGTGGTCAGGTAATCGGCCATTACCTGGGTTCTCCTTGGCAATTGCCCCTCGAACGGATGCACCAGAAACAGCGATGACGTCGGTGTCTGGTAATCGCGCAGCAGCCAGTGCAAGCGGCCATCGTTGAGTTCGTTGTGGATCATGTAAGACGGCAGTCGCGCGACACCCGCGCCGACCAATGCAGCGCGCTTCAACAGTCCGTAATGGTTACTGGCGAACGTGCCCCTCACCGGCACCCGCTGTAGCTCATGGTTGCGGTGATACACCCAGGATTCCCGACCGCTGTAATGGCTATTGAGCAAACAGCGATGGGCGCGTAGATCTTCGGGCGTCTGCGGTGTGCCGAACTGCTCAAGATACGCAGGGCCGGCACAGGTCAACTCCTGTAACGCCAGCAGCGGCTTGGCCACCAGCCGCTCATCCACCCCGACACTGGAGCGAATCCCGAGGTCAAAACCGTCGCGGCGCATGTCCCGAAAATGGTTGTTGAGGTCTAGCTCCACCTGAAGCTGTGGATAGCTCTCGGCGAACTCGGTCAGCAGCCCTTCAAAGAACGTTTCGCCCAAAGAAACCGGAACCGTCAGGCGCACCGTGCCGGTCAAGCTTTCGCTCAAATAGGCCATGGCATCGCGCACCCGGTCCCGCTGCATCAGCAAGGCGCGCGCTTCGGGCAGCAGAATCGCGCCGGCAGAGGTCAGCGTCAGGCTGCGGGTCGTGCGATGAAGCAAAGTCACGCCGTAGCTTTTCTCAAGCTTGCTGATGCGCTTGGACAACTGGCTGGTGCTGGTGTCCAGCCATTGCGCGGCGAGGGTAAAACTGTTGGCCTCGACCAGCATCGCGAACGCGGCCAGATCATCCATTTCGCTCATCATTGTTTCCTTATCCACAAACCGGGTTTGCGCTTTACCCCATATATCCCTGGGCAAACGCGATTCACACTGTGCGTCATATCCATCCAGGTAAGGACTGCACCGTGAAAATTCTATTGATTGGCGCCAGCGGGACCGTTGGCTCGGCGATTGAGAAAGAGTTGGCGCCACGCCACGACATCGTTCGAATCGGCCGCAGCAGTGGCCAGGAGCACGTCGATATTAGTGACAGCGGCTCGATCCGCAAACTGTTCGAACGGACAGGTCCTTTCGATGCGCTGATCTGCGCAGCAGGGAACGTGACGTTCGCGCCACTGGCTGACATGACTGAAGAATCCTTCGCCCTCGGTCTGCGGGACAAACTGATGGGGCAGGTCAATCTGCTGCTGATCGGTCGCGAATTTGCCAACGACGGCGCGTCGTTCACCTTCACCACCGGCGTGCTCAGCCATGACCCCATTGCTGCCGGGGCGTCGGCAAGCCTTGTCAACGGCGCCATCGATGCATTTGTGCGTGCTGCCGCGATTGAAATGCCGCGCGGCATGCGGGTCAATTCGGTCAGCCCCAATGTGCTGGTGGAGGCCATGGGCAGCTACGCGCCTTACTTTCGGGGCTTTAAACCGGTGCCTGCCGCCGATGTAGCGCTGGCGTATGCGAAAAGTGTCGAAGGGCTACAAACCGGACAGACTTATCACGTCGGATAATCGCCTCTTGTGATGAGCGAACAGGCTGAGTAACGTGGCGGCACTTGTCTGGAGACCCTCCCATGTTCGCTGCTCGTTCCGTCGTTATGTTCGCCCTGCTGCCCCTGTTTGCCGGATGCCAGATGCTGGCGCCCAAGTCTGATGACGCCAAGGTCTCCACGGCGGGGATGATCCGCATGCAGGGCGAACTGACCGGCCAGAACGGCAAGCTGATGTTTCAGCCGTGCGACGAGCAACGCCTGTACGTGGTGCAGGACAAAGGCAACACCGGCATTCTTCAGGAAGCGGCGTCGGTGGTGGACAAGAACGGCAAGGCCTTTGCCGACTTGCGTGGCAACTTCGTCGCGAGCAAGGCGGCGGGCAGCACCGGCGAGCTGAGTTTGTACCAGTTTTACCGCGTCGAGCGCCCCACCGATGCCTGCATGGACCCCAACTTCAAGCGCCTTACCATCCACGCCAGCGGAAATGGCCCGAAGTGGAACCTCAACGCCAGCGGAAAGGGCATGGTGCTTGAGCGCGAAGGCAAGCCGCCGTTTGCCGTGCCTTACATGGAAGAGCAATTGCCAGAGGGGCGCTTCAATCTGGTCACTGACGCCAACGATCAGCACGTTGAGCTTTGGGTCGCGCCGCAACGCTGCGTCGATCCCGTCAACGGTTCGGTGCAGCACCTGACCGCGCAGTTGCGCGTCAATGGCCAGGTGCGACAGGGGTGTGCTTATTACGGCGGTGGCCGGAACGATTGATAACCACAAATCTGTAGGAGCGAATTCATTCGCGAATGAGTAAATCAGACGCTAGATTTCTATCGTCTGTGCAGACGGCTCGCGAATGAATTCGCTCCTACACAACCGCTGCCAACCTCAATTGGGCTTATAATCGCCGGTTCTTGAAGCGCTGCCGGGCAGAACCTGGCCCGGAACTGGACCTTTCAATGTTACGAATCACCGAACTCAAACTTTCCCTGGACCATGCGGAAGAGGCGCTGCGCCCTGCGCTCCTGCAACGCCTGGGGATCGACAGCGATGAACTGATCAACTTCACGCTGTTCAAGCGCAGCTACGACGCGCGCAAGAAATCCTCCGAACTGCAATTTATCTACACCATCGACTTCGAAGTCCGTGACGAAGCCGCGCTGCTGGCGCGCTTGTCCAACGATCGCCATCTCACCCCGGCACCGGACGTCAGCTACAAAATCGTCGGCCATGCGCCCGCCAACCTCACTGAACGCCCCATCGTCGTCGGCTTCGGCCCGTGCGGTATCTTTGCCGGCCTGTTGCTCGCGCAAATGGGCTTCAAGCCAATCATCCTCGAACGCGGCACTGAAGTGCGTCAGCGCACCAAAGACACCTGGGGGCTGTGGCGCAAGAACGTGCTCAAGCCCGAGTCCAACGTGCAATTTGGCGAAGGCGGCGCCGGCACGTTCTCCGACGGCAAGCTCTACAGTCAGATCAAAGACCCGAAATTTCACGGCCGCAAAGTCCTGCACGAGTTCGTCAAAGCCGGCGCGCCGGACGAGATTCTCTACGTCAGCAAACCGCATATCGGCACTTTCCGCCTGACCGGCGTGGTCGAGAACATGCGCCAGCAGATCATCACGCTGGGCGGCGAAGTGCGTTTTCAGCAGCGCGTGACCGACGTGCTGATCGAAGACGGTCAGTTGCACGGTGTCGAACTGGACGGCGGCGAACGTATCGAGTCGCGCCATGTGATCCTCGCTCTCGGCCACAGCGCGCGGGACACCTTCCGCATGCTCCACGGCCGTGGCGTGTACATGGAAGCCAAGCCGTTCTCGGTAGGTTTCCGCATCGAACACCCTCAGGGCTTGATCGACCGCGCGCGGCTGGGCAAATACGCCGGCCACCCGAAACTTGGCGCCGCCGATTACAAACTGGTGCACCACGCCAAGAATGGCCGATCGGTCTACAGTTTCTGCATGTGCCCTGGCGGCACGGTGGTTGCGGCGACGTCCGAGCCCAATCGTGTGGTCACCAACGGCATGAGCCAGTACTCGCGTAACGAGCGCAACGCCAACTCCGGCATCGTGGTCGGTATCACGCCGGACGAGGATTACCCAGGCAGCCCGCTGGCCGGGATCGAGCTTCAGGAACGCCTCGAATCCCACGCTTACGTGCTGGGCGGCGGGACTTACGAAGCGCCTGCGCAGTTGGTGGGTGACTTCATCGCAGGCAAGGTGTCCAGCGAACTGGGCAGCGTCGAACCGTCCTACAAACCCGGCGTCAAGCTGGTGGACCTGGCTGACGCCCTGCCCGCCTACGCCATTGAAGCGATCCGCGAAGCGCTGCCGGCGTTCGATAAGCAGATCAAAGGCTTTGCCCAGCATGATGCGGTGCTGACCGGCATCGAAACCCGCACCTCGTCCCCGTTGCGCATTACCCGCGGCGACGATATGCAGAGCCTGAACGTCAAGGGCCTGTTCCCGGCCGGTGAAGGCGCAGGTTATGCGGGCGGGATTCTGTCGGCGGGCGTGGACGGGATTCGGATTGCCGAGGCGCTGGCGAAAAGCATGCTAAGTCTCGCGATCTAAGATCGCACAAACAAAAACGCCCCGACATATCGGGGCGTTTTTGTGTAACAACTTCTTACTTCAGCGTTAAAACGCTTGGTCAGACTCAGCGCGTGACGCGGCTGGTGCCATTGACGCTCATGATGCGAACACGGTCGCCGACCCGGAAAATCTCGTTTTCCTGAACCTGCTGAACGTACGCGCGCATGGTGCCGTCGTCTTCACGCACGGTGATTTCCACGCCTTGGGTGCGGGTCAGACCTTCTTCGGTCATCGAACCCAACAGGCCGCCGGCGACTGCGCCGATCACTGCAGTCACGATACTGCCGCGACCGCCGCCGATTGCGCTGCCGCCTACGCCACCAACGATTGCACCGGCGCCCGCACCGATTGGGGTCTTGGTGCCTTCAATCTTCACAGGACGCAACGACTCGACGGTACCCAAACGAACGGTTTGAACTGTCCGGGCTTCATCGCGTGAGTAGGAATCGCCGGTCAGACTTGAAGTACAGCCGCCCAGTGTCAGCGCCATGGCGGTGAACGAAGCAGCTAACAGAACGGACTTGCGCATAACAGTATCTCCAGAGGAACAGGGGGCCATTAAACTCCGCGACGCCAATCGATGTCACGGCCCTGTACCGATAATTTACCTTTATTCAGGCGTGATACAGATACGCCAGCGTCTACCTTTATGGACGACCGCGCACCGATTTGATTCAACGAAATTCGCTATCCGCCAGACTGTCAGGGGGCCAGACGCTCGCGCACCCACGCGTCTTGCACCATTCGATAATTGAGTCGGTCGTGAAGACGGCTCGGGCGCCCTTGCCAGAACTCGATGCGGTCGGGCACCAGACGATAACCGCCCCAGTGCTCCGGGCAGGTCGGTGCGGTATCGCTGAAACGCTGCTCGGTGGCGCTGAGCAAATTTTCCAGCTCCGCGCGGTCGGCGATCACCCGGCTTTGCGGCGACGCCCAGGCGCCCAAGCGACTGCCCAGCGGACGAACCTGGAAATAGGCGTCGGACTCCTCTGCCGTGACCTTGGCCACGCGACCTTCGATGCGAACCTGACGCTCAAGCGTGGGCCAGAAGAAAGTCATTGCGCCGAACGGATGTGCAGCCAGTTGCTGGCCTTTGGCGCTGTCATAGTTGGTGAAGAACGTGAAACCCTGAGCGTCCAGGCCTTTGAGCAATAACACCCGGCTGTGGGGACGACCGTCAGCGTCGACCGTCGCCAACGTCATGGCGTTGGGTTCGATCGGCGCCTGCTCGGTCTTCACGGCTTCATCGAACCACTGATGAAACAGGGCAAATGGCTCGGTGGTTGCCTGCGCTTCGGTCAAACCGTCGCGGGCGTAGTTGCGGCGCATGTCAGCCAGGCGCTCAGTCATCACGTGCTTCCTTTATCGGCATCCGTTGTCGGGATGCCGATGGTACTTCAGTTCGCGTTGGCTTGAGTATTGGTCGCTTTTTTCACTGGGGCCTTGGCTGGCGCCGCTTTAGCCGGAGTGGCTTTCTTCGCGGCAGCCTTCTTCACTGGCGCTTTGGCGGTGGTGGTCTTCTTAGCAGGGGCAGCGGCTTTCTTGGCAGGCGCGGCTTTGGTTGCTGGAGTCGGTGCAACCACCGGCGCGGCAATCACTGGCTTGGTGTTCTGGACGGCGACCATGACAGGCGCCGGAGCGGGCATGTTGTACTTGGCCAGCAGCGCGACCATGGTTTCCTGCGGGGTCATGATCATTTCAACGCGGCGGTTCAGTTCACGGCCTGGCGCGCTGTCGCTGGCAGCACGTGGTTGCAGATCACCCATGCCGCGCAGGTTCAGGCGGTTACGTTGCAGACCGCTAAGGCGAAAGATTGCGGCGACCGACTGAGCACGTTCCTGGCTGATCTTGAGCGGTGCATCGCCGGCGAGGTCCGAGTGGCCCAAGACCAGAACGGCGGTCTTTGGATCGCTCTCGAGCATCTTGGCCAGATTGGTGATCGGCCCAAGGTTGGTCGGCAGCAGCATCGCAGGGCGATCAGGGTTGAAGGTGCTGTCCACCGGCGCGGTGATCACCAGGACGTCTTCACGGCGCTCAAGTTCGAATTTGCTGCCCTTGATGGCTTCGCGCATACGGGGTTCATTCAGGTCTAGCCAGGCCTGGGTGACTTTCGGGTCAACTTTTGGCACTGCCGGGGCAGCGTCTTTTTTATCGGCGGCCGGGAAAGGCCACCACCACTTGTTGCCGTCGTTCGCGCTGGCAACGGCGGGGGCCGCCTTGGCTGCCGGCTGAGTCGCGGCCAGTTCAGGCTTGCTTTCGGTGGTGCCGTGGTCGGAGCCGAATGGCCAGTACCAATGGGTGCCCGCTTCGGAGTCAGCCTTCTTCATTTCGGCGACTGCGGGTTTCACTTCTGGCTTGGCGGGTGCGGTGTCGGCGGTTTTGCCAGCGCCGAACGACCACCAAGGGGCGGTATCTGCGGATTGGTTTTGAGGCGTTTGAGCGCAGCCAGTGACAGCAAGGCAAACGGCGAGAACGAGGCTTTTATTGGTAGACATGGATGACCCGAAAAATAATTGATCAGAAAATGAACGAAGCAGCGCCCATATAACACGCATAAACGGTGAGTTGGAAAAAGAAACCGCTCTGCGGTTCCCATATCAGCCATTTACCTGACAGTCGGTTATAAACAAGCACTTATCAGCGATATCTATTGCAAACACTCACCAAGAACGCGCACCAGTTTTTGAGCGCGAGGGTCCATCAACACGTAAGGGCCGAGGGTATTGGTGACGAAGCCGAAAGCGACATCACGCTCAGGGTCGGCAAAGCCCACCGAGCCGCCTGCGCCGGGATGGCCGAATGCTTTGGCGCCCAGGCCAAAGGTCGCGTTGAGCACACTGGGTTGATCGAGCATGCAGCCCAGCCCGAAGCGGGTCTGGGTCAACAGTGTCTTGTCCTGCCCCAGGCTGTGCTCGCGAGTGAGTTCATTGAGCAAGTCGGCCTCCAGCAGGCTACCGTCCAGCAATGCGCTGTAGAACCCGGCCAGACTGCGGGCATTGCCGTGACCATTGGCGGCAGGTTGTTGCATGCGGCGCCACTCCGGTTTGTTGGTGCTGGTCATGACCGACGGCGGATTGGTGAAGGCGCGGGCAGTCATTGAGGTCGGCTCGCGCATCGTCGTCTGCACCAGGCGTTGGGCGGCTTCGTCGCCACTGTTGCCCTTGCCCCGAGCGATGTGGGCGACCCGATGAAATTCTTCATCGGCCAGACCCACATGAAAATCCAGTCCGAGAGGTCGGGAAATGCGCGCGGCAATGGATTCGCCCGGCCCGCGCCCGTCTGCGCGGCGGATCATCTCCCCCACCAGCCAGCCATAGGTGATTGCGGCATAGCCGTGGCCTTGACCAGGCGTCCACCACGGTTCTTCGGCAGCCAGTGCGCTCGTCATCGCTTGCCAGTCGTAAAGCGCTTCGGCAGGCAGCAAATGCCTGATCGCAGGCAAAGCTGCCTGATGGCAGAGCATCTGGCGCAAAGTGATGTTGCCCTTGCCCGCTGCGGCGAACTCGGGCCATAGATCGGCAACCGGCTTGTCCAGGTGCAGCTTGCCTTCGTCGACCAGCTGCAAGGCGGCGACGGCGGTGAAGGTCTTGGTGCAGGAGAACAGGTTGGCGATGGTGTCGGTGTGCCAGGCTTCGGCGCCGTCCTTGTCAGCCGTACCCGCCCACAAGTCGACAACGCTCTGACCGCCGAGCTGAATGCACAGCGCCGCGCCACGCTCCTGCGAATCGTCGAACAGCGCCGCGAACGCTTCGCGCACTGGCTCGAATTGAAGCTCGAAATGACCCTGAATCTGCACGTGCCTGCTCCCGATTCATCGCTGGCTGAAATGGCGTGCATTGTTCCAGCGATTGCGGGGTTTGGGAACCGACACATTTTGCAGGAGCGCGCTTGCCCGCGAATGAGGACTGTCAGTGCCAATAATGGTGACTGACACAGCGCTTTCGCGGGCAAGCGCGCTCTTACAAATCTCTTGCGTTCCACCCGGTCCTTGTCGGGGCTGAAGAGCCGCCGAAGGCTGCGATAGCGGTGTGTGAGGCATATTGCATCGCAGCCTTCGGCAGCTCCTACAAGGGAATGTGGTCATCAGGGAGCTTTTGGTGAGGCCTTACCCAACATATCGACGGCCTGATTATTGGCTTTGCGCACTGCATCGACAAACCCCTGATACGGGACGTCGGTGATGCCCACCAGCCCCAGGTGGCCGTTCTCGCCATCGAGTCTGCGTCCGGACACCGGTTGATCCAGATATTGGAACCAATGCACGCCGACGATCGAGGGCTCGGCCAAGGCGTTCTTCAGGAAGTTAGCGTAGGCCGGCCCGCGATCCTCTTCTTTGGCGACTTCCATCGCGCCACCCCAGAACGGTCCACGATCACGGGAGCCAAAGTGAAACTCGGTTACCAGCACAGGCTTGTCCAGCACGCGCAATTTGGCGAAGTCAAAACCGTCCTGCGGCTTGGGCGTATAGAAGTTAAAACTCAGCACGTCACAGAATTTAGCGCAGGCCTCGACCGCTTCCGGCGTAGTAACCCCATAACGGCCGCCCAGCAGCAGATGATTAGGGGCATGCCATTTAAGTGAGTCGGCGATGGTCTTGAAATACGTCTCGGCAAATACCCGCAGGAAATACTTGAAGTCGTTTTCGATTTCCGGATGCTCAGGACTTGGCAACGGCGGCTCGAAACCCGGATCTTCCATCAATTCCCACGCCGGCAAATCAATACCCCAGGCCTTGGACAGCCCTTCCTGATTGCGGTATTTGTCGCGCAGCTGCTTGAGGAATGCGCGCTTGGCTGGCACATCAGTGGTCTGCTTGAGCGTGCTGTAGGCCAGGGCGTAGCGGGCTTTCGGATCATCTCCCGGCGCGGCCCACGCCAGTTCGTTGTCAGCGTAATAACCGATCAGCCACGGATCATCCCGATGATCCCGTGCGGCAATAGCAACCGCGCGTTCGGTGGCCATGGCAAAGCGCGGATCGAACGGGTCGGGCATACCGCCCCACCAGTCCTGACCCGTGCTGATGCTGACGTAATCGCCGACGATCGAAAGCGGCAAGGTATAGGGCACGCGATTCTTGAGCCCAAGGCCTGGATCGCTCCAGTTACCGATGGTGTTGAAACCCCACGCTTGCAGACGAGTGAGGGTGTGATCGATCCAGCGCTCGGCGTCGACCTTCGCAGGCTTGCAGTCGGGCTTCTCCACAGCGGTTTGCGGTGCGGTATCGGCGGCGCAGGTCGGCACGCCGTAACTGCGCTGCAGATTGGCGCCGTAAAAGTCGAACCAACGACCCTGATCGAACTGGCGATTGCGGTTGGCGCCCGTGTTGCGGTTGTCATCACTCTTGCCGTAGAACGCCGCCAACGGCTCGTCGGCTTGCGGCAGGCTTGCAAACATCGACTCGCGGCCTTCGATGTACGTCTGGCTGTCATCAGGTGTGATCGCGTTGACGCCCAGCGAATAAAACGGGTGGCCTTCAGGGGTCACCAGATACCAGCGATCATCGTGCTTCTCGGTCCGGAAAAAGCCCCTGGCTTCAAACGTCGGGCCTTTGAGCATACCGCCGTATTTGTCGTGAGCCGGACGCTCGGCCATCCAGGTCTTGAGCTGCTGCTGCTCTCTATTCGCGGAGGCTTTGAGTTGATCGTCGCTGGTGATTTTTTCGGGCCATTTGCCACGGGCGTACTGACCGTAGCCATCGACCAGATTGCTGTAGACGGCCTTCTGCATCGCGTCGCTTTCCTGCACGCCGAAGCGCTCGATCAGCACGCTCTGCGCGATATCGGGCTGGGACATGGAAACGGTCACCGAAGCCACCTGACTCAGGTTCAGCTCACCCTCGCTGCTAGCCAGCAACACGCGCTGGCCATCGAAGGTCCACGGCATCGGCGGGCCGGCACGCATGCCCTGGCTCAAGGCCGAACTCGCATGCAGCGGGACATACAACGTCTGCGCAGGGCCTGCGGGCAAGTCAATGCGGCTGTTGAGGATCTTGCCGTCGCTGCTCTGGATTTGTACGTAAAGCGTCAGCGCCCAGTCCATGGCGCTCTGAATACGCAACGTCATGGCGCTGTCGGCCGACCAGTCCCAGACGCCGGTTTGCGGCGCCAGACGCAAGCTTGGTTTGGCCACAGGATTGAACGTCACGCGGCGCAGCACCTCGCCCTCGGCAGTCTGCTCGGCGTTGGATTGCGGCAGGCTGGCATCCTGGGTCGTGACCTGCACGACGTCGGCAGGACGCACGAAATTGAACAGCGTCTGCAGACCGTTGGGCGCTGCAATAGCAGGTCCGGCGCAAAGTAACGCGAGCAAGGCAGACAGTGAACGGTGAATCATGTAGTCGGGTGCTCCTGTTGAGATCTCAAGGCTCGATACAGACATTGTGGGAGCGGACCTGTCCGCGAAGGCGGCGGATCATTCAACACATTCGTCGTCTGAAACACCGAATTCGGACAGGTCCGCTCCCACAGTGATGGTGCATGACGCTTGGCAGATCGATTTGAGACACGATCCTCCGCGATTAATCCCGATCAATATCAGGAAATTTCGCGGCGGAACGGAGGGAGGGCGTTGAGGATCGCTTTGCCATACCGTTGAGTGACCACGCGACGGTCCAGCAGCGTGATAGTCCCGCGATCCGCTTCGGTACGCAGCAAACGCCCGCAGGCCTGAATCAGGCGCAACGAGGCGTCCGGCACAGCGATTTCCATGAAGGGGTTGCCACCACGAGCCTCGATCCATTCCGCCAGCGCGGCTTCAACAGGATCGTCCGGCACGGCGAACGGAATCTTGGCGATGACCACGTGTTCGCAGTAAGCGCCCGGCAAATCGACGCCCTCGGCGAAGCTCGCCAGACCGAACAGCACACTGGCATCGCCGCCATCGACCCGGGCCTTGTGCTTGTTCAAAGTTTCCTGTTTGGACAGGTTGCCCTGAATGAACACGCGCTTGCGCCAGTCACGTTCAAGGCCGTCGAACACGTCCTGCATTTGTTTGCGCGAGGAGAACAACACCAGCGTGCCTTTGGAGCCTTCGACCAGGTCCGGCAAATCGCGAATGATCGCAGCAGTGTGCTCGGCGGCATTACGCGGATCGGCCTTGAGGTCTGGTACCCGCAGCACACCGGCGTCGGCGTGATGGAAGGGACTGGGAACCACGGCCGTCACGGCACCTTTTGGCAAACCAGCACGCATGCGAAAGCGGTCGAATTTGCCCAGCGCAGTCAGCGTGGCCGAGGTCACCAGCGCGCCGTAGGCCACGTTCCACAGATTGCGACGCAGCATCTCGGCCGCCAGGATCGGGCTGGCATTGACCTCGATGTCGAACAGCGAACCACTGTCCGCCAGTGTCAGCCAGCGCGCCATCGGCGGGCTGTTTTCAGGATCTTCGGCGGTGAAAGCGGTCCACAGCTCCCAACTGCCGTGGGCACGGGCGAGCAGACTGCCAAACAGCGGATACCACTCTTCGGCCTGATGGCTGGCGATACCGATGTTGACCTCGCCGTCCATGCCCTCCTTGAGCAGTTCGGTCAGGCGCGTGAACAGATCGTCCAGACGCGCAAAGCCTTTCTTCAACTCGATACCCATCTCGCGCATGTGCTCAGGCACCACGCCGCCGACGAAACGATGGCGGGGACGCTCGCGGCCTTCCATGTCTTCGCCGGCCTTGAAATCAGCCAGTTGCTCGCAAGCAGTGAACATGAATTGCTGCTGGGCCTTGATCTCCCGCGCCAGCTCCGGCACCTGCTCGATCAGCTTGCCGAGATCGCCCGGAAGCGGGTGCTGGGCGAGCAGTTTGGTGAGATTCTTGGCGGTGGTTTCCAACCAGTCGGAGGTGGAGCGCAGGCGTGAATAATGGGCGAAGTGGCCGATGGCCTTGTCCGGCAGGTGGTGGCCTTCGTCAAACACGTAAAGCGTGTCGCGCGGGTCGGGTAATACCGCACCGCCGCCCAAGGCAAGGTCCGCCAACACCATGTCGTGATTCGTCACGATCACGTCGACTTTTCCCATGCCTTCGCGCGCCTTGTAGAAGGCGCATTGTTGAAAGTTCGGACAATGGCGGTTCGTGCACTGACTGTGATCAGTGGTCAGGCGCGCCCAATCCTGGTCAGCCAGCTCTTGGGGCCAGCTGTCTCGGTCGCCGTCCCATTTATTGCCGGCAAGCTTTTCGATCATGGTGGTGAAAAGCTTCTGGCTGGCCTCATCGACCTCGATCTTGAAGCCTTCTTCTTCGAAAAGCTGCGCGGTGGCACTCTGAGCGTCCCCTTCCTGCAGCAGCACGTCCAGCTTGGACAGGCACATGTAACGACCGCGCCCCTTGGCCAGCGAGAACGTGAAGTTCAGGCCGCTGTTGCGCATGAGGTCGGGGAGGTCTTTGTAGACGATCTGTTCTTGCAACGCGACGGTCGCGGTGGCGATGACCAAGCGTTTGCCGGCAGCCTTGGCCGTGGGAATCGCCGCGATGGCGTAAGCGACGGTCTTGCCGGTGCCGGTGCCCGCTTCTACGGCAACCACGGCGGGATCGCCCGAACGGCGGCCTTCTTCGTCGGTGTCGATATCGCCCAGCACTTTGGCCACCTCGGCGATCATCAAACGCTGGCCGTAGCGCGGTTTCAGGCTCTTGGCTTCCAGGAAACGCGAGTAGGCGCCCTGAATCTGGGATTTGAGTTCGGTGCTGATCATCGGGCTACGGTCTTCGCTCGGGCGCTTAAACAGGTGCTAAACAGGCGTCATGTGGCACATCACGCTAAAAAACTGCTGGATATATCTTCAGTAGTTCCAGCGGGCGGCTATCATACCGCGCTTAATCTTTGCGCGCAGAACGGAGTTCCGCATGTCACCGACAGCCCTTGTCTACACCTTGCACTTATTGGCCGCGATCCTGTGGGTTGGCGGAATGTTTTTCGCCTGGATGATCTTGCGACCGGCGGCGGTGGCTGCGCTTGAAGGGCCGATGCGATTGAAGCTGTGGCTCCAGGTGTTTTCGCGCTTTTTCGTGTGGGTCTGGATGGCGGTGATCATGTTGCCTGTCACGGGCATTGGCATGATTCAGGTGAATTTCTCGGGGTTCGAAACGGCGCCGCGTTACGTGCAGGTGATGATCGGGTTGTATGTGGTGATGGTGGCGCTGTTCATCAAGATTCAGTCGGTACAACTGCCCGAATTGCGACGGGCCGTGGCAGCAGAGCAATGGCCCGGGGGCGCCGCGGCGCTGGGCAAGATTCGTCGGCTGGTGGGCGTCAATCTGTTGGTGGGGATTGCCGTGGTGTCTATCGCAGCGGCCCGCCCGATGTTTTGATACCGGGCCTGTAGGAGCGCGCTTGCCCGCGAAAGCGTTGTTCCAGACGAAATCCACGTCACAGGAATACTGCAATCGCGGGCAAGCGCGCTCCTACAGGAGATAAGCGATTAAAGCTGCTTCAAATACACCGCACCCGCTGGACCTGCAGCGCCATCCTGGCCTTTCTCGCCGGTCTTGCCGGACTTGGCGCCATCGGCGCGGTAAACGATGCAGCCCTTAGAGGCGCCGCCTTTACCGCCCTTCCCGCCCGCGCCGCCTTGGCCACCGGCGCCGCCTGCGACATTGACCTTCACGCGATCTTCTGGAAAGTCGCTCGGCAGTTCCAGCCGGACCAACGCCCCTGCCGCACCTTCGTGACCGATACCGCCATTGTCGCCATCGGTGCCGCGACTGGCTGAGCCAAAGGTGCAGCCCGGCTCTTCGCCGTTGCCGCCATCGAGCCCGACAAAACCCGGCACGCCCGAACCGCCTCGTGCGTCAATCGACAACACTTCGGCGTTGAGCTGCTCAACCCGCAGTGTCAGATTACGACCCGGCAACGGAGCTTTGGTGAACGTACCTGGCGCGCCCCGCGCAGTAATCTGACTACCGCTTCCCAGCTCGCCGCGCTTGATCTGGAAACTGAACGGTTGCTGGCTCGGCACGATCGCAATACGCGCTTCGTGGCCCAGCACCAATTGGTCCACCTTCACCTCGGTCAAGCCGGCAGGGATCAGCAACGTGCCGTAATCGGCGACTTCCAGACGTTCAAGCTGTAACACGCTGGAATTGGTGGGCAGACGCATCAGTGAGTGTGTCTCAACCGAAATAGTCTGTGCCACGGCCCAGGAACTGCTCAACGCCGACAACATGCCAGCGGTCATCAGCAACCCATTACGCATGTTGAACCTCCGCAGAACGACGACCGAAAGATTGCAGATGAAAAATACCAAATAACAGAATCAGTACCCGGTCGCGCCACGGTTGCGTACGCCCACGAAGACTGCCGTTAAACAGAAATAACTCCAGCACGTGGGTCAGCAACAACAGACTGCCCGCCAGCCTGACCAGCACATCGAAGGGGTTTGGCAGCATCACGGCCTGATTGATCAGTACCACTACCCAAAACCCCAACGTCAAAATCTTCCCTAACCCCCAAAACACCCTCATGACACGCCCCTGCTGTTTTCTTTCTTTTAAGTCCGTCGTGCTTCTTAAACCCGTTGCGCAACGCTGAAACGAGAATGTGTGGCGCACAGTACGGTGACGGCCACGACTATGCCAGAAGCCCATGAAAATAGTTGATCCCGGGCGCCCGGGGGAACAAATCCTGCGAAAAAAAAACCCGACGCTGGGTCGGGTTCTTTTGGTTTACCGTGATGAGACTTCAGCGATCAACGATTGATCTTGATCTCTACACGGCGGTTGAGCGCACGACCTTCAGCCGTTTTGTTATCGGCAACCGGACGAGCTTCGCCATCACCTTCCACTGACACGAAAGCACTGCGCGAGATACCGGCACCGACCAGATAGTCAGTCACAGAGTTCGCACGTTTCTCGGAGAGTTTCTGGTTGTAGGTGTCACTGCCCACGCTGTCGGTATGTCCGCTGACGTGTAGTTGCACGTTCGCAGCTTCGGTTTTCAGGCGAGTAGCGACGGTATCGAGTTGCGCTTTATCTGCAGATGTCAGGACAGCTTTGTTGAACTCAAAATGCACATCACGAATGGTGATGATTTCTTCTTTTGGCTGAACCACGGGCTCTACGACCGGGGCCGGGGCGGCCGGTACGATCGGGCAACCGGTCGCATCGACTGGCGTGCCTTTAGGTGTATCCGGGCACTTGTCGACGCTGTTCAGCACGCCATCGCCATCATCGTCACCATCGCCGTGAACCCAGCAATAAGCGCCGGCCATCACACCGGTGGCGGCACCGAGGCCCGCTGCCACGGAAGCCGTCTGGAAGGCGCCAATCGCAGCGCCGCTTAACACACCGCCCGCTGCGCACAGTGGCCAGTCGGTCTTTTGCAGGCCCGCACAACCTGTCAATACACTGGTAACCAAAATCAGAGGTAACGCTGTCCGAATCATGCTCATACAGTTCTTCTCCTTTGGTATCGGCTAAAACCGACTGGGGTGGAGTAAAGACGGCCCTATACCAGTTTTCCACTCCGCTACGTCATGCAGGGCAATACGACGTCGATTTCGGTGACCAGTGCTCACTGACCGGGTCAGTTGCACTCAATCATCGATCGATTTGTTCTGCACGATTGCGAAACGCTGAAACTGGAAAGGATCTTCTTTTGGGGTAGCCAAATGCCTTCACTCCGTACGTTTGGTCATGCGAGTGCAGTAAAAAGTTCAAGCGCTAGGCCATCTCGGCTCGGCAGGCTAGTCTTGCAGGCTTGATCAGGGGATTTAGATGACCGACAGTTTCTCCACTCGCACACCGCAGCAAGCCCTCGCGGCGTTGCTGGATCTGCAAGCGCCCAAGCGGCTTCTGTTAATTGGCGCGCAGGCGTTTCCAGCGCTGCAGGCCTTTCAGCAAGCGCATCCGAACACAGAAGTGGCGTTCGCAGCGCCCGGCCGCCTGCCGCCAGAACTGGCTGCTCAGCGGTTTGATCTGGCGCTGGTCGTCGATTGTCTGGAGCACATTCCCAAGCGCGAAGGCCTTGAATTGCTGGGCGGCATTCGTAATCTCAATGCCAGCCGTATTGCCGTGTTGGCCGACCTTAAAGCCGCGCAATGGCAGACCACCGATTTTTATTCGCTGGCGCTGCAACTGAGCGAACGCTTTGCGCGGGATGATCAAGTGCTGACGTTGTTCACCTATGATCTGCGTGAATACAAACAGGTCCCTGACTGGCTCAACGCCAAGTTTTGGGCTAACCCGGAAAACTTTGGCAAATACTGGTGGTGAGAGATCCCTCATGAGCAGTCCAATTTGTCCCTGCGGCAGTGGCAATCTGCTGAACGCCTGCTGCGGTCGTTATCACGCAGGCCAGCCCGCGCCCTGCGCCGAAGCCTTGATGCGTTCGCGCTACAGCGCTTATGTGCTGGGGCTGATCGATTATCTGGTGGCGACCACGCTGCCCGCGCAAGCAGCCGGGCTTGATCGGGCAGCGATCAGTCAATGGAGCGCGCAGAGCACCTGGCTTGGGCTGGAAGTTGAAAGCGCGCAGGTATTGGGCGGCAAGCCGGAACACGCGTTCGTGACCTTCACCGCGCGCTGGCACGACGGCGCCGGTGAGCACAGCCATCGCGAGCGTTCAGCGTTCGTGCAGCATCAGGACCGCTGGTATTTCATCGACCCGACCGTGCCGTTCAAGGCGGGACGCAACGATGCCTGCCCTTGCGGGAGTGAGCAGAAATTCAAGAAATGCTGCGCTGCTTACGTGAACTGAGCAGTTCCTGCAGATAATCCCCCACTGCGCAGACCACACCAGTCTGTGGGAGGGAGCAGACGGTGAGTTCGGTCAAGATTTTGCCAGGCTCAGGTGCGATGTATCGGGAGCAGGCCCTGCTGCCGGGCGTTTCAGTGACTCAATGTCGCTACCGGCGGGAGCCAGACTCAGACCGGACAAATCAAGACGCGGCGCCGCCGGTCTGGCTTTTGGGTCTTGAACGTTGCTGCCCAGGTCTGCGATGGAGAAGTCTGGCGCCTCAACATCAAC
Organism: Pseudomonas rosaeacicularis; assembly: GCF_057128745.1. NCBI lineage: Bacteria > Pseudomonadati > Pseudomonadota > Gammaproteobacteria > Pseudomonadales > Pseudomonadaceae > Pseudomonas > Pseudomonas rosaeacicularis. Next base: position 113,295 of record NZ_JBSKHT010000003.1, read on the forward strand.
AAACGCGGCCATGTACACGTCACGCGGTATTATCTGTTGATTGCCGGCTGCTTTGGTCGTGGTGGTGGCTTTGGGCAGCGACGGTTTACGCATCCAGGTCGGCTCGTCCGGCGGCGGCGCAAGCTCAACCTCCTCAACTTCGACTTCGGCCGCAGGTTCAGGCTCGGCCTCCACAGACATGGCGACCACTTCAACGAAAGCACCGGCGCGTTCAAGGGTGGAACGGTACTTTTCAGCGCCCGCTTGGTCCAGATTGTTTTTGAGCACCAGACGGCGCCCGGAGAACAACAGCGCAATGCGTGGGGCGTCCGCCTGGAACAATTTTGCCAGGTTGGTCTGGACCTTCTCTGCCTGGGCGCCGGGAACCAATTGGCCGGAAAATACAATTTCGTATAGCTTCACGGGTCAATACTCCTTCGACGCCTTGTGCGGATATCTAATAGACAGCAAGTTGCCCTCAATCGGTCCATTGCTAGACTCAAGCCCGACAGGGAGTAAATGAATGTTTTCTCATGTACGCGTTTTCCAAGTGGTCGGCCTATTGCTGCTGCTGGGATTGTCAGGGTGTTCGACCTGGATCACTGGCAGCTACGAAGACCCTGACGTTCGGCTGATGAAGGTCGAGGTGGTCAAGGCCAAATTGCTGCGCCAGGATTTCAAGCTGCGCTTTCGCGTTGACAACCCCAACGACTCAAGCGTGCTGGTGCGCGGGCTGCGTTACAAGATCCTGCTCAACGACATTCTGCTGAGTGAAGGAGAGTACAGCGACTGGTTCCTCGTCAAGGCCAATAGCCATAGAAATTTCTCCGTACCGGTGCGCACCAATCTCTGGGAGCACCTCAAGGACATTTCGAAAATGCTCGGCAAACCGAACCAGCCTATTCATTACCGACTGGAGGGCAAACTCAAGACCGGACTTTTATTCGGACATAGCGTGCGTCTTGGGCGTAACGGCGAGATAATCCCCGGCGATTTAATTCCGGAGTAACCCCGATGAACCAGCAAGCCCACGTGCACGGCCCTGATTGCGACCATGATCACGATCACGCGCATGACCACCAACACGATCACGGCCACGTCCACGGCCCGCACTGCAACCATGAGCCGCAAGAGCCTGTGCGCAATGCATTGAAGGATGTAGGCCGCAACGCCCCTTGCCCATGCGGCAGCGAGAAGAAATTCAAAAAATGCCACGGCGCCTGATGGCCGCCCGCATTGCCAACGGCCTGTGAATCAGGCCGTTTTCATTTGTATCGCCGCGCTGCAAAAGAGTAAAACAAGCGTCAGCCTGAGACGGCAGTTGTCTTGACTCATTTGGAGCTATCGATGATCGACCTGCATTACTGGACCACACCTAACGGCCACAAAGTTTCCATTTTTCTGGAAGAAGCGGGCCTTCCGTACAAGATCTTCCCGGTAAACATTGGCAAGAACGATCAGTTCGAGCCTGACTTTTTGAAGATCGCCCCCAACAATCGCATCCCAGCCATTGTCGACCACACCCCGGCCGATGGCGGTGAGCCGCTGAGCCTGTTCGAATCCGGCGCGATCCTGCTTTATCTGGCCGAGAAGACTGGCCAGTTCATCGCCAAGGATCTGCGCGGCCGCGAAGAAGTGCTGCAATGGCTGTTTTGGCAAATGGGCGGTCTGGGACCGATGGCCGGGCAAAACCACCATTTCAACCGGTTCGCAAAAGAGAAGATTCCTTACGCGATCACTCGCTACGTCAACGAAACGGCCCGTCTGTACGGCGTGCTGAACAAGCGTCTGGCGGATCGGGCGTATGTCGCCGGCGAGGATTACAGCATCGCCGACATGGCGATCTATCCGTGGATCGTGCCGCACACGTTCCAGGAACAAAACCTGGACGACTTCCCCCACCTCAAGCGTTGGTTCGACAGCGTAGCCAGCCGTGATGCGGTGAAGCGGGCGTATGCGTTAGTGGACAAGATCAATCCGCCAAAGCCCTGAGCATATCGGGCTTTTTGTAGGAGCTGACGAGCAGCGTGAGGCTGCGATCGCGATTTGCCTGACACACCGCATCGCGGCCTCGCGTTGCTCGTCAGCTCCTACAGGTATGTGATCGCTGCGACTTACTTTGAAATGCCCCGAAATAAACACCTGCTCCCCGCTTGCGCGCGGCCTGCCCGCTCACTAACGTAGCGGCTTTCGTACGCCTACCCCCGCAGGAGCTTCAACATGGCCTCGCCAGCCCTCTTATTTGTAAAAAACCGGTTCGGCGTTGCCGCAGCCATGACGGGGCTTTTGGGCCTTGCGGGTTGCCAGTTGAATGGAGGTGACAGCAGCACCCTGCCGCCTGCCAACGGGGTGTTCGCCATCAAGGGCCTCGCGCAAAACGTCTCTGTACGCCGCAACAATCAGGGCATGCCGCTGATTGAGAGCAGCACCTTTCACGACGCGCTGTTTACTTTGGGTTACGTGCACGCGACCGATCGCATCAGTCAAATGGTGCAAATGCGCTTGCTGGCCCAGGGGCGTCTGTCGGAAATCGCAGGCCCTGGCGCTTTGGATCTTGACCGCATGATGCGCGCCGCCAACCTCAAGCAAAACGCCAGTGAGCTTTATGCTGCGTCGTCGCCGCGCCTGAAACGCTTTTTCGAAGTCTATGCGCGCGGAGTCAACGCTTACCTGTTCCGCTACCGCGATAAACTCCCGGCCGATTTGGCGGAATCGGGCTACAAGCCTGAGTACTGGAAACCGGAAGACTCAGCGCTGATCTTCAGCCTGCTGAATTTCAGTCTGTCGGTGAACCTGCAGGAGGAAATTTCCTCGCTGGTGCTGGCGCAGAAAGTCGGAACTGACAAGCTCGCCTGGCTGCTGCCCACTTACCCCGATGAAGAATTACCCTTCGCCGAAGCCGAAAAGCTCAAGGGCCTGAATCTTGGCACGCAGTTGCCAGGGCTAAGTGATCTGGACAAGGCGGCGTTGCAACTGTCGGACCTCAACCTGCTGGGCGTTGCAGCTTCGAATAACTGGGCCATCGCGCCACAGCGTGCGCGCACCGGCAAAAGCCTGCTCGCCACAGACAGTCAGTTGCCGACCACACTGCCGTCGATGTGGAATTTCGTGCAGATCCGCGCGCCGAAATATCAGGCCGCAGGCGTGACCGTCGCCGGTCTGCCGCTGGTGTTGTCGGGCTTCAATGGCAAGCTGGCGTGGGGCATGGGCCCGGTGCTGGGCGACAATCAGGACCTGTTCCTGGAAAAGATCAAACGCGAAAACAATCGCCTGATGTACATGGCCGACGGCAAATGGCTGCCGGCCACTGCCCATGAAGAAACCTTCTTCGTCAAAGGTCAGCGCCCGGTGCGCGAAGCGGCCTACGCGACACGCCACGGCGCTTTGCTCAATGGCAGCTCGGCGCAGCTCAACACCGGCTTGGGCATTGCCCTGCAGACCCCCGATGCCAAAGACGACAAAACCCTGGATGCCTTGTTCGACCTGACCCGAGCGCAGACCGTCGAGAGAGGTTTTGACACCACCCGCGAGATCCGCGCGATCACGCTGAACATGGTGTTCGCCGATGCCTCGAACGTCGGCTGGCAGGTGACGGGCAAGTACCCGAATCGTCGCGAAGGTCTGGGCCTGATTCCTTCGCCGGGTTGGGACAGCCGATTTGACTGGGACGGTTTCGCCGACGCGATGCTGCACCCCTACGATCAGGACCCGCAGTCCGGCTGGATTGGTAATGCCAATAACCGCACGATGACCAAGGGTTATGGCATGCAGCTGTCCAATTCTTGGGATTATCCGGAACGTGCCGAACGCATCGCCGAACTGGCCAACAGCGGCAAGCAGGACAGCCGCAGCACCATCGCGATGCAATACGACCAGACCACCACGTTCGCCGCCAAACTGAAGAAAATGTTCGAAGCGCCGGGCATGTCCCAGCCGCTCAAGAAAGCCATCGACGCCTTGCCAGCCCCTGAGCGAGACAAGGCCCGCGAGGCCTACACGCGCTTGATGGCGTTCGACGGTAAACTGTCGCCGACTTCCGCCGATGCGGCGATTTATGAGCTGTTTTTGCAGGAAAGCGCCAAGCAGATTTTCCTTGATGAGCTGGGGCCAGAAAGCAGCCTGGCCTGGAAAGCGCTGGTGCAGGATGCGGACCTTTCCTACTCCGCTCAGGCCGATCACCTGCTGGGGCGTGACGACAGTCCGTATTGGGATGACGTGAAAACCCCGCAGAAGGAAGACAAACCGGCGATTCTGGCGCGCAGTCTGGCGGCGGCAATCACGTCGGGCGACAGCCTGTTGGGCGGCGATCACAAGGCCTGGCAGTGGGGCAAATTGCATCACTACGGCTGGACCAGCCAAAGCGCGCAGCTCGCGGCGGCTTTGAGCGACAGCAAGCCGAGCCTGTTCAAAGGTCCGATGGCGGCAGGCGGCGATCACACCACGCTGAATGCGTCAGGCTATCGCTGGGGTCAGGATTTCGACGCCGTGCAGGCTTCGACCTTGCGCATGATCGTCGACTTCTCGCAGCAGGAACCGATGATGGGTCAGAACGGCGCAGGCCAATCGGGTAACCCTGCCAGCCCCAATTATGCCGACGGCATCGAGCCTTGGCTGAAAGGTCAGTACTTGTCGATTCCGATGCAGCCGGAGAATTTCGAGAAGGTTTACGGCAAACAGCGGCTGACGTTGACGCCTGGGAAGTAACGAATACCACCATCCTGTAGAAGCTGCCGAAGGCTGCGATAGCGGTGCATCAGGCAGACCGGAATCGCAGCCTTCGGCAGCTCCTACAGGGGTTTCGCATATTGATGGTGCCCACGCTCCGCATGGGCATGCAGCCTCGGACGCTGAAAATGGGAACGATCATCGGCCCATCCCGCTCATAACTGACAAGCCCCTCCATCTGGTCATCCCATGGATCTTGTCATCGCCCGCCCCGAAGGTTTGTACTGCCCGCCCGGAGATTTCTACATCGATCCGTGGCGTCCGGTCGAACGCGCGGTCATCACCCACGGCCATGGCGATCACGCCCACACCGGCAACAAACACTATCTGGCCGCCGCCCCTGGCGAAGGCATTCTGCGCCAGCGTCTAGGGCAGGACATCAACCTGCAAACCCTGGAATACGGCGAAAGCATCACCCACCACGGCGTAAAGCTAAGTCTTCACCCTGCCGGCCATGTACTGGGTTCGGCACAGGTGCGCCTGGAATATGAAGGCGAAGTCTGGGTTGCCTCCGGCGACTACAAAGTGGAACCGGATGGCACCTGCGCGCCATTTGAACCGGTGCGTTGCCACACTTTCATCACCGAATCCACCTTCGGCCTGCCTATCTATCGCTGGGCGCCGCAATCAGAAATCTTCAGCGGCATCAACGATTGGTGGCGAGAGAACGCTGCCGTGGGCAAGGCCAGCGTCTTGTTCGCCTACTCTTTCGGCAAAGCACAGCGAATTCTGCACGGTGTCGACCCCAGCATCGGTCCGATTCTGGTCCATGGCGCCGTCGAACCGTTGAATCGCGTGTACCGGGCCGCAGGCATCCGCATCCCAGAAACCCAATATGCCGGCGACTTCAAAAAGACTGACCCTGCCCTGCGCCAGGCCTTGATCATCGCGCCGCCATCAGCCGGTGGCAGCACCTGGATGCGCCGTTTTGGCGAATTCAGCGATGCGTTCGCCAGTGGCTGGATGATGCTGCGGGGGCCAAGGCGTCGCCGCGGCGTTGATCGGGGCTTTGTGCTATCCGACCACGCAGACTGGCCGGGCTTGCTCTGGGCGATTGAAAACACTGGCGCCGAGCGAGTGATGGTGACGCACGGCTCGGTAGCGATCCTGGTGCGTTACCTGCGTGAACTGGGCCTCGATGCCCAAGGCTTCACCACCGAATACGGCGCCGAGGAAGACGAAGTGGCAACGACGCCAGAACCTACCAGCGAGGCCTCTGCATGAAGGCTTTCGCCGAGCTGTATTCTGCGCTCGATGCGACCACGTCGAGCAACGCCAAACTGGCCGCCATGCAGCAGTACTTCACTGCGGCCGCGCCCGAAGATGCGGCGTGGGCGGTGTACTTTTTATCCGGCGGGCGACCTCGGCAACTGGTGCCAACGCGCCTGTTGAGAGAGCAGGCAATCACGCTGTCCGGCCTGCCCGAGTGGCTGTTCGAGGAAAGTTATCAAGCCGTGGGCGACATCGCTGAAACACTGTCATTGCTGCTACCCCAGGCCGAACACAGCTCCGACGAAGGTTTGGCGACCTGGATGGAAAACAAGTTGCTGCCCCTGCGCGGCCTGCCACCCGAAGAATTGATGGAGCGCCTGCCGATGTTCTGGGCGCAACTGGATCGCCTGAGCTTGATGGTCTGCCTGAAGCTGATCACCGGCAGTTTTCGGGTCGGCGTGTCGAAGCTGTTGGTCACCCGCGCCCTCGCCGCGCTGGCCGAAATCGACAGTAAACGCGTGGCACAACGCCTGGTGGGTTACACCGATTTGTCTCACCGCCCCAGCGCCGAGGGCTACTTGAAGCTGATCGCCGCTGAGTCCGAAGACGAACATGCCCAGCGCGGCGGTCAGCCTTATCCGTTCTTCCTCGCCCACGCGCTGCAGCAACCGGTGGATCAGTTCGAAACGCTCTTGGGACCGGCTGAAAACTGGCAGGTTGAATGGAAGTGGGATGGCATCCGCGCGCAGATCGTCAAGCGCGAAGGCCGTTTGTGGATCTGGTCCCGAGGCGAAGAGTTGGTTACCGAGCGCTTTCCCGAACTGCACAGCCTGACCCAGGCGCTGCCTGACGGCACGGTGATCGATGGTGAAATTGTGGTGTGGAAGGCGCCTGTCATCGAGGCCGAAAGCGGCGAGGGCTTTAGCTTGGACACGCCTGCTCCCGGCACACCAGACGCTGACTCGCCCTCGGTTCAGCCCTTTGCTTTGCTGCAACAGCGCATCGGCCGCAAGACGTTGGGCAAGAAGATTCTCGAAGACGTGCCGGTGGTGATCCTCGCCTACGATCTGCTCGAATGGGAAGGCCACGATTGGCGCAGTCGCCCTCAGCACGAACGTCGCTCGCAGCTCGAGACATTGATTGCGCAGTGCGACAGCCCGGTGTTGCTGCCCTCTCCGGTGCTCAGCGGCAAGGATTGGCTGGACCTCGGCAAACAGCGCGAGGCCTCACGCAGCCTGGGCGTCGAGGGCATGATGCTCAAGGCCCGGGACTCGATGTACGGCGTTGGCCGGACCAAGGACATGGGCGTCTGGTGGAAGTGGAAAGTCGATCCGTTCAGCGTCGACGCCGTGTTGATTTACGCGCAACGCGGCCATGGTCGTCGGGCCAGTTTGTACAGCGACTACACATTCGCCGTATGGGACGGGCCGGAAGACGCCAGCGAACGCACGCTGGTACCCTTCGCCAAGGCGTATTCCGGGCTGACCGACGTAGAAATGCGCAAAGTCGATGCGATCATCCGCAAAACCACGGTCGAGAAATTCGGCCCGGTGCGCAGCGTGACGCCGACTCTGGTGTTCGAGCTGGGTTTTGAAGGGATTGCGCTCTCGAAGCGTCACAAGAGCGGGATCGCGGTGCGCTTTCCGAGGATGCTCAGATGGCGACTGGACAAACCGGTCGCCGAAGCCGACAGCCTGGCAACGTTGCAGGACTTGCTGAGCTGAGCACTGTTTTAGTGCGCTCATATACGCGCGCACCAGTTTGGATAAGTGTAGAAGCGCACTTGCCTGCGAAAGCATTGTGTCAGGCACCAGAAGTGACACTGGCCGACCGCAATCGCGGGCAAGCGCGTTCCTACAAATTTGCTGCAGCGCTGATCCCGCATTACCGCTACTCTCCCACCCGCTCGCAATCGGTAAAAATCCCGAAAGATGGCGCTAAGTCATCATTGCGACAACTGCGTACATTTAAAACGCACGTTCGTATCTTTGGTTCGGAAATTGCTGTCTATTTGCGGTCTGGCACTCGCCGGTAGCAAGCCTTCGCGTGTTCCCAACGCTCAATTTGGTTTTAAGGACTGAACGATGAAAAAAGCATGGCTGACCCTTTCTGCACTCGCCATCTGTCTGGCCGCTGGTAATGCAATGGCCAAGGAATACAAGGAGCTGCGTTTTGGCGTCGATCCTTCGTACGCACCCTTCGAATCGAAAGCTGCTGACGGCAGCCTGGTTGGCTTCGACATCGATCTGGGCAATGCGATCTGCGCGGAACTGAAGGTCAAGTGCAAGTGGGTCGAAAGCGATTTCGACGGCATGATCCCTGGCCTGAAAGCCAACAAGTTTGACGGCGTCATCTCGTCCATGACCGTTACCGACGCACGCTCGAAAGTCATCGACTTCTCGTCCGAACTGTTCTCCGGCCCTACTTCGCTGGTGTTCAAGAAAGGCGCTGGTTTCACTGAAGACCCGGCTTCGCTGAAAGGCAAAACCGTTGGCTACGAGCAAGGCACCATCCAGGAAGCCTACGCCAAGGCCGTTCTGGACAAGGCTGGCGTAAAAACCCAGGCCTACGCCAACCAGGATCAGGTTTACGCTGACTTGGTATCGGGTCGTCTCGACGCCTCCGTTCAAGACATGCTGCAAGCCGAACTGGGCTTCCTGAAGTCGCCACAAGGTGCTGGCTACGAAGTCAGCAAGCCAATCGACAACCCATTGCTGCCAGCTAAAACTGCGGTCGGCATCTCGAAAGGTAACAAAGACCTGAAAGCACTTTTGGATAAAGGTATCAAAGCGTTACACGACGACGGCAAATACGCCGAGATCCAGAAGAAGCACTTCGGTGATCTGAATCTGTACAGCGGTAAATAAGAAAACAGACGCCCGTTGATTTCAGCGAGAATCCCTCCGCTGACAACGGGCGTTTTATTGACTGTATAGGTTGCACATGTTCGAAACCCTCCTGCAAAACCTAGGACTGTCGGCGTTCAGCTTGAAAGGCTTCGGCCCATTGCTGCTCGAAGGCACCTGGATGACCATCAAATTATCGCTGATGTCGCTGCTGCTGAGCATCGTGCTCGGCCTGCTCGGCGCCAGTGCCAAGTTGTCGAAATCCGCCCTTCTGCGAGTACCCGCTCAGGTCTATACGACCTTGATCCGTGGCGTGCCCGATCTGGTGCTGATGCTGTTGATCTTCTACAGCCTGCAAACCTGGCTGAGTACCCTGACCGACGCGATGGAATGGGACTACATCGAAATCGATCCTTTCAGCGCAGGCGTGATCACTCTTGGCTTCATCTATGGCGCCTACTTCACAGAAACCTTCCGTGGCGCGATCCTCGCCGTGCCTCGCGGTCAGGTCGAAGCCGGCACTGCGTATGGCCTGTCCCGCAGTCAGCGTTTTCGTTACGTGGTATTCCCGCAGATGATGCGTTTCGCGTTGCCTGGCATCGGAAACAACTGGCAAGTGGTGCTTAAAGCCACCGCGCTGGTGTCAATTATCGGCCTTGCTGACTTGGTTAAAGCCGCGCAGGACGCCGGCAAAAGTACCTATCAGCTGTTCTACTTTCTGGTCCTTGCAGCGCTGATCTACCTGTTGATCACCAGTGCATCAAACTTTGCATTGCGCTGGGCTGAAAGACGTTACGCCGCAGGCAGCCGGGAGGCGCAACGATGATTGAATTGCTTCAGGAATACTGGCGAGCCTTCCTTTATACCGACGGCCAGAACATCACCGGTCTGGCGATGACGATGTGGCTGCTCAGTGCTTCGATCGCCATTGGTTTTATCGTGTCGATTCCGCTGTCCATCGCCCGCGTCTCCCGCAATCCGCTGGTACGCTGGCCGGTGCAGTTCTACACCTATCTGTTTCGTGGCACGCCGCTGTATATCCAGCTGCTGATTTGCTACACCGGGATCTACAGCATCGCTGCGGTGCGTGAGCAACCGATGCTCGGCGCGTTCTTCCGCGACGCGATGAACTGCACGATCCTCGCCTTCGCCCTGAACACCTGCGCGTACACCACCGAGATTTTCGCGGGTGCGATCCGCAGCATGAATCACGGCGAAGTCGAAGCGGCCAAGGCCTACGGTCTGACAGGCTGGAAGCTGTATGCCTACGTGATCATGCCGTCGGCCCTGCGTCGCTCGCTGCCTTATTACAGCAACGAAGTGATTCTGATGCTGCACTCGACCACCGTGGCCTTCACGGCCACGGTGCCGGACATCCTGAAAGTGGCGCGCGATGCGAACTCGGCGACCTTCCTGACGTTCCAGTCGTTCGGGATCGCTGCGCTGATTTACCTGACGGTCACATTCATTCTGGTCGGACTGTTCCGACTGGCCGAGCGCCGCTGGCTGGCGTTCCTCGGACCCTCTCACTAAGGCTTACTTTCCAGGCTGCGACCCTCAGGCCCGTTTATTCAGGAATGCTCAATGCGACACCAGACACATGACCTGCTGGCCCCGGTGCCCGGCACGGCGCGGCAGATTCACAGCTTTCACTACGGCCCGGAAAACGGCGCCTGCAAAATCTACATTCAGGCGTCACTGCACGCCGATGAACTGCCCGGCATGATGGTGGCCTGGTACCTCAAGCAACGGCTGGCCGAGCTGGAACGCGCCGGTCAACTGTTGGGCGAAATCGTCGTGGTGCCGGTCGCTAACCCGATTGGCCTTGAACAAGTGCTGATGGACATTCCGCTGGGCCGTTATGAGCTGGAAAGCGGGCAGAACTTCAACCGGCTGTTTGTTGACCTGAGCCAACAGGTGGGCGATGAAATCGAATCAGGCCTGACCGACGATTCCGATCACAACGTACGACTGATCCGCACGACGCTGCTTGCAGCGCTGAAAGCCCGCGTACCCGGCACGCAGCTTGAGTCCCAGCGCCTGGTGCTGCAAAGCCTGGCGTGCGATGCCGACATGGTGCTCGACCTGCACTGCGATTTCGAAGCGGTAGAACATTTGTACACCACGCCCGAGGCCTGGCCGCAGGTCGAGCCGCTGGCGCGTTACCTCGGCTCCCAGGCAAATCTGCTGGCGACCGACTCCGGCGGGCAGTCATTCGACGAGTGCTTTACGCTGGTGTGGTGGCAATTGCAGCAGCGTTTTGCCGGCCGGTTCGATCTGCCGCTGGGCAGCTTTTCGGTGACTCTGGAATTGCGCGGCCAAGGCGACGTTTGTCACGCCCTTGGCAGCCGCGACTGTCAGGCGATCATCAGTTACCTCATGCACTACGGTGCAATATCCGGGCAACCCGAAGATCAACCTCAATTGCTCTACCCCGCTACGCCGTTGGCCGGGGTTGAACCGGTTGCCACCCCTGTTGGCGGTCTGCTGGTGTTCTGCACACTGCCGGGCGAGCACGTCGAGGCAGGGCAACTGATCGCTGAAGTCATTGACCCGATCAGTGATGCGGTGACCCCGATCCACGCGCTCAACGCCGGCCTGATGTACGCCCGCTCCTTGCGACGCATGGCGACAGCGGGCATGGTCGTTGCGCACATCGCCGGTGCTGACGCCTACCGCAGCGGCTACCTACTTTCACCTTAAGGATTGCCAGTCATGTACAAACTGACCATCGACGGCCTGCATAAAAGCTACGGCGACCACCAGGTGCTCAAAGGCGTTTCGCTCAAGGCCAACGTCGGCGACGTGATCTGCCTGATCGGCGCCAGTGGCTCGGGCAAAAGCACCTTCCTGCGCTGCATCAACTTTCTCGAGCAACCAAACGACGGCGCCATGAGCCTGGATGGCCAGCAAATCCGTATGGTCGCTGACGCCAGCGGCATGCGCGTGGCTGACCCAGCCGAGCTGCAACGTATTCGCACCCGCCTGGCGATGGTGTTCCAGCACTTCAATTTGTGGAGCCACATGACGGTACTGGAAAACATCACCATGGCGCCGCGCCGGGTGTTGGGCGTGTCCAGGGTCGAAGCCGAAGAGCGTGCTCGCAAGTACCTGGACAAGGTCGGTTTGCCGGCGCGCGTTGCGGACCAGTACCCGGCGTTTCTGTCTGGCGGCCAGCAACAGCGTGTGGCCATCGCCCGCGCCCTGGCGATGGAACCGGAGATCATGCTGTTTGATGAGCCCACTTCTGCCCTCGACCCGGAGTTAGTGGGTGAAGTGCTGAAGGTGATTCAAGGTCTGGCCGAAGAAGGTCGGACGATGATTCTGGTGACTCACGAAATGGGTTTCGCGCGCAAAGTAGCCAATCAGGTGGTGTTCCTCCATCAGGGCCAGATCGAAGAGATCGGCCACCCGGATGACGTGCTGGGCAGTCCGAAGAGCGAGCGTTTGCAGCAGTTCCTGAGCGGGAATCTGAAGTAACCTTCGATCCTCTGTAGGAGCGAACTTGTTCGCGAGGCGGCGTACCTGATACACCGCATTCTTCCTCGCCAACAAGTTGGCTCTTACAGGAGGGCGTCAGCACAAACTTCAAACTAATCCCCTCCCCCGGCTGTCTCTGACTTAACCCTGCTCAGAGCTCACAGCCCACGCATGCCCAAATCCCCCGATTTCGCCCAGCGATGGTTTGCAGCACGCGGCTGGAAGGCGTTCCCTTTCCAGAAAGAAGTCTGGAAAGCAGTCAAAGAGGGCCAATCGGGCCTGCTGCATGCCAGTACTGGTGCGGGCAAAACCTACTCGGTCTGGTTCGGCGCCCTCAACAGCTTCGCTGAAGCGGTAAAGCCCACTCTCGACAACAAGCCGCGCAAACGCAAAGTACCGGCACCGCCGCTCACCGTCTTGTGGATCACACCGATGCGCGCGCTGGCCGCAGACACCGCGCGCGCGCTTGAGGCGCCGCTCAAAGAGCTCGACATTCCGTGGTCCATCGGCCTGCGCACGGGCGATACCAGCAGCAGCGAGCGTGCGAAACAGGGCAGGCGCTTGCCGACCGCGCTGATCACTACGCCAGAAAGCCTGACATTGCTACTCACCCGTGCCGATGCCCACGTCGCCCTTTCGCCATTGAAAATGATCGTCGTCGATGAATGGCACGAACTGATCGGCAACAAGCGCGGCGTGCAGTTGCAACTGGCGTTGGCGCGTCTGCGAAAGTGGAATCCAGACCTGATCGTCTGGGGGCTATCTGCAACGCTTGGCAATCAGGCCCACGCGCAACAAGTGTTGTTGGGCGAAGGCGGCGTTACGGTTCAGGGCAAAGTGGTCAAGGAGCTCATTGTTGACACCTTGCTGCCTGCCAGCATCGAGCGTTTTCCCTGGGCTGGCCACATGGGGCTGCGGATGCTGCCCCAAGTGGTGAAGGAAGTGGACAGCAGCGCCAGTTGCCTGCTGTTCACCAATACTCGGGCGCAATCGGAAATCTGGTATCAGGCGCTGCTGGATGCTCGCCCCGACTGGGCCGGACTGATCGCCTTGCATCACGGATCACTCGCGCGCGAGGTGCGCGACTGGGTCGAGCGCGCACTGAAGGAAGGCCACCTTAAAGCAGTGGTCTGTACGTCGAGTCTCGACTTGGGCGTGGACTTTCTGCCGGTGGAGCGGGTGCTCCAGATCGGCTCGCCCAAAGGCGTCGCGCGGTTGATGCAGCGCGCAGGGCGCTCAGGCCATGCCCCCGGGCGTCCCTCGCGCGTCACGCTGGTGCCCACTCACAGCCTGGAATTAGTGGAAGCGGCCGCTGCTCACGACGCAGTGGCTGCCCGCCTGATCGAACCCAGGGAATCGCCCCACAAGTCCCTGGACGTTCTTGTACAGCATTTGGTGAGTATGGCGCTGGGCGGCGGATTTAAGCCTGACGAATTGCTGGCCGAGGTTCGCACAGCCTGGGCGTATCAGGATTTGGGCGATGAAGAATGGGAGTGGGCGTTGCTGTTCGTTCGCCAAGGCGGGCACTCGTTGACCGCTTACCCCGATTACCAGCGCGTGGAGCCGGATGACAACGGCATCTGGCGTGTACCTGACGCTCGTTTGGCCAGGCGCCACAGGATGAGCGTCGGCACCATCGTCAGCGATGCCAGCATCAACGTGAAGTGGTGGAGCAAGGGCGGTGGCGGCGGTTCATTGGGCAGCGTTGAAGAAGGTTTTATCGCGCGCCTCAAGCCAGGCGATGGTTTTCTCTTCGGAGGAAGGCTGCTGGAACTGGTACGGGTCGAGAACATGAGCGCCTACGTTAAGCGCGCTACAACAAAAAAGGCTGCTGTCCCACGCTGGAATGGTGGGCGGATGCCACTGTCCAGCGAATTGGCTGACGCTGTGGTGGAAAAATTCGATGCCGCCGCGCAGGGCGATTTCTCAAGTCCGGAGATGCAGGCCGTCAGACCGCTGCTCGACGTGCAGACGGAGTGGTCGGCGCTGCCGCGCAAAAGCACATTGCTGGCCGAGGTGCTGAAATCTCGTGAAGGCTGGCATTGCTTTCTCTATCCGTTCGCAGGCCGTCACGTACATTTGGGGCTTGCCAGCCTGCTGGCCTGGCGCTTGAGCCGGGATCAGCCGCTGACGTTTTCCATCGCGGTCAACGATTACGGCTTCGAATTGCTCAGCGCGACAGAAATCGACTGGGCTGCGCAGTTAAAGCCTGACCTGTTTAGCGAGAATGAGTTATTGCCTGACATCATCGCCAGCCTGAATGCGGGCGAACTGGCATTGCGGCGCTTTCGGGAAATCGCCCGCATTGCCGGGCTGGTGTTCTCCGGTTATCCGGGAGCGCCCAAAAGTAATCGACAGCTTCAGGCCTCTAGCGGACTGTTTTTTGAAGTCTTCAAACAATATGACGCAGGCAATCTGCTGCTGACCCAGGCCGAGGAAGAAGTCATGCGTCAGGAACTGGACGTCACCCGCCTTGAACACACGTTGCAGCGCATCAACAGCCGTCAGCTGGACTTGCACGTTATCAAGCGGCCTACCCCGCTGGCCTTCCCATTATTGGTGGAGCGTATGCGGGAAAGTCTGAGTAGCGAAAAACTGGCTGACCGAATCGCACGGATGGTCCGTGACCTGGAGAAAGCCGCCGGGCCTGAGGGTGGCGCATGAAGTCATGGTTGCCTATCGAACTGGCCGGCGCGGAACTGTATTTACTGGCGGACAAAGCGATTTATTACCCGGCCCAACGCTGCCTGCTGATTGCCGACGCGCATTTTGGCAAGGCCGCGGCCTATCGCAAGCTGGGTCAGCCCGTCCCTCATGGCACTACGGAAAACAATCTGCATCGCCTGGACGCATTGCTGCGCGCATGGCCCTGCGATCGGTTGATCTTCCTGGGGGATTTCTTGCACGCCCCGGAATCTCACGCGGCGGGCACCTTGGGGGCGCTGGCCAAGTGGCGATCACAGCATGCCGCGCTCCGCATCACGCTGATCCGCGGAAACCATGACAAGCGCGCGGGAGACCCGCCGGAGCGCCTGGACATCGAGGTAGTGACGGAGCCATTGTTGTTGGAGCCCTTTGCGTTACAGCACGAGCCAGACCCTCACCCCACGCATCACGTACTGGCCGGGCATGTCCATCCCGCTTACCGTTTGTACGGCAAGGGACGACAACGCCTGCGATTGGCGTGTTTTTACGTGCAGAAGTCGCTGACGCTATTGCCAGCGTTCGGCGCATTTACGGGTGGGATGAATATCGAGCGAGCGCAGGACAGCCGCATATTTGTTGTAGGAGACGAGGCGATTTGGGAAGCGCATTGAAGTTTTAAAAGGGGCTGGAACGTTTCAAACGGGTATTGTGTGGTGAAAGTTCCCCACCCAGGCACACGCTTGGGCAGGGAAGAAATCATGCAACAGGGGCAGGTGGCGGCTCGTCAGGTATGGTCGGCACACCAGGCTCTTCAGGCTGAGGATATTCGTTCGGGGTATCGGGGTTTGGCTGGCCGGGTATACCGCCGCCCACCATGTTCAACTGTGGATGCGCTAACAGTGACCAGGCCAAGAGTCCTACCTGATTTTGTCCCGGGTCCGCTTCCTTGCTGGTGGGGTTCGATTGTTGTCTATTCATAGGGCACTCCCTGAGCGTCTGGCCCCATCCGCATGCGGCGAATGGGAACGGTTCAGTCTGTAGAGTGCCGATTTGACGACTAATTCACTTTCGAAATGACCAACGGCATTTTTAGTTTAGCGGTTACGTACGTGGCAAAGTGACGCCACGCTGTCCTTGATACTTGCCGCCACGATCCTTGTACGAGACTTCACATTCTTCATCAGATTCCAGGAACAGCATCTGTGCGACGCCTTCGTTCGCGTAAATCTTCGCTGGCAATGTGGTCGTGTTCGAAAACTCCAGCGTCACATGGCCTTCCCATTCCGGTTCAAGCGGAGTGACGTTGACGATGATTCCGCAGCGCGCGTAAGTGCTTTTGCCTAGACAGATAGTCAGTACATTACGGGGGATGCGGAAATATTCGACGGTGCGCGCAAGAGCAAACGAGTTTGGCGGGATGATGCAAACGTCGCTTTTCACATCGACAAAACTTTTTTCGTCAAAATTCTTAGGGTCAACGGTCGCCGAATTGATGTTGGTAAACACCTTGAATTCATCGGCGCAACGTACGTCATAGCCATAGCTGGAGACGCCGAATGAGATCACCCGGTTAGCGCCTTCGCCACGCACCTGACGCTCTACGAACGGCTCGATCATGCCGTGTTCCTGCGCCATGCGGCGAATCCACTTGTCCGATTTGATGCTCATGGCGATGTCCTGAATAGCGAGGTGAAAAAGATGTCCGGTATCTTACCGGGCCAAGGCGCCGGGTTCAAAGGCTGTCCGACCCCGGGAGTGAATCGGTTTGGCATGACTTGAAATAAATCCTCGACAGACCATTGGCACATCAGAAAAAAACGGTTAAGGTGGGTCCACTGTGTTGCTTGTGTCACTGAGAATCTCTACACGATGTTGAATTTCGATCCAACCATCTCCAAGAATTTTTCCTGCTCTTTGCACTCAGTCTCGGCCAGGGTTCTTCCTGAGTCGCAGTTAACTTTGTCCAAGGAGATACACCATGTCTAATCGCCAAACTGGTACCGTTAAGTGGTTCAACGATGAAAAAGGCTTCGGCTTCATCACTCCACAATCGGGTGACGATCTGTTCGTTCACTTCAAAGCTATCCAATCCGACGGCTTCAAAAGCCTGAAAGAAGGCCAACAGGTTTCTTTCATCGCTACCCGCGGTCAGAAAGGTATGCAAGCTGAAGAAGTTCAAGTTATCTAACTTGTACTGATTCGCTTAAAAGACCCCGCCCTCAAAAGCGGGGTTTTTTTGTGCCTGTAGTTTTTAGGGCAAGGCATGATCTCGCAGGAGCGCGCTTGCCCACGATAGCGTTGTGTCAGTCGAAGGATCGAAACTGACACAACGCTATCGTGGGCAAGCGCGCTCCTAACTCGGCTGTATCAGTCGTCGCTGACGGTGATATTCGGCATTGCAGGCGAAGCCGCTTCCTGCAATACAATCCGCGCACCAACGTGTCGCGCCAATTCCTGATACACCATCGCAATCTGGCTTTCTGGTTCAGCAATGGCTGTTGGCTTGCCACCATCGGCTTGCTCGCGAATCAGCATCGACAGCGGCAACGAAGCCAGCAGTTCAACGTCGTACTGGGTCGCCAGCTTCTCGCCGCCCCCCTCGCCGAACAAATGCTCGGCATGGCCACAGTTCGAGCAGATATGCACTGCCATGTTCTCAACGACGCCGAGAACCGGAATGCTGACCTTGCGGAACATTTCCACCCCTTTTCTGGCATCGAGCAACGCCAGATCCTGCGGTGTCGTGACGATTACAGCACCGGCAACTGGCACCTTCTGCGCCAGGGTCAGCTGAATATCGCCAGTGCCCGGAGGCATATCGATCACGAGATAGTCCAGGTCATTCCATGCGGTCTGGGTGATCAGCTGCAAAAGCGCGCCGGATACCATGGGTCCTCGCCAGACCATAGGTGTGTTGTCATCGGTCAAAAAAGCCATCGACATCACTTCAATGCCATGCGCCTGGATCGGCACAAACCACTTCTGATCCTTGATCTTCGGGCGCGTGCCTTCAGGGATACCAAACATCACACCCTGACTCGGGCCATAGATATCAGCATCGAGAATACCTACTCGGGCACCCTCTCGTGACAGTGCCAGGGCCAGATTGGCAGCAGTGGTGGATTTGCCCACGCCACCCTTGCCGGAGGCGACGGCCACGATATTTTTGACATTAGCCAGGGCAGGAATCTGACCCTGAGCCTTGTGCGGCGTGATCAGCGTATTGATTTCAACCTTCGCCGACGACACACCCTCAAGGCCTTCGATGGCGATTTGCAGGACATGCGCCCACCCCTTTATAAACAAGGCGGCGGCGTAACCCAGCTCAAGTTGAACGCTGACGCGATCCCCCTGAATCTCGATGCCACGCACGCACCCGGCACTCACCGGATCTTGATTCAAATAAGGGTCAGTGTACTGACGAAGGACGGCTTCCACCGTTGCGCGATTAACAGCGCTCATGGGTTACTCCCGAAATAAAGACTGAGCAAAACAGGCGGCCATCCTACCCCTTCTGTCGGGCGGCGACATCGATTCCCTGCATTTACGGCACGTTTCCCACACCGCTGCGGGGTGAAAAAAAATGCTCAGCCCTTTATAGTGGCCGACCTCCGTTTCACTTCAAGTAGCCGAGCCCAATGTCCGAGCCACGCAAGATTCTCGTTACCAGCGCCCTGCCCTATGCCAATGGTTCAATTCACCTTGGCCACATGCTGGAGTACATCCAGACCGACATGTGGGTGCGTTTCCAGAAGCACCGCGGCAATCAGTGCATTTACGTCTGCGCGGACGACGCTCACGGCTCGGCTATCATGCTGCGCGCCGAAAAAGAAGGCATCACTCCAGAGCAACTGATCGCCAATGTCCAGGCTGAACACAGCGCGGACTTTGCCGAGTTCCTTGTGGATTTCGATAACTTCCACTCCACCCACTCTGAAGAAAATCGTGAGCTCTCGAGCCAGATCTACACCCGCCTGCGTGACGCTGGTCACATCGCCACGCGCTCAGTGACCCAGTATTTCGACCCGGAAAAGAAAATGTTCCTGGCCGACCGCTTCATCAAGGGTACTTGCCCCAAGTGCGGCACCGAAGATCAGTACGGTGATAACTGTGAAAAATGCGGTGCCACCTACGCACCGACCGATCTGAAAGACCCCAAGTCGGCGATCTCTGGTGCCACGCCGGTCTTGAAGGATTCCAAGCATTTCTTCTTCGATCTGCCTGCATTCGACGCCATGCTCAAAAGCTGGACCCGAAGCGGCACGTTGCAAGATGCAGTGGCCAACAAGATCGCAGAGTGGCTGGATGCTGGCTTGCAGCAGTGGGACATCTCCCGCGACGCGCCGTATTTCGGTTTTGAGATCCCGGACGAGCCAGGCAAATACTTCTACGTATGGCTGGATGCGCCAATCGGCTACATGGCCAGCTTCAAGAACCTCTGCGCCCGACGTCCTGAACTGGACTTCGATGCGTTCTGGAACAAAGAATCGACCACCGAGCTGTATCATTTCATTGGCAAGGACATCGTGAACTTCCACGCATTGTTTTGGCCGGCGATGCTGCACGGCGCGGGTTTGCGCAAGCCAACTGCAATCAACGTGCACGGCTACCTGACAGTCAACGGTCAGAAAATGTCGAAATCGCGCGGGACCTTCATCAAGGCGCGCACTTACCTTGATCATTTGTCACCCGAATACCTGCGCTATTACTACGCTGCAAAACTGGGCCGCGGCGTGGATGACCTCGATCTGAACCTGGAAGACTTCGTGCAGAAGGTCAACTCCGACCTGATCGGCAAGGTGGTCAACATTGCCAGTCGCTGCGCTGGTTTCATCCACAGGGGCAATGCCGGCGTGATGGTGGCCGAGAACGCTGCCCCGGAACTGACCGATGCCTTCCTCGCTGCCGCGCCAAGCATCGCGGACGCGTATGAAGCACGAGATTTCGCCCGTGCCATGCGTGAAATCATGGGACTGGCAGACCGTGCCAACGCCTACATCGCCGATAAGGCGCCGTGGTCGCTGGCCAAGCAGGAAGGCAAGCAGGATGAAGTTCAGGCCGTGTGTGCGCTGGGTATCAACCTGTTTCGCCAATTGGTGATTTTCCTCAAGCCCGTTCTGCCGCTTCTCGCCGCCGACGCTGAACGTTTCCTGAATGTTTCGCCACTGACGTGGGATGATCACGGCAGCCTGCTGAGCAATCACCAGCTCAATCCTTTCCAGGCATTGATGACGCGTATCGACCCAGCAAAAGTGGAAGCTATGACTGCGGCGTCCAAAGAAGATCTGGCCGCCAGCGCGACTGACACAGGGCCCGAAGGCAATGGGGAATTGACCCTGGACCCGCTGTCAGCTGAAATCGAGTTCGATACTTTTGCTGCAGTTGACCTGCGTGTCGCCTTGATCGTGAAGGCCGAGCACGTTGAAGGCGCAGACAAGCTGTTGCGTCTGACGCTGGATATTGGCGACGAGCAGCGCAATGTCTTCTCCGGCATCAAGAGTGCTTACCCGAATCCTTCAGAGCTCGAGGGCCGTCTAACGATGATGGTTGCCAACCTCAAACCTAGGAAGATGCGCTTTGGCCTCTCTGAAGGCATGGTCATGGCGGCAGGCCCCGGCGGTGAGGAAATCTACTTGTTGAGCCCTGACAGCGGCGCCAGGCCAGGCCAGCGTATCAAGTAAATGAATCATCCGGCGGTCGAATGACTGCCGGGATTTTTGCCTGTGCTGAACCCTTTTGCGTGTCAGAAACACTGCCCACTACCCAAGGCCTTGATTCAGCATGAGCCTGATCCAACGCATTGATGCCCTGTTGCCACAAACCCAATGTGGCAAGTGCGGCCATCCAGGCTGTAAGCCTTATGCCGAAGGCTTGGCGCGCGGCGAAGCGATCAATAAATGCCCGCCCGGCGGCGACGAAACCATCGCCCAATTGGCTCATTTGCTTGAGGTGCCCATTGTCGAGCTCGACATCGAGCGCGGAACGGCCCCGGCCCAAGTGGCGTTCATTCGTGAAGCCGAGTGTATTGGGTGCACCAAGTGCATCCAGGCGTGTCCCGTAGACGCAATCCTTGGCGCTGCGAAGCTTATGCACACGGTCATCATCGATGAATGTACGGGCTGCGACCTATGCGTCGCACCCTGCCCTGTGGATTGCATCGAAATGCACCCCGTCCCGATGCGTGCTTTTACGCCGATCGTCGGCGCCGCAACGCTCACCTCCGCGCAGCACTTGGCACGCACTGCAAAACGCAACAAGGCTCGCTACCGCTTTGAAGCGCGTAATGCACGACTTAAGAGAGAAGAGAACCAAAGGCAGATTGAACGCCAGGCTCGGGATTATCGGCTGGCCCCGTCAGAACATTCCTCGCAAGCGGCTACGAACCACAGGGCGCACGCGCCGAGCGACGTCGATGCAGCGCTCAAGCAAGCGCGTATCGCCGTGACGATGACTCGAACCCAACTTCATCGGTCTTTGAAGGCGTTCGGTCACCCACCGATTGCCGCACAAGCTTTGCGCCTGGTTGAATTGCAGAAGGAATTCGAAATCGCCGAAAGCGCGCTAGAACGCTTACAAACGAAAAGTCGAGATGAGCCGGCGCTAGTTACTGGTAAACCAGATATGGCCTCATTCAATCGCGCCAAGATTCAGTTGGCCATGCGTCGGGCCGCGTTGAACAAAGCTACGGCTTCGGATACCCCGGCGGACCAGATTGCACTGTTGAAGGTAGCTGTCGAAGAGGCAGAAAACTTACTGAATCAGCTCGATAGACAAGAAGCTGAAAGCACCAAACCCTGACGCACTCTTCCCGGAATCTCGGTAAACACCCAAGGAACCACGGCAGCTATGAATGCAGCAAAACGTCTGGAGATTTTTCGTCGACTGCATGAAGACAATCCTGACCCCAAAACTGAGTTGGCCTATACCACACCGTTCGAACTGTTGATCTCCGTGATCCTCTCGGCGCAGGCAACAGACGTCAGCGTGAATAAGGCGACTGCCCGCCTCTACCCGGTCGCAAACACGCCACAGGCCATCTACGGGCTTGGAGTTGAAGGGCTATCGCAGTACATCAAAACCATTGGCCTCTTCAACAGCAAAGCGAAGAATGTGATCGAAACATGCCGTCTACTGATCGAGCACCATGGCGGGGAGGTACCACAGACTCGTGAGGCACTTGAAGCGTTGCCGGGCGTCGGCCGCAAAACTGCGAACGTAGTGCTCAATACAGCATTCCGGCAGATTGCAATGGCGGTGGATACGCACATTTTCCGTGTCAGCAATCGCACCGGCATCGCGAAAGGCAAGAATGTCGTCGAGGTCGAAAAGCAGTTGATGAAGTTTGTCCCAAAAGATTTTTTGCTGGATGCTCACCATTGGCTGATATTGCACGGCCGCTACGTCTGCCAAGCTAGGAAGCCGCGTTGCGGGAGTTGCAGGATCGAAGATCTGTGTGAATACCGAGAAAAAACTTCAGACGATTGAGCGATAGGTATCTTGAAGGCTGATCGATTGAAAAAATCTTTTTTACCCCATGTCAGATTGTCGCTATAAGGTCCGCCAATGACCGGCTAAGCCTGGAGTCAACTTATGAGCACTGACAAAGAGCAACTGGACACGGATGATGACTTCGTTGTCGTCGAAACCGATGACAGCGCGCAATCAACTGTAGAGACGGCAAAGACGAACCTCAGCAAACGACGCACCATCGACAATCTCCTTGAAGAGCGTCGCCTTCAAAGGCAGCTGGCCGACTACGACTTCGATCTTTGAATTCAACCCTGCTCCTACCGTCCAAAGCGAATAGTCAACGAAGCCTCCCATGGGAATGTCGGGAGGCTTTGTACCGACTGCGTCAAATTTCAATAAATGCGCCCTCCGACGCCTTAGTCCTCACCAGCGTAAAGGTCTAAACAAGCCCGTTTCGTTGCGCGAGTTCGATAAGGTCAACCAGCGAATGTGCATTAAGCTTCAGCAGAAGCCTTGTCTTGTAGGTACTGACCGTTTTGTTGCTCAAAAACATACCGTCGGCAATTTCCTTGTTGGTTCTGCCGCGAGCCAATTGCTGCAAGACCATCATTTCTCGACCGGACAGTCGGTCGACCATTTCTGCCTCGCTGGCATTTCCCAAACTTGAACGAACAGTGTGCAAGGCCTGATTGGGAAAATAACTGTAGCCCGACAGTACCGCCTTGATGGCACTCAGCAACTCGGTGAGATCTTGCTGCTTGCAGACGTAGCCTGCAGCACCGGCCTGCATGCAGCGCATGGAAAAATGCCCCGGCGCCTGCGAGGTCAGGATCAGTACCTTGAAAGGCAGGGTCATTGCCGAAAGCCTGGCGATAACTTCAAGACCGTCGAGCTTGGGAATACCGATGTCCAGGATGACAATATCGGGCAAATGCTCGCGTGCCAGCTGCAGGGCATCCACTCCATTATCCGTCTCTGCGACGACCTCATAACCATGACGCTCCATTAGCATGCGCACGGCAAGGCGAATGACAGGGTGATCATCAACGATCAACACTTTATTCATGAGCAGTCCATTTTTTGCTGTTCGAATTTTTGGAGCCCGCACAATAGCCTAGTCGTTTAGTACTTTGCATGGCGCTCCCCCCCGCGGAACAACAGGCAGAGACCGTTCTCACAACTACCACAGAAAATTCCTACAGGATTTGCCTTAAGCGACGATAATTTGGATGTAGTCACAGCATCCCCTCCATGGGATAGGGTCGTAGGTGGGTCAGCCACATTTTGCCGGCGTTTGCCCACAATCCACGTTCAATCATTATTGTAGTAGATACGTACATCACTAATACCTCGTTGGCCAGTAATCCTGACCGCTGGCTGGGGAGTGAGTATCAGACGTTTGTCAGGAACAATCGAAGACGACCAGGGAAAGGTGCTGGGGCACGAACTACGTGGATCAATCCAGGCGCCGAATCACAGCGATTTACCTGAAGAAGAGCGTCTTCGCAAACCCTCATGCTTGCCAGCGTAAGCCTAATCATCCGCCTAGCCAAAAAAACAAGAATCATAAAATATTTCTGAGTAAGCCGATTAGCTTGTCCGACATGGGGTGTTTAAAAATACACGCGCACGCAGGCACATTGCTATATTTATTTATCTAACGAATTTTCCTACACGATTTACAGAAATCTCCCAACTTTTTCGTCACGCACCCGTCACAAACCTCACCAGATAAGAATGGAAGGAAGGCAGCCGATGCAAAAAACACATTAAGTTGAACTTGCAACCCCATATCCCAGGCCGGTGCAAAGCCAGGTGTATTGACAAACAAAGTTCGTTCGACCTTCACGTAATACCAAATCACTCTATAAATCCAGACCCAAGATGCCGAACGGGAAAAGTACTACAAAACTAAAAGACGCGGACGAACTTGATGTAAGACATAGACTTGCGAAAAAAAACAATTTGGAGAAAGAGGATTTTTTACTTGCATATTTTATTACCAGTCGTTACTTTTTTGATAGTGAACCGTCAATAACCGACCTCAGCTCTAATTCAACTCTCAACTGGCGAGAGAACGACTACTAACAACCTCTCCAGTTAATTTATGTTGCCGAGCGTCGATAGTACTGACGGATTAAACATAGCTGCCCGGTCGCGACTGCTCTTACAGAAGATATGTATGGGGTCTAGAAGCATGTTATCAACATATCCAAAAAGGACTTTGTCATGAACAAAAAAACCCGTACCACGGCGACACATGACAGTGAAAGCACCGAACTTTCTACGGCAATTAAACTGTTTGTTGCCGAAGGTGGTGTTATTAACGTCGTGCCAAATGGCGAGTCGGGAGAATCTGTCTCAGGGCCCGCAATCCTGGAAACACCAGAGCCAGAAGCTGACGCCGATGTGCTGATGAAAGCAAAAGTGGAGCTGCTCAAAGGCCTGATCGCCAAAGGGGCGGGGGTCTCAGCCCTGCAGTACTCGCTGCGGATGAACAGAAAGGACATCAAGCGTCTTGCAAACGAGAACGGGCTGACGATTCGATACAGCCAACCTGTGCGTGGCCATAGACCTGGCAGGCAAAAGGAAACGGTTGCTGTGGATGACGTCGTTGCTGGCCACGCAATGCATTACTCAAGCCTGGGCTACACCGCCCTGGAGATCGCGCAACTATTGGGTTTGAATATCCGTGATGTCTGGCATATCGGCAAAGCCTATCGCATCGAATTCAAACAACCCTCCATACGGGAAAAAGGTGGGTGCAGCTCGCCCCCCTGACGTCAGCGTCGATTGCGCTTTCACTGCAAATGCCTGACGGTCTTTTGGGCTCCACTGAAGGCTGGCGTTATCTTCGCTAGCCCCAACGGATGCCGCTTACTCAGTGGATACAACACCCACAGAATACACATACTTTCCGCCAGCCTCCTATTCAGTACTCATTCTGTTTATTGCAATTCAAATCACATACTGATTAAACAAGGAACAGGGATTGATCTCCCATCACCTATTGTGCCTATCAGGAATTCGCTATGAAGAGCCTTAACCGAATAATCACACCCCTCAACATGCTTGCAATGTTTGCCGCGTTTTCAGAGGCATCTGCGGCAACAACCCTCCCCTATCTGGACGAAGAGTCCAGAAAGTTTTTTATCGGATTCATTGTGATTTTCCCTTGCGCCCTGTCAGCCTTGTGGTTTTTCACCCTTCATTTCAATAGCAACACGCCGCTCCACCCTACAATACCGGACGGCATGTCCAACCAGGCTCCGACCTCCAAGGTGCTGCATGTCGGGTTCCTGTCCACGACATTCGACGCCGCTCAGCTAACGCCAGCGATGTCCGTGCAGCCGCTGGACGCATATAAAATCACTCAGTTCGAAGTATTACTGATACAGCGCACCTGACTGCGTAGGATCGATACTCACAAGTAGGATAAAGCACGCTTCACCGCTCTTCAGCGCACTGATAAACACAGGAAGTCACGATGCGACAAGTGGGAAATGGCGACTTCGTACATTCCTTTTTTCCTCATGCAGAGGGAGATCTATGCTGAACCCTTGCTATACATAGGAAAATCAGCTTGAAACATATCAGAGGCTAATTTTTTATTGAACGAGCGATGAAACGCCCCTCATAAAAACCGACTAGAGTTACCTGAAACCCGCTGTTACGCATCAGGAATGTCAACCAGCCGAACCGACATCATCAACTTTACAAAAATATTGGAAATACTATGTCTCGATTAAAAGAGTTTCATGACTTGGAAGACACGTTGAAGACTCAGCTAGCTCAGCTAGAGATCCTCAGAAATGAAGATGAGCTGATTGCAGAGCTTGAGTTTGAAAAAAAAATGACTGCGCTGATGAAGCGATATGGCAAAGATTCGGACGATGTAATCGCAATACTGAAATGGCATTTGTCCTCCGCCGTAGATACGGTTCACGAAAACAAGGCCAACTATGACACCAAGACCAAACAGCGAGGAAAAAAGCCTGAGGCTAAAAACCAGTAGATTCGATGTTCCATGGAGGAACTATTGCTAAAGTGCATAATAAAGCAGCCTCTAGTGAGGCTGCCTTTTGTTTCTTTACACGATAACTTAAAACAGTTTGCGGTTCTTGTTCGCGGCAATGCGCATGCGCAATGCGTTGAGCTTGATGAAGCCAGCTGCGTCGGCCTGGTTGTACGCGCCGCCGTCCTCTTCGAAAGTTGCAATGTTAGCGTCGAACAAGGAGTCGTCAGACTTGCGGCCTGTAACGATCACATTACCTTTATACAACTTGAGACGAACGACGCCATTCACATGGGCCTGCGAAGCATCGATCATCTGCTGCATCATCAGACGCTCAGGACTCCACCAGTAACCGGTGTAGATCATGCTCGCGTACTTGGGCATCAACTCGTCCTTTAGGTGAGCGACTTCCCGATCAAGCGTGATGGATTCGATAGCACGGTGGCCGCGCAGCATGATGGTGCCGCCCGGCGTTTCATAACAGCCGCGAGACTTCATGCCGACATAACGGTTTTCAACGATGTCGAGACGACCGATGCCGTTTTCGCCACCAATGCGGTTCAGCGTCGCGAGCACAGTTGCAGGGGTCATTTCGACGCCATCCAGCGCAACGATGTCGCCGTTGCGGTAGGTCAGTTCAAGATAAGTTGGGGTGTTGGGCGCGTCTTCAGGAGACTTGGTCCAACGCCACATGTCTTCTTCGTGCTCGGTCCAGGTGTCTTCCAGCACGCCGCCTTCATAGGAGATGTGCAGCAGGTTGGCATCCATCGAGTACGGGGACTTTTTCTTGCCGTGACGCTCAATCGGGATCGCGTGCTTCTCGGCGTAATCCATCAGTTTTTCGCGGGACAGCAAATCCCATTCACGCCACGGAGCAATAACTTTCACGCCTGGCTTGAGGGCGTAAGCGCCCAATTCAAAACGAACCTGATCGTTACCTTTACCGGTGGCACCGTGAGAGATTGCGTCGGCGCCGGTTTCGTTGGCGATTTCAATCAGACGCTTGGCGATCAGTGGGCGGGCGATGGAGGTACCCAGCAGGTACTCGCCTTCGTAGACAGTGTTGGCGCGGAACATCGGAAACACGAAGTCGCGTACGAATTCTTCACGCAGGTCGTCGATGTAGATTTCCTTGACGCCCATGGCTTGTGCCTTGGCACGTGCTGGCTCAACTTCTTCGCCTTGACCGAGATCGGCTGTGAAAGTCACCACTTCGCAGTTGTACGTATCCTGCAACCACTTGAGGATTACCGAAGTATCCAGGCCCCCGGAATACGCGAGAACTACCTTGTTTACGTCCGCCATGCCATCACTCCAACGCGTTGTACGGAAAACCGTCGATTCTAACGACCTGGGCCGTGAATTTACAGTCTCGCGACAGCTTGTGACGACGAAGCGACAAATAATGTCATGGCTACGACGTGGAGTTAGACGTTCAGGAGGTCGATGGAGCGGTGTTTGCAGCGGCGACTGGCGCGGGCTTGGTGTCCGGCACAACGCGCTCCAAGTGGAGGTTCACGCGACGATTACGCGCCCGGTTGGCATTGTTGGTATTGGGTACCAGCGGGTAACGCTCCCCGTGAAACCGCAGAGTGACCTGCTCTTCCGGGATCCCCTGAGCTTTGAGGTAATCCATCACGGCCAGGGCTCGACGACGTGACAAATCCCGGTTGGTCAGGCGATTGCCGCTGTTGTCCGAATGGCCGTCCAGTTCGACACGATTCACTGTCGAATCGGCTTTCATGTATGCCACCACTACGTCCAGCTTTGCCTTGCCGGCTGCATCCAGGTCTATCCCTCCGCCGGGGAAGCCAATTTCCGCCTGTTTGACCTGCTCGTAGTTCATCGGCAAAAGCTTTGTAGTGCAAATCTGAAAGTCGCTGAAGGCTTTGCTGAATTTCACCGGCAACAAGCGGACCTCCATTGGTCCGCCGCCGTCCCTGGCGACGTGGCGGATCACCGGACTGCGACCGTCCATCAACCCGCTGATCAACCTGCCCGCCTGGGCTTGGGAGGTGTTGAAGGGAATTTGGCCGTTGCTTACTTTCACAGCGCCCAGATTAAGATCGCCCCTACCCGGCTGCCAGGGCGCGGCCGCTGCCAGCAACGTGGCGGAACCGACCCCTAGCGAATAACCGGTAGCTCTGAGTCGAAAGGTCACCTGCTCGCCGGCACGCCGCACGAACTCACCGGCACCGAAGTCGGTAATCGGCTGGGTGAGACGGCATTCGAACTGATCGCCTTCTACCTTCCACTCAATATTTTCCAGACGCGTCTGGAAAGTGATCGCCATGGCCGGCAGGCTGGCAAACACGCTGAGCAGGGCTAGATATCGCTGGCGCACGGGAGGCTCCACAAAGATTTTTCCGCGTTACAAAATTTTTGACTTACGAGTGGCTATCGGTTCCTTCCTGTAAAACTTGATAGCGAGTGCCTGGAAGTGTCTTTTCCGGTAGCATTCCCAGCGAGTTTGACCCGCCTGGAATCCCCAATGTCCGACCGCCTGACCCTCCTGCGCCCCGACGACTGGCACATCCATCTTCGTGATGGCGCTGTTTTGCCCCACACCGTCGCGGACGTTGCTCGCACTTTTAGCCGCGCCATCATCATGCCGAACCTGGTCCCCCCGGTACGCAATGCCGAGGAGGCCGACGGTTATCGTCAGCGCATCCTGGCTGCACGTCCCGCTGGCAGCCGCTTTGAGCCGTTGATGGTGCTTTATCTGACCGACCTGACCCACCCGCAGGACATCCGCGCTGCCAAGGCCAGTGGCTTCGTTCACGCCGCCAAGCTTTACCCGGCAGGTGCGACCACCAACTCCGACTCAGGCGTCACCAGTATCGACAAGATCCTGCCGACGTTGGAGACCATGGCCGAAGTCGGTATGCCGCTGCTGGTCCATGGCGAGGTCACCCGCGGTGATATCGACGTGTTCGACCGCGAAAAAATCTTCATCGACGAGCATCTGCGCCGTGTAGTCGAACTGCTGCCGACGCTGAAAGTGGTGTTTGAACACATCACCACCGCCGAGGCGGTGCAGTTCGTCAATGAAGCGTCGGCTAATGTCGGGGCGACCATTACGGCCCACCACCTGCTCTACAACCGCAATCACATGCTGGTTGGCGGTATTCGCCCGCACTTCTATTGCTTGCCGATCCTCAAGCGCAATACGCACCAGGTCGCCCTGCTCGACGCCGCAACCAGTGGCAGCAGCAAGTTTTTCCTGGGCACCGATTCTGCCCCCCACGCGCAGCACGCCAAAGAAACCGCCTGCGGCTGCGCCGGTTGCTACACCGCATTTGCTGCAATCGAGCTGTACGCCGAAGCATTCGAACAACGCAATGCGCTGGACAAACTGGAAGGCTTTGCCAGCCGCAATGGGCCGGCGTTTTACGGTCTGCCGGTCAACACCGACACCATTACCCTGGTTCGTGAAGAGTGGACTGCGCCTACCAGCCTGCCATTTGGCGAGCTTTCTGTTATCCCGCTGCGCGCCGGTGAAAAACTGCGCTGGCGCCTGCTGGAGGAACACGCGTGAGTGAAGACCAATACGACGACGATCAGGAAAGCTCTGGCGGTGGCACAGGTTCCAGGCATCCTATGGCGGCCCGCTTTCGCGGTTACCTGCCAGTTGTTGTCGACGTAGAAACCGGTGGTTTTAATTCGGCCACCGACGCCTTGCTGGAAATCGCCGCCGTGACCATTGGCATGGACGAGAAAGGTTTTGTGTTCCCTGAACACACTTACTTCTTTCGGGTCGAGCCGTTCGTAGGCGCGAACATCGAAGCAGCTGCGCTGGAGTTCACCGGCATCAAGCTCGATCATCCGTTGCGAATGGCTGTCAGCGAAGAGACTGCGTTGACAGATATTTTCCGCGGTGTGCGTAAGGCGCTTAAGGCCAATGGCTGCAAACGCGCCATTCTGGTCGGTCATAACGCCAGTTTCGACCTGGGCTTCCTTAACGCCGCAGTCGCGCGGCTAGACATGAAGCGCAACCCGTTTCACCCGTTCTCGAGTTTTGACACGGCGACGCTTGCCGGGCTGGCATACGGCCAGACCGTTCTCGCAAAGGCCTGCCAGGCCGCCGACGTTGATTTTGACGGCCGCGAGGCTCACTCGGCACGCTACGACACCGAGAAGACCGCTGAGCTGTTCTGCGGCATCGTCAACCGCTGGAAAGAGATGGGCGGTTGGGAAGACTTTCACGATTGATGTCTTTCTGCTCCAGAAAAAAACCGGCCTCAGGGCCGGTTTTTTATTGTCGGAATATCATGTTCATCCAACCACTCATCGGGCTACATCCATACAACGGGAAGTAGTTTTGACAAGCATTCTCATTAACATTAGTATCCATCGCATTGAGCAAATCACTCAGCGACGGTCCTTTATTTATGTATGTCTGCCTCTGCCAAGGTGTTACTGACGGACAAATCCGCGAAGCGATCATGGAAGGATGCTGCAGCTATCGCGAGGTTCGCGAAACGCTGAATGTGGCCAGTAAATGTGGAAAATGCGCCTGTCTTGCCAAGCAAGTGGTGCGTGAAACCCTGACTGACCTGCAAGTGAGTCACGCCGCGATGGCCTATCCCGCAGAATTTTCAGCTGCCTGATTAAACGCATTTCGAAGAACCGGACCTCGTGTCCGGTTTTTTTATGTCTTTAATTCAATCGGTTAGCGCTCGGATGCCAAACACAAACATTCTTATTCTTATTTAATTTCACTTATTATTCAATAACTTAGGTTTGACAGACCTCTATACCGGGCTCAAACTCGCGCTCTATAAGTGACTTCATCGACAGGACCCCGATCATGAAAGGCGACATTACAGTCATCCAGCATCTCAACAAGATCCTCGGAAACGAGCTGGTCGCGATCAACCAGTACTTTCTGCACGCTCGGATGTACGAAGATTGGGGCCTGAACAAGCTTGGCAAACACGAGTACCACGAGTCCATCGACGAGATGAAGCACGCGGACAAGCTGATCAAACGGATTCTGTTTCTCGAAGGGCTGCCAAACCTGCAAGACCTGGGCAAAATCCTGATCGGCGAACACACCAAGGAAATGCTTGAGTGCGATCTGCGTATTGAACGCACCGGTCATGCGGACCTGAAAGCCGCCATTGCTCACTGTGAAGTAGTAGGCGATTTCGGCAGCCGTGAATTGCTCGAAGATATTCTTGAGTCCGAAGAAGAGCACATCGACTGGCTGGAAACGCAGCTGGGTCTGATCGATAAAGTCGGCATCGAGAATTACCTGCAATCGCAGATGGGCGAAGAGTAAGTCAGCGCCAACAAAAAGCCCCGCTCTCGTAAGAGAAGCGGGGCTTTTTTATGCCTTGGAAGCGCACTCAGATCAAGCAGTCGCGTTTTTCGCTACCGCTTCTTTGACCAGTGTCTGCAGCGAACCATCAGCCTGCATTTCAGTGATGATGTCGCTACCGCCTACCAACTCACCGCCAACCCACAGTTGCGGGAAGGTTGGCCAGTTTGCATATTTTGGCAAGTTGGCGCGGATTTCAGGGTTCTGCAGGATATCGACATAAGCGAACTTTTCGCCGCACGCCATCAATGCCTGAGAAGCCTTGGCCGAAAAACCACACTGAGGGGCATTCGGAGCGCCTTTCATGTAAAGCAGAACGGTGTTGCTGGCGATCTGCTCTTTAATCGTTTCGATGATATCCATGGAACACCTCGGCTTAACTTTACGACTCTGTGAGTCGACACGGTGGCGCATTGTAACGGAATCCCTAGCGTAACGCTCGGACATGGCTTTAGTCGAACGTTCGCCAGCCTCCTCAAACCGCCCCGACGTGGACTGGCACTCCGTTCAACGCGGCATTGCCGGACAGCACATCGAGTTGCCGCTCGTCGGTCAGGTCATTGGCGCTGACGCCTGGCTGGTCCCGAGCGATGTCCATTTGCACGCCTGGCCGCGCATGCCCCCAGCCATGGGGCAGGCTCACCACGCCCCGCATCATGTCGGTCGTTCCCAGCACTTGCACCTCAATCGCGCCAACCCGAGAGCTGACACGCACGGTTTGTCCGTCGACCAATCCCCGGCTGAGCAGATCATCGGGGTGCATCAATAAGTGATGCCGTGGTTTGCCCTTCACCAGACGATGATAGTTGTGCATCCAGGAGTTATTGCTGCGTACATGACGGCGGCCAATCAACAACAGTTCGTCTGCCTGCGGCGTAAGCGTCGCCTTGAAGCGCACAAGGTCAGCGACAATGATCGCTGGAGCCGCCTGCACATGCTGGTTCGCAGTTTTCAGGCGTCTGCCAAGGTTGGGCTTCAATGCACCGAGATCAAGGCCATGGGGGTAATCTGCCAGCGCATCGATAGAGAGCTTCCACGCCGAGGCGTCTCCATAGAGCCCGCCACGAATCCCCCGATCAACCATCTGGGAAGGCGCAATGGTCGGTTTCAACTCGCGCTCGGCCCTGGCAGCAAACGACTGTGCCAGCCCGACGAAGATTTCCCAATCATGCAAAGCGCCTTCGGGTTTACCGAGAATTGCCCTGTTGAAGCGTGTGACGTTACGCACTGCAAACATGTTGAACGTGGTGTCGTAATGGTCATTTTCCAGCGCTGACGTCGACGGTAGAATCAAATCCGCATAACGCGTGGTTTCATTGATGTACAGATCGATGCTGAGCATGAACTCCAGACCGTCGAGCGCCTGCTCAAGACGCCGGCCATTGGGTGTCGAAAGCACCGGATTACCCGCCACCGTAATAAGTGCCCTCACCTGCCCTTCGCCCTCGGTGAGCATCTCTTCGGCCAGCGCCGACACGGGCAATTCACCACTGTACTCCGGAAGACCTGACACGCGACTTTGCCAGCGATTGAACCCGCCGCCCGAAGTTGATTGCACCAGATCCAGCGCCGG
Organism: Pseudomonas rosaeacicularis; assembly: GCF_057128745.1. NCBI lineage: Bacteria > Pseudomonadati > Pseudomonadota > Gammaproteobacteria > Pseudomonadales > Pseudomonadaceae > Pseudomonas > Pseudomonas rosaeacicularis. The sequence continues at coordinate 146,564 of NZ_JBSKHT010000003.1, forward strand.
TTCGGTACACAGAGCACCGCCCACACGATCAAGATTGCCGGTCACCAGATTGATCAGTTGCACCAGCCAATGGCAAAGCGTACCGAACGACTGGGTAGAAATTCCCATCCGCCCGTAGCACACCGCTTTATCAGCCGCCGCGAAATCCCGTGCGAGCTGGCGGATAGTCTCGGCAGGGACGCCACAGCGCAGGCTCATGCTTTCGGCATCCAGATCGGCCACGGCATGGCGCACCTCGTCCAGACCGTCGATGGGCAGATGGCTTACTCGAGTCAGATTTTCAGCGAACAGCGTGTGCAGCAGACCAAACAACAATGCGGCATCGCCTCCCGGTCGCACGAACACGTGCTGATCGGCAATAGCCGCTGTTTCACTGCGTCGAGGGTCAATCACCACCACCTTGCCACCGCGTGCCTGGATCGCCTTCAGGCGCTTTTCCACATCCGGCACGGTCATGATGCTGCCGTTGGACGCCAGCGGGTTGCCGCCCAGGATCAGCATGAAATCGGTGTGGTCGATGTCGGCAATTGGCAGCAACAGGCCATGGCCGTACATCAGGTAGCTGGTGAGGTGATGCGGAAGTTGGTCCACCGATGTCGCCGAGAAACGATTGCGGGTTTTCAACTGGCCCAGAAAGTAATTGCTGTGGGTCATCAGGCCGTAGTTGTGAACGCTGGGGTTGCCTTGATACACCGCCACCGCGTTCTGCCCATGCCGCTTCTGAATATCGAGCAAGCGCTCTGCCACCAGATCGAAAGCGGCTTGCCACTCGATGGGCTGCCAATCGTTGCCAATTCGTCGCATCGGCTGTCGCAGGCGATCCGGGTCATTCTGGATGTCTTGCAGCGCCACGGCCTTGGGGCAAATGTGACCACGGCTGAAGGTGTCCAGCGCATCACCCTTGATCGAGGTGATACTAGGCGCAGCGTTATCTTCGGTGATTTCAATGGTCAGGCCGCAAATGGCCTCACACAAATGACAGGCTCGGTGATGGAGAGTCTTGGTCATCGCCAGTCTCATATTCTTGTAGGGCGATCAGGATGATCGCGCAGACAAAACTATGGCGTGGGATGCGTCACTTCACCAGAAAGGTTCGTGACATGAATCGGGCAGCATCAGGCGAGCCGATAGGGTTCGCCTGCTGGTAAGCAGTGTGAGTGACCTGGATCAGGAACCAGACCCACCAATCGGCGTTACCACTTTGCGCTGCAACTGGATCTCGTGAACGGTTTCGACCTGTTCCTGAGAAACCTGAATCCCGGTCAGTTCACCGATCAGACGCCAGTGATCGTCCAGACCTGCGCTGATGGTCGCCATGCGATCGATCATGCGGCGACCGGCGGAACGTGTGACTTCGTCTTCACTGCGCATCAGTTCAAATGACATGGACGTCATGGAAGCGGTGAGGTGCGTGAGGGTGCGAGCAGTGAGCCCGAGCAGTTCCGTTAGTTGTTTCTCTTTTGAATCCATTCCTCACCCCCTGAGGTGTACATAGGCGCTATTTATAACCCACGCCAGATATTTAAGAAACGTCCGGGTTTCCGCGGCGTGAAGCGTGTCGCATAAGGCATTTCGTGACTTTTCGACTGTTACGGATTCGGCAGCAATTGCCAACGCAGACAATGGCAGTGTACAACTGAGCGCTTCGACATGCGTGACGGTGGCGAAGTGCCTTAATGTCTATGCCACTGTAGCATCTGGAAACACTCATAGCGCCTGAAAGCGCCACTTTCCAGCTACCGAGCGTCTGACGGGATTATCCCGATGAAGCTGGCCCTTGGCATTAAGCGACATTTTCTTATACCCTCGCGCCTTCCCTATTCGTCGCCCCGTGCGGCTTTCGCCGCAGGTCTCGCCCGTTTTCCCGATAAAACCCGGCTTTGAGGATCTGCGGTCTGTTGCAGAAAGGTAGTTAATGATGAGCGCAAGGCACTTTCTCTCGATGATGGATTACACACCGGATGAGCTCCTCGGTGTGCTCCGTCGCGGCATAGAGCTAAAAGACCTGCGTCACCGCGGCGTACTTTTCGAGCCGCTGCGAGGCCGCGTACTGGCCATGATTTTCGAGAAATCGTCGACTCGTACCCGGGTTTCCTTTGAGGCGGGGATGATCCAGCTCGGCGGCCAGGCCATTTTTCTTTCCCCCCGCGACACCCAATTGGGCCGTGGCGAGCCTATCGCCGACGGCGCGCGGGTGATGTCGCGCATGGTCGATGCGGTAATGATCCGCACTTTCGCCCATAGCAATCTGATCGAATTTGCAGCCAATTCCCGCGTCCCGGTCATCAATGGCCTGTCGGATGACTTGCACCCCTGCCAATTGCTGGCCGATATGCAAACCTTCCTGGAGCACCGCGGCTCGATCAAGGGCAAGACAGTGGCCTGGATCGGTGACGGCAATAACATGTGCAACAGCTATATAGAAGCGGCGATCCAGTTCGACTTTAATCTGCGTATTGCCTGCCCTGACGGCTACGAGCCCGATCAACGTTTCCTGGCGCTCGCCGGAAATCGCGTGACGCTCACCCGCGATCCTCGAGAAGCAGTAAAGGGCGCGCACCTCGTCAGTACCGACGTTTGGACCTCGATGGGCCAGGAAGAAGAAACCGCCAAGCGCATTGCCCTGTTCACACCGTTTCAGGTCACCCGCGCATTGTTGGACCTGGCCGCTGATGACGTGCTGTTCATGCATTGCCTGCCTGCGCACCGTGGCGAAGAAATCAGTCAGGACTTGCTCGACGATGCCCGCTCGGTGGCGTGGGACCAGGCGGAAAACCGTTTGCATGCTCAAAAGGCCTTGCTGGAATTCCTCGTAGCATCAGCCTTGCAGCCTGCATGAGTGCACCCATGCTGCTGAAACTGAAAAACCTCGCCTGCGGTTATCACGACCAGCGCGTGGTCCAGGATTTGAACCTGCACCTCAATGCAGGCGACATTGGTTGTCTGTTGGGGTCCTCAGGTTGCGGCAAGACCACGACCCTGCGCGCCATTGCCGGTTTCGAGCCGGTTCATGAGGGCGAAATCATTCTGGATGGCGAGGTCATTTCCCGCGCGGGTTATACGCTGGCCCCGGAGAAGCGCCGCATCGGCATGGTGTTCCAGGACTACGCGCTGTTCCCGCACCTGACCGTCGCTGAAAATATCGCGTTCGGTATTCGCAAGCATCCACGTCTGGCGCAGCTGACCCGCGAGATGCTGGAGTTGGTCAATCTTGGCGCGCTGGGTAAACGCTACCCCCACGAACTGTCCGGCGGCCAGCAGCAGCGTGTGGCACTGGCCCGAGCGCTGGCGCCCGAGCCGCAGCTGTTATTGCTGGATGAGCCGTTTTCAAATCTGGATGGGGAGTTGCGTCGGCGTCTGAGTCATGAGGTGCGCGACATCCTCAAGGCCCGTGGCACCAGCGCAATCCTGGTCACCCATGATCAGGAAGAAGCGTTCGCTGTCAGCGACCACGTTGGCGTGTTCAAGGAAGGTCGGCTGGAACAGTGGGACACGCCCTACAACCTGTATCACGAACCGGCCACGCCCTTTGTAGCCAGTTTCATCGGCCAGGGTTACTTCATTCGTGGGCAACTGGTGGACGCTGAATCGGTGCAAACCGAACTGGGCGTGCTGCGAGGCAATCGTGCTTATGCCGGTGTAAGCGGCGCGCCGATGGATGTGCTGCTCAGGCCCGACGACATTATTTATTCGCCAGATAGCACACTGAAAGCGCGCGTTGCGAGCAAAACGTTTCAGGGTGCGGCGACCCTGTATCGCCTGCAGCTACCGACCGGCACGCAACTGGAAGGATTATTCCCAAGCCACGCCGATCTGAACCCAGGGGATCAGGTCGGTATTCAGGTGGCGGCCGAGCATTTGGTGCTGTTTCCGGCGGTGGGTAGCGTCCCGGTGCATTCTTGAGCACTTTGTAGGAGCGCGCTTGCCCGCAATAGCATTATTCTGTCAGCCAAATTGTTATCGCTGACACACAGCATTCGCGGGCAAGCGCACTCCTACAAAAACGGCGTTCAATGCAGAATCTGCATTCACCCCACCATCAACGTTCCACTCGCCACCAGCGTTGCATAACCGCCAATCTTCACCCGATCCCCTTCCAGACGACAGAACAGCTCCCCGCCCCGGGCCGAGCACTGAAACGCACTCAAACTGAGTTTGTTCAGCCGCCCGGACCAGTACGGGATCAGCGAACAATGGGTCGAGCCGGTAACCGAGTCTTCGGCAATGCCCAGCCCCGGCGCAAAGTAGCGGGAGACGAAGTCATGCTGATCGCCTTTGGCGGTGATGATCACGCCCGGCCACGGCAGGCGCGCGATGGCCGCCATGTCAGGTTTGCAGTCTCGCACCGCCTGCTCAGACTCCAGCACCACCAGCAATTCAGCGGCGCCCAGCACGTCGACCACCTCAACGCCCAGCGCTCGCTCGATATCGACCGTCACGCCCACTTCGCTTGGCGGCATTGCCGGGAAGTCCAGAAGCAAGCGCCCGCCTTCGCGACTGACGCTCAACGGCCCGGATTTGCCGACGAACTCGATGGTATCCGACGTCTCGCCGTAGATGTCGAACAGCACATGCGCACTCGCAAGCGTCGCATGACCGCACAACGGTACTTCAGTGGTCGGAGTGAACCAGCGAATGTGCCAGCCCAGGGTTTCACGCACAAAAAAAGCGGTTTCGGCCAGATTGTGCTCGGCGGCAATGCGCTGCATCAGCTCGTCGGCGAGCCAGGTGTCGAGGCGATAGACCATCGCGGGGTTGCCAGCAAACGGTCGATCGCTGAACGCATCGACCTGATGAAATTCTAGCTGCATGGAAGGCGTCCCCATTGATTGATCACCACAGCGGCCCATCGGTCGCCGGACATCGTTAACTCATGCCATCAATGCAGGCCTCTGACGATGCGCCTGAATCACTCACGGCCAATCTGCGCAAATGTCGCACGGGTGTGCTCAGCGAGTACAGCGGCCGATAACTCGACTTCAAGCCCGCGTCGTCCCGCACTGACGTAGATCGTCGCAAACGGTTGGGCTGACACGTCGATAAATGTGCGAAGCCGCTTCTTTTGACCCAGCGGACTAATGCCACCCAGCAAGTAACCGGTTGCACGCTGGGCCGCTCCCGGGTCGGCCATTTCCGCCTTCTTGGCACCCGCAGCATGGGCGAGCGCCTTGAGATCCAAGGTACCTACCACCGGCACCACTGCCACCAGCAGCTCGTGCTTTTCGGTGCTGGCCAATAAGGTCTTGAACACTTGGGCGGGTGGCAGATTCAGCTTCTCGGCCGCCTCGAGCCCGTAAGATGCAGCCTTGGGATCATGCTCATAACTGTGAACACGATGCTCGGCTCGGGCTTTTTTCAATAGATCCAATGCGGGGGTCATGCAGGCACTCCAGACGTACCGGGCCATGTATTGGGAGGTGCGACTACTTTATGCCATCTGACCGGCAAACGCTTTCTTGCTATTACCGCACGACTGTTCAGTTCCGACTTTGACATGATTCGTTTATGTCTATATTTTTTCGAATACGAATATCCAGAGCTGTACTGCCTCACTCATGGGTCTGGCTGGATTTTGGACGTAAACTGACGCCACGCTTTACTACCAGGCAATCGACATGACTGACACAGACAATAAAAACTACATCATCGCCCTCGACCAAGGTACGACCAGTTCCCGTGCCATCATTTTCGACCGCGATGCCAATGTGGTCAGCACGGCGCAAAGTGAATTCGTTCAGCATTACCCGCAACCGGGCTGGGTCGAACACGACCCGATGGAAATCTTCGCCAGCCAGACTGCCTGCATGACCAAGGTCCTAGCCCAGGCCAACCTGCACCACAATCAGATCGCCGCCATCGGCATCACCAACCAGCGTGAAACTACCGTGGTCTGGGAAAAGGACACGGGGCGCCCGATCTACAACGCAGTGGTCTGGCAGTGCCGTCGCAGCACCGAAATCTGTCAGCAGCTCAAGCGTGATGGGTTTGAGGATTACATCAAGGAAACTACCGGTCTGGTCATCGATCCGTATTTTTCCGGCAGCAAACTCAAGTGGATTCTGGATAACGTCGAAGGCAGCCGTGAACGCGCCCGACGTGGCGAACTGCTGTTCGGCACCGTGGATAGCTGGCTGATCTGGAAATTCACCGGCGGCACCACCCACGTCACCGATTACACCAACGCTTCGCGCACCATGATGTTCAACATCCACAAACTGGAATGGGACCAGCGCATGCTCGACGTGCTGGATGTGCCGCGCGAAATGCTGCCCGAGGTCAAGTCGTCTTCCGAGGTCTACGGCCACAGCAAGAGCGGCATTCCTATCGCCGGGATCGCCGGAGACCAGCAGTCAGCGCTGTTCGGGCAGATGTGCGTAGAAGCCGGCCAAGCCAAGAACACCTATGGCACCGGCTGCTTCTTGCTGATGAACACCGGTAAAAAAGCGGTGAAATCCAATCATGGTCTGTTGACCACCATCGGTTGCGGTCCGCGCGGCGAAGTGGCGTACGCGCTGGAAGGCGCCGTATTCAACGGCGGCTCCACCGTGCAGTGGCTGCGTGACGAGCTGAAGATCGTCAATGATTCCATGGACACCGAATACTTCGCTACCAAGGTCAAGAACAGCAACGGCGTGTACCTGGTGCCGGCGTTTACAGGGCTTGGCGCACCCTACTGGGACCCCTATGCCCGTGGCGCGCTGTTTGGCCTGACCCGCGGCGTGAAGGTCGATCACATCATCCGTGCTGCGCTGGAATCCATCGCCTATCAAACCCGCGACGTGCTGGACGCCATGCAGCAGGACGCCGGTGAGCGGCTGAAATCATTGCGGGTCGACGGCGGCGCAGTGGCGAACAACTTCCTGATGCAGTTCCAGGCCGACATTCTCGGCACCGAAGTGGAACGTCCGAAAATGCGCGAAACCACAGCGCTCGGCGCCGCGTATCTCGCAGGGCTGGCCATCGGCTTCTGGAGCAGCCTGGACGAGCTGAAAGACAAAGCCGTGATCGAGCGCCGATTCGAACCTCAGTGCGGTGAAGAGGAGAAGGAAAAGCTCTACGCTGGCTGGAAGAAGGCCGTGGACCGCACGCGCGATTGGGAGCCGCACGAAACGGCGGATTGATAAACCGCTCTCTTTAGGAGCGAACTTGTTCGCGAAGCGTTCTGACTGAAACATCCCATCAGCCGCCTCGCCAACAAGTTGGCTCCTACAGACAATCGCCTCACCCTTCATATTTTTCCGGCTGACAGGTAATGCGCGCCTGCGGCATGATGGGCGCCCTTGCCCGAAGGAAGAAAAATGAATCTGCCACCCCGTCAACAGCAGATCCTCGAGCTGGTCCGTGAACGCGGCTACGTCAGCATCGAAGAGATGGCCCAGCTGTTCGTCGTCACCCCGCAAACCATCCGTCGCGACATCAATCAGTTGGCAGAGTTGAACCTGCTGCGTCGCTACCACGGCGGCGCCGCCTACGATTCCAGCATCGAGAACACCGCTTACGCCATGCGCGCCGATCAGATGCGTGACGAGAAACAACGCATCGCCGAGGCCATTGCCGCGCAAATTCCTGATCACGCCTCGCTGTTCATTAATATCGGCACCACCACTGAATCCATTGCACGCGCCCTGCTCAATCACAATCATCTGAAGATCATCACCAACAATCTGCACGTCGCTTCCATTCTCAGCGGCAAAGATGATTTTGAGGTGTTGCTCGCGGGCGGCAATGTCCGCCGTGATGGCGGGGTGGTCGGTCAGGCGAGCGTCGATTTCATAACTCAGTTCAAAGTCGATTTCGCCCTTGTGGGGATCAGCGGCATCGACGAAGACGGCAGCCTGCTGGACTTCGACTATCAGGAAGTTCGGGTTTCCCAGGCGATCATTGCCAATGCGCGTCAGGTGATTCTGGCCGCCGACTCGAGCAAATTCGGTCGTAACGCGATGGTGCGGCTCGGCCCGATCACGCTGATCGATTGCCTTGTGACCGATCAGGCGCCGGTGCCGGCGTTGGCGCAATTGCTGACGCAGAACAAGATTCGGCTGGAAGTGGTTTAGCGCGTTTCTCCAGATTTGCGCCTTGCGGCTGATTCTGCCCGGAGGGCGTAGGAGCTTGGCTTGCCAGCGATCGGCCGGGAACCGGTCGTAAATCAGCCACTGCAACACAGGATCGAAACCGAGCCAGCTGTGTTTGCTGCCGGTTCCCGGCAGATCGTCAGCAAGCTGGACTCCTACGGCCTGCGGCCAGAATCAAAAGCATGTTCGTTTTTGTTCCTTTCCCCTCCCCTTGATCAGTATTTTCAATCAATACCGGCTGGCTGGTCGATCCGGTTTGCGCTATTCTTTTCGGAAATGAACATAAATGTTCGAATTTGGCCTTTTACGATCCTCATTCGAACTCTGAAAAAACGCACACAGGAGGCTCCGATGCCCCATTCCACACTGCCTACGCCGCCACTCTCCGAGATCTATGACATTGCAGTCATCGGTGGCGGCATCAATGGTGTTGGCATTGCCGCAGATGCTGCCGGGCGCGGCCTCTCTGTTTTTCTGTGTGAAAAAGACGACCTCGCCAGCCATACCTCATCGGCCAGCAGCAAGCTGATCCACGGCGGCCTGCGTTATCTGGAGCATTACGAATTCCGTCTGGTGCGCGAAGCATTGGCTGAACGCGAAGTACTGCTGGAAAAAGCTCCGCACATTGTCAAACCCATGCGCTTTGTTCTCCCCCACCGTCCACACCTTCGCCCGGCGTGGATGATCCGCGCGGGTCTGTTCATGTACGACCACCTGGGCAAGCGCGAAAAACTTGCCGCGTCCAAAAGCTTGCGTTTTGGTGCCGACAGCCCGCTCAAATCCTCCATCACACGCGGCTTCGAGTACTCCGATTGCTGGGTCGATGACGCCCGCCTGGTGGTGCTCAACGCCATGGCAGCCCGTGAGAAAGGCGCCCACATTCACACCCAGACCCGCTGCCTGAACGCACGCCGCAGCAAAGGCCTGTGGCACCTGAACATGGAGCGCGCCGACGGCAGCCTGTTTTCGATTCGCGCCAAAGCGCTGGTCAACGCGGCGGGCCCATGGGTCGCGAAGTTCATTCGTGAAGATCTGAAGCTGGAATCGCAATACGGCATTCGCCTGATTCAGGGCAGCCACTTGATCGTGCCAAAGCTGTACGAAGGCGAAAACGCGTTCATCCTGCAAAACGAAGACCAGCGCATCGTGTTCGCGATCCCGTACCTTGAGCGGTTCACTATCATTGGCACCACGGACCGCGAATACACCGGCGATCCGAGCAAAGTGGCAATCACCGAAGGCGAAACCGATTACCTGCTCAAAATCGTCAACGAACACTTCAAGGCGCAACTAAGCCGCGACGACATCATTCGCACCTATTCCGGTGTACGTCCGCTGTGCAACGACGAGTCGGATAACCCATCGGCAATCACGCGGGATTACACGCTCTCATTAACGGGCAGTGCCGAAGAAGCGCCGATCCTGTCGGTGTTCGGCGGCAAGCTGACCACCTACCGCAAGCTCGCTGAATCGGCCATGCAGCAATTGGCACCTTTCTTCCCGCAGATGAAGCCAAGCTGGACCGCCAAAGGCAGCCTGCCTGGTGGCGAGAACATGACCACACCCGATGCATTGGCCGGTGATCTGCAACGACGTTGCCCTTGGTTGCCTGCTGAAACTGCCAGGCGCTGGGCAATCACCTACGGCAGCCGCGCCCTGCGCATCCTCGAGGGCGTACAAGGTTTGGCGGATATGGGAGAGCATTTGGGCGGCGGTTTGTACTCCCGCGAAGTCGATTACCTGTGCAGCGAAGAGTGGGCGACGCAAGCAGAGGACATCCTATGGCGCCGGACCAAGCTGGGCCTGTTCACTACTGCCGAAGAACAGCACAACGTTCAGGTTTATCTCGATAAGGTTGCCAGCAGCAAAAGCGCCACTGCAGCGGCCTGATCCATCTGTAGGAGCGAATTTATTCGCGAGGCGGTGTGTCTGTAACTACCGCGCCACCGCCTCGCCAACAAGTTGGCTCCTAGAGATATCTATTCCCATTCGGTTTTCCGAACGCATCCTCCTCAGTAATTCGGCATCCCGGACGCCGCCACTCTCCCGCTCAACCCTCCCCAATTTAAAACCTCGAAAGATCAACGGGTTAACCTGCGCCACATCCTTGGCATGAGTCATGCTCTACACTTGTCAACGATTGCTCCGACCGTAGCGTGCGCCTGATTGGGCCGCCGTTGAAGCGTTCTGAAACAAGCGGGCCGTCCACCATCGGTCCCATAAAAAAAACAAAGTCGAGGATTCATTGATGCGCATCGTTCCCCATCTCTTGGGCGCAGCTATCACTGCCGCTCTGATCACCACGCCAGTTTTCGCCGCCGAACTCACCGGCACTCTGAAGAAAATCAAAGAGTCTGGCACCATCACCCTCGGTCACCGCGACTCATCCATTCCGTTTTCCTACATCGCTGACGCCTCAGGCGTTCCGGTTGGCTACTCAGCCGACATCCAGCTGAAGATCGTTGAAGCGATCAAAAAAGACCTGGACATGCCGGACCTGAAGGTCAAATACAACCTCGTTACCTCCCAGACCCGTATCCCGCTGGTACAGAACGGCACCGTTGACGTTGAGTGCGGTTCGACCACCAACAACGCCGAACGCGGTCAGCAAGTCGACTTTTCGGTCGGCATCTTCGAAATCGGTACTCGTCTGCTCTCCAAAGCTGATTCGTCCTACAAAGATTTCGACGACCTGAAAGGCAAGAACGTCGTCACCACCGCTGGCACGACGTCAGAACGCATTCTCAAGTCCATGAACGCTGACAAGCAGATGGGCATGAACGTGATCTCCGCCAAAGACCACGGCGAATCCTTCCAGATGCTGGAATCGGGCCGCGCTGTTGCCTTCATGATGGACGACGCACTGCTCGCCGGCGAAATGGCCAAGGCCAAGAAGCCAACTGACTGGGCCGTGACCGGCACTCCACAGTCCTACGAAATCTACGGCTGCATGGTTCGCAAGGGCGATGCTGATTTCAAGAAAGCCGTTGATGACGCCATCGTCGCCACCTACAAATCGGGCGAGATCAACAAGATCTACGACAAGTGGTTCACCCAGCCGATTCCACCAAAAGGCCTGAACCTGATGTTCCCGATGAGCGAACAGCTCAAGGCTCTGATCGCCAATCCGAACGACCAGCCAGCGCCGGACAAAAAGGCCTGAGTCCCCACGCTCAAGCTTTAACCGTGAAAGCCTGATTCTGGGGAAACTTCGGTTTCCTCAGGATTTGCTAACAAAAAAGCGTGCATAACGATCAGAGGGGAGACCCTGATGAATTACAACTGGGACTGGAGCGTGTTCTTCAAGTCCACGGGCGTTGGCAGCGAGACCTATCTGGACTGGTACATCACCGGGCTGGGCTGGACCATCGCGATTGCCGTCGCCGCCTGGATCATCGCGTTAATCCTGGGCTCAGTGCTCGGGGTCATGCGCACGGTGCCAAACCGTCTGGTATCGACCATCGCCACGGTTTACGTGGAAATTTTCCGTAATGTGCCGCTGCTGGTGCAGCTGTTCATCTGGTACTTCCTGGTGCCCGACCTGCTGCCTGAAAACCTGCAGGAGTGGTACAAGCAAGACCTCAACCCCACCACCTCGGCGTTTCTGAGCGTGGTTGTTTGTCTGGGCCTGTTCACCGCTGCACGCGTCTGCGAGCAAGTGCGCACGGGGATTCAGGCATTGCCGCCCGGCCAGGAATCCGCCGCCCGCGCGATGGGTTTCAAGCTGCCGCAAATCTATTGGAACGTGCTGCTGCCACAGGCCTACCGGATCATCATCCCGCCGCTTACCTCCGAATTTCTCAACGTGTTCAAGAACTCGTCCGTGGCTTCGTTGATCGGCTTGATGGAGTTGCTGGCACAGACCAAACAGACCGCTGAATTCTCGGCCAACCTGTTCGAAGCGTTCACCCTGGCCACGCTGATCTACTTCACCCTGAACATGAGCCTGATGCTGTTGATGCGCGTGATCGAGAAGAAAGTCGCGGTGCCCGGCCTGATTTCCGTGGGGGGCAAATAATGGACTTCTCTGGAATCGTCCCCGCCATTCCCGGCATGTGGAACGGCATGATCATGACCCTGCAATTGATGGTCATGGGCATCGTCGGCGGCATCATTCTCGGCACGCTGCTGGCACTGATGCGCCTGTCGTCGAGCAAGCTGCTGTCCAACGTCGCCGGCGCGTACGTCAACTATTTCCGCTCTATCCCGCTGCTGCTGGTCATCACCTGGTTTTATCTGGCGGTGCCTTTCGTGCTGCGCTGGATCACTGGCGAAGACACGCCAATCGGCGCGTTCACCTCCTGCGTCGTGGCCTTCATGATGTTCGAAGCCGCGTACTTCTGTGAAATCGTCCGCGCCGGTGTGCAGTCGATTTCCCGCGGTCAAATGGGCGCCGCTCAAGCGCTGGGCATGACGTACAGCCAGATGATGCGCCTGATCATCCTGCCGCAGGCATTCCGCAAGATGACGCCGCTGCTGCTTCAGCAAAGCATCATCCTGTTTCAGGACACCTCGCTGGTTTACACCGTGGGTCTGGTGGACTTCCTCAACGCCTCGCGCTCCAGCGGCGACATCATTGGCCGTTCCAATGAATTCCTGATCTTCGCCGGTCTGGTCTACTTCATCATCAGCTTCGCTGCCTCGCGCCTGGTGAAGCTTCTGCAGAAAAGGTTTGCCGTATGATTTCCATCAAAAATATCAACAAGTGGTATGGGGACTTTCAGGTACTGACCGATTGCAGCACTGACGTCGCCAAAGGCGAAGTGGTGGTGGTTTGCGGTCCGTCCGGCTCCGGTAAATCGACCCTGATCAAATGCGTCAACGCGCTGGAACCGTTCCAGAAAGGCGACATCGTGGTCGATGGCACTTCCATCGCCGACCCGAAAACCAACCTGCCGAAACTGCGCTCGCGTGTGGGCATGGTGTTCCAGCATTTTGAGCTGTTCCCGCACCTGACCATCGTCGAAAACCTGACCATCGCGCAGATCAAGGTCCTGGGCCGCAGCAAGGAAGAAGCCACCCAAAAAGGCCTGGCCCTGCTCGAGCGCGTTGGGCTGTCGGCCCATGCACATAAGCATCCGGGGCAGTTGTCCGGTGGTCAGCAGCAACGTGTGGCGATTGCCCGCGCGTTGGCGATGGACCCGGTGGTCATGCTGTTCGACGAACCGACCTCCGCGCTGGACCCGGAAATGGTCAATGAAGTGCTGGACGTCATGGTGCAACTTGCCCACGAAGGCATGACCATGATGTGCGTGACCCACGAAATGGGCTTCGCCCGCAAAGTGGCGAACCGTGTGATCTTCATGGATCAGGGCCAGATCGTCGAAGACTGCGCTAAGGAAGAGTTCTTCGGTGATGTCAGCGCGCGCTCCGAACGTGCCCAGCAGTTCCTCGCCAAAATCCTGCAGCACTAAAAACGCCCGCAAAGGCACAGACCTGCCGGCCGCTCGTTTTCCCATGTCCGAGGAAACGCGCGGCTGGTCGGTCCAGGACGACTGTGATGAAATGCGACCCCCCTCTCTATCGCGATCCGCCGCCATCACTCGCCGTGAAACCCCGTCTGATACGCCAAATGTTTTTACCGCCTTTGATCATTTTGTTGATGATCGGGCTGGGCTACGTCAGCTATCTGTTCAGCGAAACCAACGGCGTCAAGGCACTCAGCGAAAACGGTGAGCGTCAGCTTGAGCTGCACGCGCGCACCGTCGAAAGCGAGATCAACAAGTACAACTATTTGCCCAGCGTGCTGGAGCTTGAATCCAACGTTTCGGATTTGCTCAACGAGCCATCCCCCGAACTGCGCAGCAAGGTCAACGATTACCTGGAAGGCCTCAATCGACGCAGCCGCAGCCGCGCGATCTATGTGCTCGACACCACTGGTCGCGTGCTGGCCACCAGCAACTGGCGCGATGCCGACAGCTATCTGGGCGAAGACTTGTCATTCCGCGCCTATTACCAGGACGCGATTCGCGGTTTACCCGGTCGCTTTTACGGCATCGGCAGCACCACCGGCGAGCCGGGCTATTACTTGGCCCATGGCCTGGAGGAGAAAGGCAAGATCATCGGCGTGGCGGTGATCAAAGTCCGGCTTGAGGCCTTGGAAGAGCGCTGGCAACGGGCACGTCTGGAAGCGTTCGTCAGCGACGAGAATGGCATCATCATTTTGTCCAGCGACCCGGCTCGACGCCTGAAATCGGTGCGAGCCCTCACCCCGGAAGTCAAAGAGCGTCTGGCGCGCAGCCTGCAGTACTACTGGTGGCCGCTGAACGAGTTGGTGCCGCTGGAACGCGAATCGATTTCCGAAGGTGTGGAAAAGCTCACCTTTCCCGCCAACAGCAGCGTCGATCATGAACACACGGTGGTCAGTTATCTGGCGCAAACCAGGGATTTGGCCGACACGCCATGGCACCTGACCCTACTGACACCGCTCGAAGATCTGCGTCGTGAAGCGGCCAATCAGGGGATGCTGGTGGCCGTGGCCTGCGCGCTGGTGGCGTTTCTGCTGATTGCCTGGAACGAGCGGCGCAAGGTGATTGCTACTCGCCTCGCCGCCCGGGAAGCGCTGGAACAAGCCAACAACGAACTGGAGCGACGGATCACCGAACGCACCGCTGACCTGCGCGCCAGCAACGAACGGCTCAAGGGTCAGATTCGTGAACGGCGGCAAGCCGAAGACACCTTGCGACAGGCACAGGATGAACTGGTGCAGGCCGGAAAACTGGCTGCCATCGGTCAGATGTCTACCAGCATTGCCCACGAACTCAACCAGCCGCTGGCGGCGTTGCGCACGCTGTCGGGCAACACGGTGCGTTTCATCGAACGCGGCGCGCTGGACACGGCAAGCGCCAACTTGCGCACAATCAATGATCTTGTTGATCGCATGGGTCGTATCACTGCCAGCCTGCGCGCGTTTGCCCGTCGCGGTGAAGACAAGGGGCAGGCATCGCTGGGCAAGGCCGTGGAGGCCGCGCTGCAATTGCTCGGCAGTCGTCTGGAAAAAAGCTCGCTGCAAGTGCATCAGGATTTCAAAGACGTCGCGCTGATGATTGATCAAACGCGTCTGGAGCAGATTCTGGTCAATCTCATTGGCAACGCACTGGACGCCATGCAGGCTCAGCCGCTGCCCGAGCTGTGGCTGGAAGGTGAAGTGGCTGAAGGACGTTATCGTTTGCGGGTTCGGGACAACGGTCATGGCATCGACGCCGAAGCGCGCAAGCATCTGTTCGAGCCGTTTTTCACCACCAAGCCGGGGGAACAAGGGCTGGGGTTGGGCCTGACCCTGTCCGCCAGCCTCGCTGCGGCGGCGGGTGGCAGTTTGAATGCCGAGCATCCGCCGGAGGGCGGGACGGTGTTTGTGTTGAGTGTGCCGATGGTGGGGCCGATCACGTAAAACCCATTAGCCACGCCAGTTCTGTAGGAGCCAACTTGTTGGCGAGACAGGCAACGCGATCTGTCAGCCTGTGCGCCTCGCGAACAAGTTCGCTCCTACAGGGGATCGCGGTTCGCCTGGATGAGCGACGTAATTCGCGAAAATGCCAATATTGCCGACATGGGATCACATATGAACACTGACCTCACCGTCCTCATCGTCGAAGACGACCCCCACGTTCTGCTCGGCTGCCAGCAGGCGTTGGCGCTGGAAGACATCCACAGCGAAGGCGTGGCCAGCGCCGAGGAAGCACTGGAGCGAGTGGGCGATAATTTCCCGGGCATCGTCGTCAGTGACATTCGCCTGCCGGGCATTGACGGCCTGGAGCTGCTGACCCGCCTAAAGGCCCGCGACCGCAGCCTGCCGGTGGTGCTGATCACCGGGCACGGCGACGTGACCATGGCCGTCAACGCCATGCGCGACGGCGCCTACGACTTCATGGAAAAGCCCTTCTCCCCCGAACGCCTGGTCGACGTCGCACGACGCGCGCTGGAGCAACGCGGGCTGGCGCGGGAAGTGTGGTCGTTGCGCAAGCAATTGGCCGAACGCGATTCCCTGGAAGGCAAAATCATCGGCCGCTCCCCCGCCATGCAGCAGCTGCGGGCACTGATCGCCAACGTCGCCGACACCTCGGCCAATGTCTTGATCGAAGGGGAAACCGGGACCGGCAAGGAACTGGTTGCCCGTTGCCTGCACGATTTCAGCCGACGGCATTCCCAGCAGTTCGTCGCGCTGAACTGCGGCGGGCTGCCGGAGAACCTGTTCGAAAGCGAGATTTTCGGCCACGAAGCCAATGCGTTCACCGGCGCGGGCAAGCGTCGGATCGGCAAGATCGAACACGCGCATAACGGCACGCTGTTTCTCGATGAAGTGGAAAGTATGCCCATCCCCCTGCAAATCAAACTGCTGAGGGTGTTGCAAGAGCGAACGCTGGAACGACTGGGCTCAAACCAGAGCGTGGCAGTGGATTGCCGGGTGATCGCGGCCACCAAATCGGATCTGGCCGAGCTGAGCAAAGTCAGCCAGTTCCGCAGCGACCTTTATTACCGCCTGAACGTGGTGACACTTGAGATACCGCCGCTGCGTGATCGGCGCGAGGACATCCTTCAGCTGTTCGAACATTTTCTGCAGTTGTCATCGCTGCGTTTTGACCGTGAGCCTGCGCAGCTCGATCCGCAAACGATGTCGGCGTTGATGAGCCACGACTGGCCCGGCAACGTGCGCGAGTTGCGCAACGTGGCCGAGCGCTATGCATTGGGCCTGCCGGCGTTCAAGAAAAGCGGTGCCATTGCAGACAGCCAAAGCCTGGGGTTTTCCGAAGCCGTCGAAGCCTTCGAGAAGAACCTGCTGAGCGAGGCGTTGCAACGCAGCGGCGGCAACCTGAGCCAAGCCAGCCTGGAACTGGGCATGGCCAAGACCACGCTGTTCGACAAAGTGAAAAAGTACGGGCTGGGGTGATGCAGTAGATCTCTGTAGGAGCGAACTTGTTCGCGAGGCGGCTTACATGACCACGCCTCGAAATTGCCTCGCCAACAAGTTGGCTCCTACAGATCGGCGGTGGCTGCGATTAAGGCGTCAACTTCCGCCGCGATGGGCGATGTCGCAGGACCCCAACGCGTTACGGCAATCGCTGCGGCAGCATTGGCGCGCAACGCTGCCTGTTCCGGCGAAAGTCCCGCTGCCAGTCCGGCCAGCAATACGCCGGCATGGGCATCGCCCGCACCGTTTGTGTCGATGGCTGTCACTGGAAAGCTGCGCACGTGCTGCGTTTTGGCGCCCTGACGAAGCCAGCAACCCTGCGGTCCGTCGCGCACGACGATCAGCGTGTCAGCGCTCAGCCACTGCGCCAATTGGTCCAGCGCGTCGGCAATCTCTTGGCACTGGGTAAAGCGCAAGGCCTCTTCGCAATTGCTCGTCCACAACGTGATCAGCGGCAGCACGGCCTGCATCTCGGCGCCGTCCGGCGAGTTCACCAACGGGCCCGGATCGAATACCACCCCAGCGCCTTTGGGCAAATCGGCCAGCCAGCCCAACAACGTCGCTACCTTGTTCTTGTGCAGCAGGCTGTAGCCGCTGACAAACACGTAATCCCCGGCCCGCACCGCAACGCTGTTCAAATCCTGCGCCGACAATCCCCCTTCGGCACCCACGTACGAAATGAACGAGCGCTCAGCCGATGGCTCGATCAGCGCCACAGACAAACCGGTGTCCTGATCGTCCGAGGCTGGCGTCGCGATTTCGATGCCTTCCACGGCCATGGACTGACGCGCCAGTTCACCAAACCGCCCGTTGCCGTGCCGTCCGAGATACACCGTTTGCAGACCATTGCGGCAAGCGGCGGCCATCACATTGAAGCCCCCGCCTGTCTCGAATTTCGCCGAACTGGCAAGCACATCGCCGCCCGAACGGGGCAGCGCGTCAAGGGCCATGACCAGGTCGACAACGACCTGGCCGGTATAGAGCAGTCTAGCGGGCATGAGCAGACTCGTTTGTGGCCAGACGACGGTCGCGAGACCCGCCGAGAAGTGCGTAGAGGCCACCGGCAACCACGAAGGTCACGATCCAGCCCAGGCCGTTATGACCGAACCATGAGTCAGACAAAAAGCCCTTGAACAGCACGTTTTCCGGGGTGGTGGCGACGGTAGTGAAGCTGAAGCCGAGGATGATCGCCAACGCCCAGGCACCGACCGCACGCCACTCCACTCCACCGCGATACCAGTAAGCGCTGGCGGGGGTGGTGTCCATCAGGTCTTTGGCCGAGTAGTAATGGCGATGGATCAAGTCGACGATGAAGATCCCGACCCACGCGGTGATCGGCACAGCCAGCATTGAAATGAAGGTAATGAACGGCCCGTAGAAACTGTCGGCGATCAGCATGAAGTAGATCGAGCCTGCGAAGATCGCCACGATATCGACGATCACCGCGTGTACCCGCTTGATCTTCAAGCCCAGCGTCAGTGTGGTCAAACCGGCCGAATACACCGACAGGTTGTTTGACAGCAACAGCCCGCCAAATGCAGTAATCAGGTAAGGAACGGCCATCCAGGTCGGGAGCAATTCACGAATCGCGATGATCGGGTCGGTGGCCGATGCCAGATGATCGTTGCCCACCGACAGCAGCCCGCCGAGGGTAATCAACAGCACCAGCGGAATGCCCGCGCCAAACGCTGCGGACGCTACAAGCCCCGCCGCTTTGACGCTGCGATGTTGATAGCGCGACATGTCCGCGCCCGCATTGGCCCAGCCAATCCCGGTACCCGCAGCCATGGTGCCGACGCCGATGATCATGGCGCTGAGCGGCGCGGGCGTTGCGTTGAACACCGCCGTCCAATCAATGTGCGCGATGAGGAAACCGCCGACGACGATGTTCAGTGCGCCAAAGATGTACGTCGCCCATTTCTGGATCACCAGCAGCGTGGCATGGCCCAGACCCGAAACCGACAGCGTCATCAGCACGAAGATGGCGATGAAGACCAAGGTCAGGCCTGGTGCACTTTTGGCTTCGACAGGGGTGCCGAACAGGATCGCGCACAGCGACAACAGTACGAAAGCTGCCGTTGTAGTGTTGACCGTTTCCCAGCCCAGCCGCGACATCAGCGAGACGATGGTAGGACCGATATTGCCGCGCACACCGAAAATGGCGCGGGACAGCGTCAGACTTGGCGCTCGACCGCGTCGGCCAGCAATCGAAATGACGCCGACCACCGCGAACGAACCCGCTGCACCGAGAATCGCAACGATGATCGCCTGCCAGATGGACAAGCCCCGAAAGGCAATGAGCGTCGCGCCCAGCGGCAATCCGAGAATGCTGATGTTGGCAGCGAACCAGACCCAGAACAGTTGCAACGGATGGCCGTTGCATTCGTTTTCCGGGACCGGCTCGATGCCGCGTGTTTCAAGTTGTCCTGCGCCTTGAGTGGCGTTGGATGAAGTCATGGGTTTGCTCCTGTTGCCGTTTATTCTGGTTGTGGGCAGTGCGCAATCCAAACGACATCCGTGTCATGCGAGGCTTTTCTGGCTGCAAAAAGCCCCAGGTCGCCGCCGAACAGTCGGCCGCGACTTGTCAGTCTTATTAAATGTTCTGCGTTGCTGCGGGCGGGTTGTCAGACCGCGCGCAGGGACAACAAATGCTCGACCAGCGAATACAGATCCAGATTATTGACGGCTTTGATCTGCTCGATCATGTCCGCTGGCCACGCGCTCAAGCCTTGGCACGCACCAAGCATGGCGCCGAGGATGGCCGCAATGGTGTCGGTGTCGCCGCCCAGACTTGCCGCCATGCACACGGAATCAAATGCAGGCAATCGACCGGCCGCGACTTGATGGGCCAGTGCGAACGCCGCAACCACTGATTCCTGGGACGCCACCGAGGTGCCTATCACGTCGTAGATCAGCGTCGGCAGTTGCTGGTTATCGCAATCGGCGCAGAGCTTTTGCGCCCACTGGATGCGCGCGGCGATACGACCGCCGGCCACCCAATGGCCAAATTTTTCCGCCTGCTGCGCAACTGTCACGCCAATGTCCAGCGCGTCGCTGAGGGACTTTCCGTTGATACCGGCGGAGACCACTGCCGCAACAGCCGCCGCACTGGAAATCCCCAGCGTCGTGTTGTGGGTCACCTGGCAGGCCTGAACCACGGCTTGGACGAATTGCGTCTGATCGCTTACATCGGCAGCGATACCCACTGGCGTGATGCGCATGGCCGCGCCGTTGGTGGTGCCGAAGCGGCCCGCCTCTTCCGGGCTGTGGCCGGCGAGAATCATTTCAATCGCGCGCTTGGTCGACGGGCCAAGCAAGTCCTGCGAGCCTTTGGCCTGCATGACCGCTTCCCAGTCGATCAGGCTCTGCGCCAGATCCGAAGGGTCGATCACTCCACCACCGGACACCAGCAACTCGCCCACCAAGACGGCCTGCTCGGTGTCGTCGGTGATGGAACCGGCCGCCATGTTCGGTGCAATCGGCTGGTCGGCGTCTGCAGCGGTCAACGTCGTGATGCGGTCGAAGCGTTGCTTGATCTGCTCGCGACTCAATGACTGAGTCGGCATGCCCAGTGCGTCGCCGAGTGCCAGGCCGTAAAACGCACCGAGTGCGCGGTCGCGTGTATCGATAAGGCCGGTCATGAGGAGGTTCCAAACGCCAGATGCAGACGAAAATGCACGGGGTCCAGAAGACTTTCCACATGCTCCATAAAACGTTCGCGACGGTCGTACGTAGTGCGCAAGGCCTTGAGAAAGACGGTCCCGGGCTCGCGCATGACCAACGCGGCATCGTCAGCGGTCAGCGGTTCGGCGCCAATCCATTGATCGCCGCGATCACCAACGAAACCGTGAGCGGCCAGGGTGATGGTCAGCGAGTCTTCGATCAGACCGGTTTTTGGCACATTTTCCAGACCATCGCTGGCCGGGATCAGTGCGCGCTCCAACGACACGACACTGCCATCGGCAGCAGTACGGCGGCGGTCCAGCGCGATGAAGTGACGGGTGCCGAATCGGCTTTCCAGGTCAGGCCGCTCGACTTCCACCAGACGCAGAATCTCGGTATCGATCCGCGCTCCGGTGTCAGCCAGGGCCTGAGCCCAGCCGCTGCGCTGATCCAGGGAGATGCCGTCGTAGGTGACAATCGAGCCGACACCCGATTGGGTGGCGATGTAATTGCGCCGTTTGAGTTCGGAAAGGGCCTCACGCAGCGTGCCGCGACTGACATCGAATTCCTGCGCCAGTAAATGCTCGCCGGGCAGCAGATCACCGGACTCCATTTCACCGGATTCGATGCGTCGGGCGAGCTCGTCGACCACGCGTTTTTTCTTATCAAATCGAACATGTCTAATCATGTACAAATTGATAGCGGAAAATGGGTGGGGTGAGCAAGCGATTTTTGTTACAGATCAGATTTTCGTGGCGTTGGCCGTGCCGCTTTCGCGGACAAACTCCCTCTCACGAAGACATCGTTTACCCCGTGGGAGCGGACCTGTCCGCGAAGAAGTCAGCCTGAACGACACACTATTCAGCGGTTAGATGACCTTGCCCTGCTCATCAATCACCTGACGAATGGCACCGACAAACACGTCCACCGGCTGCCCACCGGACACGGCGTATTGATCATTGAACACAATGGTCGGCACCGAACTCACGCCGCGCTGTACCCACAGCTGCTCCAGTTCTCGGACCTCGGCGCTGTATTCATCCGAGCCAAGAATGGCCTCAGCGCGCAGGCGATCAAGCCCGACTTTTTGCGCAGTGTCGGCCAGTACGCGATGGCTTGAGGGATCAGCGTGCTGACTGAAGTAGGCGGTAAACAGGGCGTTTTTCAGCTCGTGCTGCTTGCCTTCCAGTTCGGCCCAATGCAGCAGTCGGTGGGCGTCGAAGGTGTTGTAAATGCGTCGCTCACCTTCTTTGAACACAAAACCCAGCTCTGCGCCGCGCTCGCGAATGTGCTCGCGGTTGGCTTTGGATTGCTCGGGCGTCGAGCCGTATTTCTGGAAGATGTGTTCGTTGAGATCCTGGCCTTCGGGCGGCATGTTCGGGTTGAGTTCGAACGGTTGGAAGTGGATCTGTGCCTGAACGTCGTCGCCCAGATACTCCAACGCCTGATCCAGCGCGCGCAGACCAATGACGCACCAAGGGCAGGAAACGTCGGAAATGAAATCGATTTTCAGCGGAGTGCTCATGAAAAGGCTCACTCGGTAGGAGGAAACTTTGCACGATACGCTGATGTTGATTCTGGGCGAAGCCCATTGGAGCGAGGCTTGCCCGCGAAGATGCCCGATTGATCGTTGAAATACTGAATCGCTGTCGTCAGCTTCGCGGGCAAGCCTCGCTCCAACAAACGTGACTAGAGTTGTGCGACGTGAGAAGCATCCTCGCGATGCTCACGCAAATACGGAAGCACCGCCCCGAGCAACGGTGCTTTGAACGCCTCTTGAAAACGATGCGCCAACCCCGGAATCAGCTTCAGTTGGCTGCCCTGAATATGCGCCGCGACGTGAATGCCGTGCATCACCGGCAGTAACGGATCTGCCGTGCCGTGCACCACCAGCGTCGGCACACGCAGGCGATTCAACAATTCCACGCGGCTGGGTTCGGCCAGAATCGCCAGAATCTGCCGTTTCACCCCTTCAGGATTGAACGCGCGATCGTAGGAGGCAGCAGCCTGTTGCAGCAGCGCTTGTCGATCATCTTTGACCTCCGGGCTGCCGAGCGCCGCCAGTAAATCCGCCTGCTGCTCTAAAGCGGTCTGCCGATCAGGCGCGCCGCGCTTGGCCAGCAATTGCAACAGCGCCGGGCTCGGCATCGGCAGACCCGGCGCGCCGGAACTGGTCATGATCAGCGTCAGGCTTTCCACCCGTTTGGGGGCCATGTCCGCCAGGTGCTGGGCAATCATTCCGCCCATGCTGGCGCCCAGGACGTGAAACTGCTGGACGTGCAACGTGTCCATCAGCCCCAGCGCATCCTGTGCCATGTCGGTCAACGAATACGGCGCCGACACCGGCAGACCGATCTTGTAGCGCAGCACTTCATAGGTCAGGTTGGGACTGGAAGGCGCCTGTACCCATGTCGACAGGCCGACGTCTCGGTTGTCGTAACGAATGACTCGAAAGCCCTGCTGACACAACGCAACAACGACTTCGTCCGGCCAGTGAATCAGCTGTCCGCCCAAGCCCATGACCAACAGCAACGCAGGGTCGGACTCGCGACCGATGCTCTGATACGCCAGGTGCACTTCGTTGAGCTCGGCCACTTGCGTGGGAACGTTGACATCGCATCGAGAAGCCGCAAAAGACGGCAGGCCGCAGAACAAGGCAGCCAAGAAAAGTAAAACCCGCATGAAAAACACCGAAACGCAGAACCCCAGTAGGCCGCGAGTCTGATGAAGTTTTGCAACGCGCGCTGCCACAGTTGCGTGACAGTTTGATGAAGGGGGCTGAGCGGTATGAGCGACCGGTTCCTGTAGGAGCGAACTTGTTCGCGAGACAATTCATCGGACACACCGCGTGAGCCGCCTCGCCAACAAGTTGGCTCCTACAGAAGCGCGCTCAGTTACGCCAACTCGCTACGCAACTGCCGCGCCGCCGCGACCATGTTCACCAGTGCCGCTTCCGTTTCCGGCCAAGCACGGGTTTTGAGGCCGCAATCGGGATTGACCCATAAGCGTTGCGCCGGGATGTGTTTGACAGCCTTGGTCATCAGCTTGACCATCTCGGCCG
Organism: Pseudomonas rosaeacicularis; assembly: GCF_057128745.1. NCBI lineage: Bacteria > Pseudomonadati > Pseudomonadota > Gammaproteobacteria > Pseudomonadales > Pseudomonadaceae > Pseudomonas > Pseudomonas rosaeacicularis. The sequence continues at coordinate 170,268 of NZ_JBSKHT010000003.1, forward strand.
TGTCGGGAATCCGTGCCGAGTGGATGTCGTAGACCCCAGGCCCGATGTCGTTCGGGTAATCGAACGCCTCGAACGCTTGAAGCAGTTCCATGTCCGAACGCGAGGTTTCGATAGTGATCACGTCCGCGTCCATCGCCGCGATGGACTCGATCACGTCATTGAATTCGCTGTAGCACATGTGGGTGTGGATCTGCGTTTCATCGCGCACCCCGGAGGCGCAAAGCCGGAACGCCTCCACTGCCCAATCCAGATATTCCTGCCACTGCGCCCGACGCAGCGGCAAGCCCTCACGAAACGCGGCTTCGTCGATCTGCACGATCTTGATGCCGGCCGTTTCCAGGTCCACCACTTCGTCGCGAATCGCCAGTGCCAGTTGCTGCGCCTGCACCTTGCGCGACACATCTTCGCGCGGGAACGACCACATCAGCATCGTGACCGGGCCCGTCAGCATGCCCTTCATGACCTCGTCGGTGAGGCTTTGCGCGTAGCGAATCCAGTCCACAGTCATCGCGACCGGGCGACTCAGATCGCCAAAGATCACCGCCGGTTTCACGCAACGCGAACCGTAGCTTTGCACCCAGCCAAAACGACTGAATGCGTAGCCGTCCAGTTGCTCGGCGAAGTATTCGACCATGTCATTGCGTTCCGCTTCGCCATGCACCAGCACGTCCAGCCCTAGACGCTCCTGGGTTTCAACGGCATGACGGATTTCCGCGCGCATGGCGTCGTTGTAATCGTTGGCCGAAAGCTTGCCCTGCTTCCACGCCTGACGCGCCAGGCGAATCGACGCGGTTTGTGGGAAAGAGCCGATGGTCGTTGTCGGAAACGCCGGAAGATTCAGTCGGGCGTTCTGCAGTTCGATACGCTCAGCGAAGGGCGAAGGGCGACTGGCGCTGGCTGTCCGCAGCGGTAATCGCCGCAAGACGTGCCTGAACGGCGGGTTTATGAATGCGTGGCGATTGCTGACGACTGAGCTGTACCGCTCGGCTTTGCGCCAGAGCAGCCTGCACGTGTGGCGCGCCAGGCGTATTCAGGGCAGCGCTGAGCACAGCGATCTCTTCACACTTCTGCACCGCAAACGCCAGCCAGCTTTTCAGCTCTTCATCGAGCTTGTCTTCGCGCGCAAGGTCTACCGGACTGTGCAGCAACGAACAGGAACTGGCGACCCACAGGTTGTCGCCAAAACGCAGTTTGGCTTCTTTGAGCTGCGCCAGTGCGTTATCGAGATCGCAGCGCCAGACGTTACGGCCATTGACCACGCCCAAGGACAAGACCTTGTAGGTCGGCAGACGGTCCAGCACCAACGCGAGCTGATCCGGGGCACGAACCAGATCCACGTGCAAGCCATCGACCGGCAGCGACACCGCAAGACCCAAATTGTCTTCCAGACCGCCGAAGTAGGTCGCGATGAGTTTTTTCAGCGGCGAATACTGAAGGCTGTGATACGCACGCTCGAACGCGTTTTTCCAGTCCTGGGGCAGGTCGAGGGCAAGAATCGGTTCATCGATCTGGACCCATTCAACGCCCTGCCCCGCCAGCCGACCGAGGATTTCGCCGTAGATCGGCAGCAACCGGTCCAGCAAATCCAGCTTGTCGAACCCATCACCCTTGGTCTTGCCCAGCCACAGATAAGTGAGCGGGCCGATCAGCACCGGTTTGACCTTGTGGCCCAGCGCAATGGCTTCGTCGACTTCTTCGAACAACTGCTCCCAGCTCAATTTGAAGCGTTGATCTTCGGTAAATTCGGGGACCAGATAGTGGTAGTTGGTATCGAACCACTTGGTCAGTTCTTGCGCGTACTGCGTCTTGCCATGATCGCCGTGAACGCAGCAGCTGTCGGTGGCACCACGGGCCATGGCAAACAGGGTATTGAGCGTCGGCAGGCGTCGCGCGTCTTTGGTGTCGGCGAAGCGCTCGGGGATCACGCCGAACGTCAGGGAATGGGTCAGGACCTGGTCGTACCAGGCGAAGTCGCCGACCGGCAGCAGCTCGATGCCGGCATCTTTTTGCAGTTGCCAATGAGCGGCGCGCAATTGCTGGCCAATGAGCCGCAAACCGTCCTGATCCAGATCGCCCTTCCAGTACGCTTCCAGTGCTTTTTTCAATTCACGGTCCGCGCCGATACGCGGGAATCCAAGAGTGTGGGCCAGGGCCATGTCAGGTCCTCCATGCAAAAGATGGCGCCATTGTCGACACTGGACACAACATGAGACAAACTCATTGTATTCGTGTTGATCACAAGTTTTACTCATGGAGCACAGTTGTGCTGGAAATACGCCACCTCAAAACCCTGCATGCCCTGCGCGAAGCCGACAGTCTGGTGGACGCCGCTGATCGGCTGCATCTGACGCAGTCGGCGCTGTCCCATCAATTCAAAGAGCTCGAAGAGCGCATGGGGATGCCACTGTTCGTGCGCAAAACCAAACCCGTACGTTTCACCAGTGCCGGCCTGCGCTTGCTGCAATTGGCGGATTCGATGCTGCCGCAACTGCGGGCAGCGGAACGCGACATCTCACGCCTGGCCGGTGGCGTGGCCGGCCGGTTGCACATGGCGATCGAATGCCACAGTTGCTTTCAGTGGCTGATGCCAACCATCGATCAGTTCCGTGATGCCTGGCCAGAGGTGGAGCTGGACCTGGCGTCCGGCTTTGCCTTTGCGCCGCTGCCAGCCCTGGCCCGTGGCGATCTTGATCTGGTGGTCACATCGGACCCGCTGGAGTTGGTCGGCATTACCTATGTCCCGCTGTTCACCTACGAAGCGATGCTCGCGGTCGCCAATCAGCATGCGTTGGCGAGCAAGCCCTACATCGTGCCGGAAGATCTGACGACGGAAACACTGATTACCTACCCCGTCGAGCGCGATCGGCTGGACATCTTCACGCGTTTTCTGGAGCCCGCTGACGTGGAACCGGCGCAGGTGCGCACCTCGGAACTGACAGTCATGATGATGCAGCTTGTCGCCAGTGGCCGAGGCGTGTGTGGGATGCCGCACTGGGCACTGCATGAATACAGCTCACGGGGCTACGTAAAAGCCAAGCGTCTGGGCGAGAAAGGTCTGTTTGCCACGCTGTATGCGGGCATCAGGGCTGACATGCTGGATGCGCCGTACATGAGGGATTTTCTGCTGACGGCCAAAGACACGTCGTTCTCGACGCTGGATGGGGTGAGTGCGGTTCGGTAGGTAAAGCGCTGAACGAACGCTTTTGTAGGAGCTGACGAGCCCGAGCGAGGCCGCGATTGCGGTGTGTCAGGTGCACCGCATCGCAGCCTCGCGTTGCTCGTCAGCGCCTATAGATGCGAGATGAGATCAAACAAACGCCTCATGCTTCAACGCACCCAACTCAGCGGCGCGCTCGAAGGCCAGCACGATCAGGCGATCAATCAGTTCGGGATAGGTCAAGCCGCTGGCCTGCCAGAGCTTGGGATACATGCTGATGGAGGTGAAACCCGGCAGCGTGTTGATCTCGTTGATGATGATTTCGCGGGCGGCGGTGACGAAGAAATCAACCCGGGCCAATCCTGCGCAACCCAGCACTCGATATGCCTGCAGGGCCACAGCGCGCACCTCTTCGCTGAGGTCCTGGGGCATGTCGGCGGGGATTGCGATGCGCGCCTGGCCATCGTTCAGGTACTTGGTGTCGTAGGCGTAAAACTCGTCATTGGCGATGACTTCGCCACACACGCTGACCTGCGGTTCCCGGTTGCCGAGCACGGCGCATTCCACTTCGCGCCCCACCATGCCCTGCTCGATCAAGACCTTGCTGTCGTAATCGAAGGCGAGTTTCAGCGCATCGGCAAAACCTGCGGCGTCGACAACCTTGCTCACGCCGACCGACGATCCCTGGCATGCGGGCTTGACGAACATCGGTAAACCCAACTGCGCCGAGACGCTGGCGAAATCCAAGGACTGGCCACGCTCAAGCACCACAAAGGGCGCCACTGCAATGCCCGCGTCGCGCAGCAAGCGCTTGGTCACGTCTTTATCCATGCACGCCGCCGAACTCAACACATCCGGCCCCACGCACGGAATATCCATCAGCCGCAAAAGGCCTTGCAGCGAGCCGTCCTCGCCCAGATTGCCGTGGATCAACGGGAACACCACATCAATGCGCGGCAGTTCCAGCCCGCTCACGACCTCAACGAACTGCGCCCCTCGGCTGCCCGGCAGCAGCGACAGCGCCAGGCCTGACTCACTGAGCTTAATGGTCGAAGGATCGGTCGCGTTCTGCAGGTAATCGCGCTCGTCAAACCGCAACCAGCGGCCTTGTTTGTCGACGCCGATCAAGGTGATGAAGTAGCTGTTGCGATCAATCGCGTTGATCACGTTGCGTGCCGATTGCAGCGACACTTCATGCTCGGAGGATTGACCGCCGAAGACGATGGCGACTGATTTTTTCAAAACGCAAACTCCTGGATTTCAGGCCGCAAAGCTAAAAGCAATTTGCGGCGTACGTCCAGTCCCGCGATCAGCTGTTTGACGCAAGGCTCCCCACTTTTTGGCGGGCACAAAAAACCCGCGCCTTGAAAGAGTCCTTGGGATCTTCCAGAGCGCGGGCAGCGAGGCGGTCATTGAGCGTCAGATGAATCTTTTTTGCCACCCGAACCAAAGGTTGCGAAACGCTTGTTGAAGCCAGCGATACGGCCTTCGGTCGTGGTTTTGCGTTGCTGACCGGTGTACATCGGGTGCGATGCGCTGGACACATCGAGCGCGACGTAGGGGTAGGTATTGCCGTCGAAATGTTGCTGCGTGCGTTCGGTATCAACAGTGGAGCCGATCAGGAAAAACACATCGGCAGCGGTGTCATGGAACAGCACCTGACGGTAGTCGGGATGAATATCGGGCTTCATGTCTGTCTCCAGATTTTAGTGATCATGTAATACGTTATACAGTAACAAATATGAGAAGTTCAATTCAAAACATTTTTGTTACGGTTACATTTTTCGGCTTTTCCTGGTCCGGCACGGGAGGCTAAGGTTCGCGCCGCTGCAAAACCGCTCACGCCTGACGCACTGTCGGCAATGGAGTGAAGAATTCACCACGGAGGTTTTTCCCATGTTGATGATTGATCGTTATGAACTTTCCCTCGCAGGCCATGAACGCCTGGTCCACGCCCAGAATTCGCTGCGCGAACTCGACCGCTGTATTCAACAGACCGACACCAGCCATGATTCGGACACGCTGAAAAAACAAGCCAATACCACTCGCATTGCGCTGGAAAAGGTCATTGAGGATGCCACTGCCGTAGATGGCCGTGACGCGTTCATGCGCAAGGCTTGCGAATGGGGGTTCATAGCACTGGCGCCTATCGAGCGTGTGCTGATTCACAAGGTGCGTGTGTGCAGCGCAGAAGGCGCAAAGGAAATCCATGAAATGGCCGAGAAGACAGCCAAAGCCAAGCCATTTGTCAGGACCGACATCTGAATCATCAGCGGCCTGTTCTTTGGCAGTCAGGGGCTCGCAGTTGCTGCGAGCCCCTCTGTTTAAACTGATTCCTGAAAATCCATCTCAGGCGGCTGGCGACGGAACCCACCGGTCAGCCAGGCCAGATAGATGCAACCAATGGCAAGCCAGCTTACGCCGAGCATGATCGCAAGCTTGTCGAGACTGATCATCAGCCACAGGTCCGCAATCAGGCCGATCAAGGGGAAGACCAAGAACAGCACTGCCTCACGCAGGCCGCGTTTCTCGCCGCCAATCCAGTAATGGAAAATGACCGACAGGTTGACCAGGCTAAATGCCAGAAACGCGCCGAAATTGATAAACGACGTCGAGGTCGTCACATCAAGCTTCAGCGCCAGCAAAGCAACAACCGCGCACAGCAGGATACTGTTGACCGGCGTGCCATAACGCTCGCTCAAGCTACCGAAGAAGCTCTTCGGCAGCACGCCGTCACGACCCATCGCGAACAGAAGACGCGAGCCGCTGGCCTGTGCAGAAAGCCCGGAAGCAAACTGACCGACAATCAGACCGACCAGAAACAAGGTCACGAATACATCACCGCCGATGTTTCGTGCGATTTCATACGCCGCAGAATCGACGCTCTCGAACTGAAACGACGGATGCGCCAGTTGCACGAAGTACGACACGCCGACAAAAATCAAACCGCCGATGAGTGTGATCAGCATGATGGCTTTGGGAATCGTACGGCGTGGGTCTTTGGTTTCTTCGGTCAGCGTGCTGACCGCATCGAAGCCCAGGAAGGAGTAACAGGCAATCGCGGCACCGCTCATGATCAACGGCATCTGCATGTCGCCATTGAAGAATGGCGTCAGGGTCCACAACGGTGTGCTCGGATCGCCGCCGATGTAGTGGATGCAAAGCGCGACGAATGCTGCCAGCACCAGGAACTGCACGATCATCAGCAGCGCATTCACAGTATTGGCCAGTTTGAGCCCGACGATGTTGATCAAGCTGGTGATCACGATAAACGCCATCACCCAGATCGGCTGCGGGATAGACGGGAATGCCGAGCCCAGATACGCCGCACCGATCAGCCAGATCGCCATCGGCAGGAACAGGTAATCCAGAAGCACCGCCCAACCGGCGATAAAGCCAAGCTTGGGACTGATGGCTTTTCGCACGTAGCTGTAAGCCGAGCCTGCAACCGGAAACGCCGAGGCCATACGCCCGTAACTCATGGCGGTGAAAAACATCGCCACCAATGCTGCCAGGTAAGCCGCGGGCACCGCGCCGTTGGTGGACTGCGCCAGAATACCGAACGTGCCGAGCACAATAATGGGTGTCATGTAAGCGATGCCGAACAGCACCACCGACCCTAATGAAAGGGTGCGTTGCAAACGAGCCATGAGCGACTACTCCGAATTTATAGGTTTTATGGCAGAGAAAAGTTCGGCAGAACAAAGGCATTTCTTATGGTGGATCGTTTGCTTGATCGTTCCCACGCTCCGCGTGGTAACGCCTACCAGGACGCTCTGCGTCCGAGTGCGGAATCGATCAGCGTTTTATTTATTCGGTATCAACAACTCCCGCCGACCGTCAGAGTGCTCGATCACTTCACCCGGCAGACGCAGGCGTTGGTCATCCAGGTAGCGATAATCACGCCGCGCCGCCGCCAGTTGGCCAAGGTCCAGCTGAACGCTGAAATGGCATTCTTCGCGACCGGCTTCCTGGATCAGCGTGCCAAACGGGTCCACCAACGCACTGCCACCGGCGAACACCAGGCCGCCCTCGCCTTCGCCGACGCGGTTGACCATCAGCGCAAACGCCTGGTTTTCCTGGGCGCGGGCCATGATCGCGGTGCGATGGGTCGGGCCGTAGGGGTCCATATTGCCGTTGGTGACGATGATCAAATCGGCGCCCAACTGAGCCAGCGCGCGGGCGGACTCAGGGAATTCGATGTCGTAGCAGATCAGCATCCCGACCCGCAGCCCGTTCCACTCGCAGGTCGTATAACGGTCGCCGGGGCTGAATACGCCGCGATCCGACGCCCACAAATGGGTTTTGCGATAGCGAAGCGCAATGCCATCGGGGGTGATCAGCAAGGTGGTATTGAAGAATTGGCCCTCATCGCTTTCCGCAAATCCGATGACGACAGAAACGTTGCGCTCCCGTGCAGCGCAAACCACAGCTTGCACGGTCGGGCCGTCCAGCGGTTCTGCGACGCCCGCGACGGTGTCGCTCGACGGAAACCCCATCAGGTGGGTTTCCGGAAACACGATCAGCGCGGTGTCGCCGGCGCAAGTTGCAATGGCGGCCAACGCGCGTTGCAGGTTGTGCGCGGTGCCATTGTCCTGCCCCGTCAGCTGGGCGAGTTCGACCTTCATGGGTTCTCCTTATTGAGTGGCGTGGCCGGCCAGGCACAAAATGCTGGCCTGATCATTGGCTCTGCGGGCAGTATGCGCATCAGCCAGTGTTACGGGGTATTACGCAGCTGTAGTAACCCAATAGGGGTAGATCAATGACAATCGCGCTTGGGGATATTGCGTGGCACCGCTCGGTGGCGCAGATGATCGATGCCCTCGACAAACCCAATTTCTGGGCACAACTGGTGCGGCTGCTCAATCAATACGTCAGTTTCGATAGTTGGGTGGTGCTGCAATTCAGCACCAGTCAGCGTCCGGTGGTGTTTGCCGAATCGCCCTGCGAGGACGGCAGCCCCGACCAGCTGTTTCAGGATTACCTTAAGGGCCTGTATCTGCTCGACCCTTTTTTCATCGCCAGCCGCGAACGCTCGCAGACCGGACTGTTCCGGCTGGCCGAGGTCGCGCCTGAGCATTTTGAATTGACTGAGTATTACCAGCGCTACTTTCGGCTCAACGTGGTGGCGGACGAAATCCAGTTCAATTGCCAGCTCGATACCGATCGCACGCTTTGCCTGTCGCTTGGCTCGACCCAGCGTTTCAGTCCCGAAACTATCGCGTTGTTGTCCCTGATCGAGCCGTGGGTGGTGGCGTTGTTGCGCCAGCGATTGCCGTTCGAACTGGCAGAACAGGTGTCAGACGATGAGCCTGCGCAGGTGCAACAACCTGTCACCGACTGGCGCACTCAGTTGGAAGCCTCAGTTCAACTGAGTCGCGGCGCGCAGTTGACCGCTCGAGAGCTGGACGTGGGGCGGCTAATGCTCAGCGGTTGCTCAAGTAAGGAAATCGCCCGAAAACTGGCAATCTCAGCGGAGACAGTTCGAGTTCACAAGAAGCACATCTACAGCAAGCTCGGTATCAAATCCCAGTCCGAGTTGTTTTCGATTTTCCTTCAAGCGCAGAGCGCTTGAAGCAATGAAACGTCTTACCTGCTCGTCATAGGAAAAAGGCGCGGCACAGCGCCAAAGCTGATTTTCATTAACCGTGAATTGACCCCAGGATTTCGTATGAGCCTGTCCCTACTCAGTCGTTACGCCGTCTTCGTTGGCTGCGTACTCTTTACGCTATTGAGCCTGCCGTTTCTGCACCACGAATGGCTTTGGCCCTTCACCCTGACCACCGCCATCCTCAGCCTGGTCGGCATTTTCGACCTGCTGCAATCGCCCCATTCGGTGCGACGCAACTACCCCATCCTTGGCAACATCCGATACGCCGTCGAAGCTATCCGCCCGGAGATCCGCCAGTACTTGCTGGAGTCCGACAGCGATGCCCTGCCCTTTTCCCGCGCTCAACGCTCGCTCGTCTACTCCCGGGCCAAGAATGAATCGGCGGACAAGCCGTTCGGCACCTTGATCGATGTCTACCAGACGGGCTTTGAGTACATCAGCCACTCCATGCGCCCGGCGCCACTGGCCGATCCGAATTCGTTTCGGGTCACGGTAGGCGGTCCGCAGTGCACGCAGCCGTACTCGGCGTCGATCCTCAACATCTCCGCCATGAGTTTCGGCTCACTGAGCGCCAACGCGATTCGCGCGTTAAACCGGGGTGCGAAGCTCGGCAACTTCGCCCATGACACCGGCGAGGGCAGCATCAGCCCCTACCACCGTGAGAACGGCGGTGACCTGACGTGGGAATTGGGCAGCGGTTACTTCGGCTGCCGGGCAGCGGATGGCCGTTTCGACCCCGCGCGCTTCGCCCAGCAGGCGCAAGACCCGCAGATACGCATGATCGAAATCAAGATGAGCCAAGGCGCCAAACCGGGCCACGGCGGCATCTTGCCCAAGGACAAAGTGACCAAGGAAATCGCCGAGACCCGTGGGGTGCCCATGGGCGAAGACTGCGTTTCGCCGTCCCGTCACAGTGCGTTTTCCACCCCATTGGAGATGATGCAGTTCGTCGCGCAACTGCGTGAACTGTCCGGCGGCAAACCCGTGGGTTTCAAGTTTTGTCTGGGCCATCCATGGGAATTCATGGGCATCTGCAAAGCCATGATGGAAACCGGCATCCTGCCTGACTTTATCGTGGTCGACGGCACCGAAGGCGGCACCGGTGCCGCGCCTGTGGAGTTCACCGACCACATGGGCTCACCGATGCGCGAAGGTTTGCTGTTCGTGCACAACACGTTGGTGGGTGTAAACCTGCGGGACAAGATCAAGCTCGGCGCCAGTGGCAAAATCGTCAGCGCGTTCGACATCGCCAGCGTGCTGTCCATCGGCGCTGACTGGGCAAATGCGGCGCGCGGTTTCATGTTCGCCATCGGCTGCATTCAGTCGCAGTCGTGCCACACCAACAAATGCCCAACCGGGGTCGCCACTCAGGACGCCTTGCGCCAACGCGCGCTGGTGGTGCCGGACAAGGCCCAGCGCGTGTTCAACTTTCACCGCAACACCCTCAAAGCTTTGGCCGAAATGCTGGCAGCGGCCGGACTGGATGCGCCTTCGCAACTGGAAGCCAAGCATCTGGTGCGGCGCATGTCAGCCACTGAAATCAAACTGTTTTCCCAGTCCCATGTGTTTCTGGAGCCAGGTCAATTGCTCAACGGCGTTGTGGATGAGAGTTTCTATTCACGGATGTGGCGCATGGCGCGGGCCGACAGTTTTGAGCCTAACGCTCTCACATAGCCGGCAGCCCATCTTGTTGGAGCGAGGCTTGCCCGCAAAGCTACCAGCGCGCAGCGGCAGGTAAAACCGAGACGCCAGCTTCGCGAGCAAGCTCGGCTCCAACAACGACCGCCAACAGCTGGGCAGAAACGGCTCGTTCACGCGCACGCCCCGCTCCCAACATACGTTCACATCCTGTAATACCCGCCCTTTGCATTAGCAGGGCAAACCCGCCACCCTTCGCGCCGCCGATCAGCTCTGGCTGGCGGCGCAGAACATTGGCGCTCTCTGGCCTCTCTCTTTCAAACTGACTTCAAGAGCCCACCTGCATGACGAACGGACGCGACCATCGAATCGACTTCTTTCGAGGTTTGGCGCTGATTTTCATTTTTTGGGATCACGTGCCCGACAACCCTTTCGCTCAGTTGACCCTGCGTAACTTCGGTTTCAGTGATGCCGCCGAGGTGTTCGTTTTCCTCGCCGGATACGCAGCGGTACTGGCCTATGGGGCCATTGCACAGCGCGACGGTTTTGTCGTCGCATGCGTGCGCATCCTGCGTCGAACCTGGGTGCTGTACGTCGTGCATATCTTCCTGCTGACGTTGCTCATGGGCATCGTCTTCGTCGCCAACAATCACGTTGAAACACGCGACATGGTCCGGGAGATGGGCCTTGAGTACTTCGTGGGTAATCCGCAACAAGCCCTCGCAGATGAACTGCTGCTGCGCTTCAAACCCAACCTCACCGATCCGCTGCCGCTCTATATTCTGCTGATGCTGGCATTGCCGTTGATCCTGCCGATCATGCTGCGCAAAGCCGAAGTGGCGGTTGGCCTGTCTGTCGCGCTGTACATGATGGTGCCGTTGCTGGGCTGGAACCTGTCGGCCTACGAAGGCGGCGGCGTGTGGTATTTCAACCCGGTGGCGTGGCAATTGATCTTCGTGCTGGGCGGCGCCTGTGCGATGTACTCCAAGCGTGAGCCCGTTGTTCGCGCGGCATTGCGCCCGCTGTGGTTGCAGCCGACATTTTTGGTAGCCGTGATTTACCTGCTGGTGACCGGCGTCATCACCTTTCTGTGGAAATTCCCTGACGTCCACGACGCCCTGATACCCACAGCAATGAGCAACCTCATCTACCCCATCAGTAAAACCGACCTCTCGCCTCTGCGCCTGCTGCACTTCATCGCACTGGTTTACGTCGTCGCCAAACTGCTCCCCGCCTCCCACGCCTGGCTCGACAATTGGCCTGCGCAGCAAACTTGCCGCATGGGCCGTTACTCGCTGGAGGTGTTTTGCCTGGGCGTATTGCTCGCACCACTGGCCGACATGGCGAATGCCCTGTCGGGTGACATCTGGCAAATGCGCGTCGTTACCGGCCAGCTCGGGTTGGGGTTGATGCTGCTGATGTCGAACTTTCTGGAGCTGAACAAACGGCTGGGCAAGCCTGCTCAGGTGGTGCGGGCTTGATAACACTAAGCACATCACCGTGGGAGGGAGCTTGCTCGCGATGAGGCCAGTACATTCGCGGCATCACTAGGGTGCCAAGTATCGAATCGCGAGCAAGTCCTTCCCACCGGCCACTGTTTGCTGAGTTGAACAGTGCGCAATCTGCAACACATCGGAAATCCCTGACCACCCCGTTACAAAAATCTCACCCCTCTCAAGCACCGGCTACGCTTGAGACAGGTGCGATTAACAGGTTTAACCGGGCCAACCGATATGGGCGCTTTGTGGCATTCAGATGAAAAGAAGACTGCGATAGTAGCTGACAGTCAGAGCGATGTTCCGATGCCAAAAAGCCCGCGCCGCAAACACTATGTGTGGCGCGTTTTCTGGCTGTTGGTGCTGATCGCGTTGGTGATCCTGGGATTTGCCGTTGTCTCGGAAATCCGCAGCTCAAAACTGCAAGCGCGTGAGTTCAGCCGCTTTGCCAGGGAGTTGAGTTATTCCCTTCAGTCAGGTCCGAGCGATGCGATTGTGTACCCCGGCGACGGCCCGTTCGATAAGCGCTTGGGCTACTCGTCGATGGGTGAGTTCATGCCCAGACTGCTCAAGCGCGACTACCTGATCACTCAGCAAGCGCAATTCTCCCCCGACCTGCTGGCCTACACCAAACGCGGCTTTTTCGTGCCGTATCAAGAGAAGATTCAGTCGGGTTTGACCATCACCGACTGCCGTGGCGCGCCGTTGTATCAGTTCACGTATCCGCAGCAGCTTTACTCCACTTTCGCCTCGATCCCACCGGTATTGGTGAACAGCCTGCTGTTCATCGAAAACCGCGACCTGCTCGCCGACAATCAACCGATGGCCAACCCCGCAGTGGACTGGCCGCGCTTTTTCAAGGCCGCGATTTCCCAAGTGGCGAAGATGGTCGGCCTGCCCGGACAGTCGGCAGGGGGCAGTACGCTGGCGACGCAGCTGGAAAAGTATCGGCACTCGCCCGATGGCCTGACGCAATCGGGCAGTGAAAAGCTTCGGCAGATGATTTCAGCCAGTGTGCGGGCTTATCAAACTGGCCCGCAAACCCTGGAAGCCCGGCAACACGTGGTGCGCGATTACCTCAACAGCGTGCCGCTGTCGGCGGTGCCCGGTCATGGCGAAGTGCATGGCATGGCCGAAGGGTTACGCGTCTGGTACGGCGCAGACTTCGAACGCACCAATCAACTGCTGGCGATCCCCGCCACCGATTCAAAAACCCTGGCCGAGCAAGGCCTGGCGCTGCGGGAAGTGCTATCGCTGGTGATCGCGCAGCGGCGTCCTTCGCATTTTCTGGCCAAAGGTCGCTCAGAGCTGGCGGATCTGACTGACAGCCATATCCGCCTGCTCGCACAAAACAAGGTGATTGCGCCTACGCTGGCAGACGCCGCGCTGTCTGCCACCGTGGCCTATCGCGATTGGGTGCAGCAGCCGACGATCCAGCCGATCGAGACCAACAAGGGCATCAGCGTCGCACGCACGCGTTTGTCCAATCTGCTGAACCGGCCGCTATACGATCTGGATCGCCTGGACCTGTCCGCCACCAGTACCTTGCAGAACGACTTGCAGGTCAAGGTCGGTCAGTACCTGCGCGAGCTTGCCAACCCAGAGTTCGCCAATCAGATCGGCGTGTTGGGCGAGCATTTGCTGACGCCGGCCAGCACTCAGCAAGTGCGCTACAGCTTCACGCTGTTGGAGCGCGGCCCTGATGGCTCAAGAGTGAGAGTGCAGACTGACAGCACCGACCAGCCCTTCGACATCAACGAGGGCAGCAAGCTGGAACTCGGCTCTACCGCCAAGATGCGCGTGCTGACGACCTATCTGCAGATCATCGCAGAGCTACATGATCGCTACAGCGCCCTGAAAAACGCGGAGCTGAAAAAGGTGCCGGTGGAGGACCCTGACCGGCTGACGCGCTGGGCCATCGATTACCTCATGCAGAACAGCGATCGCGACCTGTCGAAAATGCTGTCGGCCGCGCTGGATCGCAAGTACTCGGCGAGCCCCGGCGAAAGCTTTTTCACGGGCGGAGGCATGCACCATTTCAACAACTTTCGTAACGAGGACAACGGCCGCGTACCAACCCTGCGAGAGGCGTTGCAGGAGTCGATCAACCTGCCGTTCATTCGGCTGATGCGTGATCTGGTGCGTTACAGCACGTATCAGGGTCCGAGCAACAGCGCCGAACTGATGAAGGACGACAGCGACCCACGGCGTCAGGAGTATCTGGCGAACTTCGCCGACCGCGAGGGCACGGTGTTTTTGCTGCGGTTCTGGAAACGCTACAAGGGCAAGAACACTCAGGAGCGGCTCGACACCTTCCTGGACGGCGTGCATCCGGCGGCAAGTCGGCTCGCAGCCGTGCATCGCTACCTGCTGCCCAATGCCAGCCCGGCGGCTTTCAACAGTTTCGTGCGGGCGCGCATGGTTCAGGACAAAACCAAACCGCCGGTGACCGAAAAACGTCTGGCCGACATGTATCAGAGTTACGGCCCCGGCGCTTATGACTTGCCGGATCAAGGCTACATCGCCCGGGTCCATCCGCTGGATTTGTGGCTGGTGGGCTACCTGATGCAGCACCCGGACGCGCAGTTCAAGGACGCTGTGGCCGCCAGCCGTTTCGAACGTCAGGAAGTCTATAACTGGCTCTTCAAGAGTCGGCACAAAAGTGCGCGGGACAGCCGGATTCGCACCATGCTTGAGATCGAGGCGTTCCTGGACATTCACCAGCGCTGGCAGCGGCTGGGCTATCCGTTCGATCATCTGGTGCCGTCGCTGGCGACCGCCATTGGCAGTTCGGGGGACCGTCCTGCAGCGCTCGCGGAGCTGATCGGGATCATTCAAAACGATGGCATTCGGCTGCCGACCTTGCGCATCGACAGCCTGCATTTTGCTGCCGACACGCCGTATGAAACGCAACTGGCGAATAACCCTGATCTGGGCAAACGCGTGCTGCCCTCCGAAGTGGCGGCGGCGATGCGCGACGCGCTGTCACGGGTGGTGGACGCGGGCACGGCGCGTCGGGTGTCCGGTAGTTTCAAACTGGAAGACGGCAGCGTTCTGGCCATGGGCGGCAAAACCGGGACCGGCGACAACCGCATCGAAAGCATCGGTGCGGGCGGGCGGATTCTGGCGTCCCGGGCGATCAACCGAACCGCCACGTTTGTGTTTTACATCGGCGACAACCACTTCGGCACGCTGACTGCGTTCGTGCCGGGGCGCGCGGCGGAAGGCTTCCGTTTTACCTCAGCGCTGCCGGTGCAGGTGCTTAAAGGCATGGCGCCGATTCTCAATCCGTACCTGGCGCCGGGGCTTCATACCCAATGCGCGGCGCCGGGGCAAACGGTGGCCGACACCTTCCAGGCGCCGCAGTCCTTGTAGGAGCTGACGAGCAACGCGAGGCTGCGATTGCGGTGTGTCAGGTGCACTGCATCGCAGCCTCGCGGTGCTCGTCAGCTCCTACAGAAGCGTGCAAACCCAGCCACAGATGAGAACCGTTCGTCTTAACACCTCTTGCGGACACATTAAGATATATCTTAAGGTATATCTAACGTGTAACAGGAGATGAAAGAAATGGGAGACCACCCACATAAACCCCCGCACGACCACCACCCCCACCATCGCCCTCACTTCGGTGAGCAAGGCGAAGGACGTGACGGATTCGAGAAACGCCCTGGCCGGGAACGTGGCGGTCGCGGTCCCCGCGTATTCGCGCCCGGCGACCTGAAGTTGCTGTTGCTGGCGTTGATCGCCGATCAGCCTTGCCACGGCTATGACCTGATTCGCCAGATCGAAGGCATGTTTGACGGCGCCTACAGCCCAAGCCCTGGCGTGATCTACCCGACGCTGACCTTTCTGGAAGAAAGCGAACTGATCCTGGGGGACGCCGAAGGTGGCAAGAAGCGCTACGCCGTCACCCAAGCCGGTCAGCAATCCTTAACCGAACAAGCGGTGGCATTGGACGGCGTGAAGATGCGCATCGACGTGAGCAAGCGTTCGCTGCGTGGCCATGATCGTCCCCCGGAGATCCACGAAGCGGTCCACAACTTGCGTCACGCGCTGCAATTGCACCATGGCCGCTGGAACCCCGAAGAAATCGCACGGGTTCGCGACCTGCTGAACGACACCGCACGCGCCATAGTCGACGGCCCACAGAACACTCACCCTACAAATCCATCGGAGCAGTCCGCATGAATTCACAGCAATCGATTCACCGTGTCAGTCACGAAATCAAACGCCGCAAACTTGTGGTGTTGCGCGTCACCGACCTGACCCCGCGCATGCGGCGTATCACGCTTCACGGCCCGGAACTGAGCGGCTTCATCAGCCTTGGCACGGACGATCACGTCAAGCTGATGTTCGCCACAACGCCCGAAGAACAGGCGGCGCTGGAGAACTTCACTCCGGGCGGGAACAGCGAAGGCCCGCGCCCGGTCATGCGCGATTACACCCCACGCCGGTACGATCCTGCGTCGGGCGAACTGGACATCGATTTCGTGCTGCATGGCGATGGCCCGGCCGCGACGTGGGCCGAGCAGGTCGAGCCTGGGCAATCGCTGTACATCGCCGGGCCACGGGGTTCGATGATCGTGCCGGACATGTTCGACAGCTATCTGTTGATCGGCGATGAAACCGCCCTGCCCGCTATCGCCCGCCGGCTTGAAGAGCTACCTGCCGGTCGCCGCGCTTTGGTGGTGGTGCAAATCCAGGACGATGCCGAACGCCAAGTGCTGAAAAGCGAGGCGCAGGTCGAAGTGATCTGGGTGGTGCGTGGCGAGCAGGATCTGTTGCAGGTCGTCGCAGGATTGACGCTGCCAACGGGTGATCTGTATGCGTGGGTGGCGACTGAGTCGGCGTTGTCACGCAAAGTGCGGCGCGTGTTGCTGGACGATCTAGGCCTGGATGAAGCAGCCGTGAAGGCCGCCGGGTATTGGCGGCTCGATGAATCAGAAGAAGCCTGAAATTTCAAATTGAAACGCGCTCCCTGTAGGAGCTGCCGAGCAACGCGAGGCTGCGATTGCGGTGTGTCAGATGTAACGCGATCGCAGCCTTCGGCAGCTCCTACACAGATTGCGGGGCTCGGGGGGATCGGAATTTATCCACTCCCCACAAAACCAACCCCATCACCACAAACCCCGCCAACACGCCCAGCGCATTGATAAAAGCCTGGGTGAACCCAATCGTGCCGACATCGATGAACGGGTACACGTAATCGCCGATCAGATCACCGCGCAACAGCACATACGCAAAATAGACGACCGGGTACGTAATCCACGCCAACACGTGGATCAATCGGAGCGAACCCTTGGGCACGTACAGCCACCAGTACAGCAAAAACCCCAGGGGCATGACGTCGTGGAGCACTTCATCGGCCACGCGCTGCCAGCCTTCGGGTTGCCACAAATGCCGCAGTAGGAGGTTATAGGCGACGCCTACCAGTACGATGCTGGCCGTGATCCCGCCGCAGACCACCGGCGACCGGAAAAACCGATGCCCCATTGACTGCCGGGGACTGATGGCGCAGGTCAGTGCTACCGCCACCAGAATGTTGGTCAGGATCGTGAAGAAGCTGAAAAACTTCACCAGTCCGCCCAACACGCTGGCTTGAATGTCCCAGCGTGCGTACAGAATCAAGTACAGCTGAACCGCCAGCCCGAACCAGCCCAACAGCGCTGCCACGGTGGCGTACCTTTTTTGGCCGCGCGGGTTTTGCAGGAAATCAGCGCGCATTTACCAGCCTTTGCTGCGCGCCAGCTTCACGTACAGCCCCTCGACTTTCTCGCGGGCCCACGGGGTCTTGCGCAGAAACGTCAGGCTGGACTTGATGCTCGGATCGCTCTTGAAGCAACGAATGTCGATGCGCTCTGCCAGCCCCGACCACTCGTAGTGCTCGACCAGCGCATGAAGGATCTGCTCAAGCGTCACGCCGTGCAGCGGGTTGTTGTTGGGTGTTGTCATGCCAGGCCTTTTTACGCTTGGTAAAGGGGGATTCGCGAGGTGCGCACCTTAGCCGAGGCGGTCGATGGCGGGAAGGGTTGTGCACCAGAGTTTAGGACTGTTACCTGCATCGCAACAATCCATGTCCAAATTTCTACTGTTTAAACGTTCGTTAGCGTCCTATCATTGCCGCCCTAAACGCTGAATCGATTAATCCCTCTTTTTATAAAAAAGTCTGCGTCGCTGCGCCCCTGCTCGTAACGGCCAGCTTTCGCTAGCTCGTCAATAACTCGAAAAGAATCTGCCGCCCATGTCCAATTTCCTGCTGTGCCGCACTGCACGATCTTTCAGCCACACGTCCGCGCTTGGTGTGGCCTTGCTGGGCCTTGCTACTTGCGCCCATGCCGCTGACCCGTTCGACAGTGACTCCCCCTGGATGCTCGGCGATTGGGGTGGCAAGCGTACCGAATTGTCGCAGCAGGGTTATGACTTCAAGCTTGATTCGGTCATGGAAATGGGCTCGAACCTGCATGGCGGCTACAACCACGACAAGACATTTCGCTACAGCGATCAGTACGCACTGGGCGCGCATCTGGACCTGCAGAAGATTCTGGGCTGGCACGATGCTGAGTTTCAACTGACGCTGACCAACCGTAACGGCGACAACATCAGCAATGATCGCGTGGGTGACCCTCGGGTCGGCACGATCTCGTCGTCCCAGGAAGTCTGGGGCCGAGGCAGCATCACCCGCCTGACGGACCTGTGGTATCAGCAGAAATTTCTTGACCAGGCGTTGAGCATTAAAGTCGGGCGATTCAACGAGGGCGAGGACTTCAACACCTTCCCCTGCGACTTCCAGAATCTGGCGTTATGCGGCTCGCAGGTCGGCAACTGGGGTGGCGGCATCTGGTACAACTGGCCGGTCAGCCAATGGGCAGCGCGGGTTAAATACCAGATCAATCCGGAGCTATTCGTGCAAATCGGCGCGTTCGAGCAAAACCCGTCGAACCTGGAAAACGACAACGCTTTCAAACTCAGCGGCAGCGGCACTCAGGGCGCGGTGATCCCCGTGGAAGCGGTCTGGTCGCCGAAGGTCAACGGCCTACCGGGCGAATACCGCCTCGGTTACTACTACAGCACCGCCGACAGCACCGACGTATACAAAGACAGCAATGGCGGTTACGCCGCTGTGTCCGGCGACGACTACCGCGCATCGAGCAGCAAACACGGCATGTGGCTGACTCTGCGTCAGCAAGTCACCAGCGTTGCCAGCGACAACAGCCGAGGCCTGAGCCTGTTCTTCAACGGCACGCTGCACGACAAGAAAACCAACATGATCGACAACTACGTTGCCTTGGGCGCTACCTATAAAGGCCCGTTCGACGCACGTCCTGAAGATGACATCGGTGTCGGCGTCAGCCGCATCCATGTCAATCCGGCGTACCGCAAGAACGTCAATCTGCAGAACCAGGTCGCAGGCGTTTCGGACTACAACGACCCCGCCTTCATACCGCTGCAGGACACTGAATACAACGCCGAACTGTATTACGGCGTGCACGTCACCAACTGGCTGACCGTGCGCCCGAACCTGCAGTTTATCCGCCATCCCGGCGGCGTGAATCAGGTCGATGACGCCTTGGTCGCGGGCCTGAAAATTCAATCATCATTCTGATCGGCTTATTTCGCCTTTCTGTATGTCGATTTAGGAACTAGCGTGAATAGCATGGCTTCAAAGGATCATGTTTTCCGCTACAAGAACTAGAACGCGTCAATCAACTTAATGTTACGGAGTACGACACTATGAGCACTGACGGTGCTTTCGGTAAGAACCGCCTGCTGCCGAGCCTGCTCGGACTGGTGATTCTGATCATGGGCCTGGCCTTGTTGGCCGGGGGGGTAAAGCTGCTGCAACTGGGCGGCTCGCTGTATTACCTGCTGGCCGGTATCGGCATGGCGGTCACCGGCGTGCTGTTGATCATGGGCCGCCGCGCGGCTCTGGGTCTGTACGCGCTGGTACTGTTCGCGAGCACGGTCTGGGCTCTGTGGGAAGTGGGCCTGGATTGGTGGCAACTGGTGCCGCGTCTGGCACTGTTGTTCGCCCTTGGCATCGTCATGTTGCTGCCATGGTTCCGCCGCCCGCTGCTGATCGGCGAGCCTGGTGGCAAAGGCACGGGCGCCCTCGGCGTTGCCGTGGTGCTGGCCGGTCTGGCTGCACTGGCGAGCCAATTCACCAACCCAGGTGAAATCAAAGGCCAACTGGACCGTGAAACTGCTGGCACCACCAGCGCTGCACCGGCCATGCCGGACGGCGACTGGCAGTCCTACGGTCGTACTGCGTTTGGCGATCGCTACTCGCCGCTCAAGCAGATCACCCCGGAAAACGTCAACAAGCTGGTTCCCGCGTGGACCTACCGCACCGGCGACATCCCGGGGCCGAACGATCCGGGTGAGACCACGGCGGAAAACACTCCGCTGAAGGTCAACGGCATGCTCTACGTGTGTACCCCGCACAGCCAAGTGATTGCGCTGGACCCGGACACCGGCAAGGAACTGTGGCGCTTTGATCCGAAGATCAGCACCCAGAAAGCGGCCAACTTCAAGGGTTGGGCGCACATGACGTGCCGTGGCGTGTCGTATCACGATGATGCTGCCTACGCCGCTGCTGCCGCGCCGACTGACGCTGCCGCACCTGCGCAGAGCCCGGCTGCACCGGCCGTTGCTTCTGCAACTGCCAACTCGTGCCCGCGTCGTCTGTTCCTGCCGACTGCCGACACCCGTCTGATCGCACTGAACGCTGACACCGGCAAGGTCTGTGAAGACTTCGGTGACAAAGGCCAGATCGATCTGGGCGCCAACATCGGCACCTTCGCACCGGGCGGCTACTACTCGACATCGCCGCCTGCTGTCACCAAGGATCTGGTCGTTATTGGCGGTCACGTCACTGACAACGTCTCCACCGACGAGCCTTCCGGCGTGATCCGTGCGTTCGACGTGCACACCGGCCGTCTGGTCTGGAACTGGGACAGCGGCAATCCGGACGACACCACGCCGATTGCTTCAGGCAAGACCTACACCCGTAACTCGCCCAACATGTGGTCGATGTTCAGCGTCGATGAAAAGCTGGGCATGCTCTACCTGCCGATGGGCAATCAGATGCCTGACCAATGGGGCGGCAACCGCACCCCTGCGTCGGAGAAATTCAGTGCCGGCCTGGTCGCACTGGACATCGCAACCGGTCACGTGAAGTGGAACTTCCAGTTCACTCACCACGACCTGTGGGACATGGACGTGGGCGGTCAACCGACCCTCATGGACATGAAAACCGCTGATGGCGTGAAGCCTGCTGTTCTGGCCTCCACCAAGCAAGGCAGTATCTACGTCCTGGACCGCAGCACCGGTCAACCGATCGTACCGATCAACGAAATTCCGGTGCCACAAGGCGCTGTCGCTGGGGATCACACCTCGCCGACTCAGCCTAAATCTGATCTGAATTTCATGCCGCCGGTGCTGAAAGAGCGCGACATGTGGGGCGTGACCCCGTTCGACCAGATGCTGTGCCGGATCGACTTCAAGTCGCTGCGTTATGACGGTCCGTTCACCCCGCCGTCGCTGGGTGGTTCGCTGGTGTATCCAGGTAACTTCGGCGTGTTCGACTGGGGCGGCATTTCGGTCGATCCAGTGCGCCAGATCGCCTTCGTCAACCCAAGCTATATGGCGTTCCGTTCGAAACTGGTGCCAGCGGCTGAAGTTGAAGGCGGCCCGGGTCGCAAGAGCGAAACCGAAGGCGTACAGCCGAACAAAGGCGCGCCATACGGCGTGATCCTCGAAGCGTTGCTGTCGCCGATGGGCTTGCCTTGCCAGGCGCCAGCATGGGGCTACGTGGCAGCGGTCGATCTGACCAACCACCAGACCATCTGGAAACACAAAAATGGCACCGTGCGTGACAGCTCGCCGGTTCCAATCCCGCTGACCATGGGCGTTCCTAGCCTGGGCGGCACGTTTATCACTGCCAGCGGCGTGTCGTTCCTCAGCGCGACCCTGGACCAGTACCTGCGCGCCTACGACGTTCGTAACGGCAAGCAGTTGTGGGAAGGCCGTCTGCCAGCAGGCGCCCAGACCACACCGATGACCTACACCGGCAAGGACGGCAAGCAATACGTGCTGGTCGTTGCAGGCGGTCACGGTTCGCTGGGCACCAAGCAAGGCGACTACGTGATGGCGTTCAAACTGCCGGACTAAGGTTGCAAGCTGCAAGCTGTAAAGTTTGCAGGCTGAAGTAACTAAAAGGCGGCCATCTCGCGATGGCCGCCTTTTTTGTGCCTGGCGTCCCAGCTCCCTTGCTTTGCGGGCGAACGCATAACCGGTGGGAGCGGACCTGTCCGCGAAGGCATTTCAACAAGCGATAAGGATCTGGCGGATTCACTGACCTCTTCGCGGACAGGTCCGCTCCCACATGCTCAGAGGGTGCTGGTATCAGCTATCAGTCACTTCTCAATCACTTCCCCACGCTGTGGCGCCAATCTTGCGATCAGGCGATTTTGGGTGGGGACGGGGATGTGTTGGTCATCCATCGCATCAATCAGATTCTCCACCAGCGCATTGAAATCGCTGCGGCTGAGGTTCATGCCTTTATGCGCTTCGGCCAGCGTATCGCCGGTATAGGTGCAAGGCCCGCCTGCCTCGACGCAGAACTTCTCCACCAGCTTGTCGCGCACTCGCACGATGTCCACCTTGCGAAAGTACTCAACGATGCGCGGGTCGCGGGCAATGTGCAGCAACATGCCTTCGACGATCTTCTGAATGCCCGGCCGCTCGCCAAGCGCGTAATACAGACTGTCGTCCTTGGGCGGCTGTTGGGCGCAACCTGTCAGCAAGACCATCACAGCGATCATCAGCCAGCGCGAAGCGCCCATGCTAGAAACTCCCCTGAATCGACAGATAGGTGCCGTTCTGGTTATCGAGCGTGGCGATTTCACCCAGCCGCGCGTAGGCCAAAACGAACGACACATGCTTGTTCGGGAAATACCCGACAAACACATCGACCCAATTGCTTTCACCGGCAAACGACAGGTTGTCCGGCTTCTCGCGGTAATCCACGCCCACCGCCCAGCGAGGGTTGAACAGCAGGGCCACACCCCCTTCCTTGAGCACGCTGCGCGAATCCCGGCGGTCGCCGCCGAAACCCAACAAGCCGGTTTCATTGGCGCGGCTGTAGCGCAAGCCGCCGTTGACCACAACGTTGTAGCCAAACGCAGCGCCCATGAACAAGCGGCTGGCAGTGAGATAGCCCTCCACGTCCGAATCGCGTTGGGCGCCAATCAGTTTGGGGATCGCGAAGTCATTCTGATGCTTGTATTCAAGCCCCAGCGACACTTGCGGCAGGTTGTCGTAAATCAAATCGCCAAACAGCCGCACCTTGATCCCGAAAATATCCTGCGTCAGGTTGTCATCTGGCAGGCTGAATTTATTGACCAGCGAGCCCAGGTCGAAGCGCTGATGAGCGTAGGAAAGCTCCACGCGATTGCCATAGGTGGCTGCCATCCCGGCGACGTCCAGCGTGTAGTCCGGCAGGTCGACGTGGGTCGCGAACGCATTGGCGCCCCACTCGCCCTGCTCGCCATAACCGGCAAGAACCGCCCACGGAATGATCCCGCCGCCGGCGCTGCCCTCGATGCTGCTGGCGCCACCGGTGGCAATCAAGCGGCCCTGTTCGGCGTACGCCGCTGAAGTCAGAGCGGCCGCGCAGCAGCCAACGATGCTCAATAACACAGGGCTTAAAACTGCTGAAATACTACGTGTCATGTCCAATCTTCAATTGTCTACCGATCAATGAATCATCGCGCCCGGCGACTGGTGCGCCTTGAGCATCCATGCCTCGAACGCCACCGCATTGAGCGGCCGACTGATGAGATAGCCTTGGGCGGTGTCGCAATGCCAACGCTCCAGCAAGCGCAGGCTGTGGCTGTATTCGACGCCTTCGGCCACCACTCTGAGGCCCAGGTTGTGGCTCATCTCGATGGTCGAGCGCACGATAACGGCGTCTTCGCTGGTCTCGTCCAGATCACGCACGAAAGACTGGTCAATCTTCAATTCCTGCACCGGCAACCGCTTCAAGTGCGCCAACGAAGAATAGCCGGTGCCGAAGTCGTCCACCGACAAACTGATGCCACAGTCGCGCAGGCGATTGAGGACCCGCAACGCATGCTCGGGCTCCTTCATGACGGCGCTTTCGGTGATCTCGAAAACAAGCTGTTCGGCCGGCACGCGATAGGACTTGAGCAATGCCGACACGCGGTCGGCCAGTTCGCCGCTGAGCAAATCGTCCGCCGAGATGTTGACGGAAAGCTTCACGTACAGACCACGAAGCCGCCATTCGGCCATTTGCCGCATGGCCTCCTCAATGACCCAATTGGTGAGAATCTGGATGCTGCCAGTGCGTTCGGCCAGAAGGATGAATTCAGCCGGCGAGACGCTGCCGAAGCGCGGATGCTGCCAGCGCAACAGGGCTTCGGCCTCGCGCACGCGGCCTTGGCGGATGTCGAGTTTGGGCTGGTAATTCAAACTCAGCTCGCCATTGCGGGCGGCATGCCGCAGGTCACGGATCAGGCTGATCTGACGCTGGTGCGCAAGATCACGGCCGTCTTTATACACTTGCAGACGCCCCGGTATGCTCGCGGCATCCTGACGGGCAATCGCGGCGCGCTTGAGCAGCTCCGACGCCACGTCGCCATTGGCCGGGTAGGCCGCGATGCCGACGGCACAATCGAGGGTGATGTCGTGCTCGCCGATACGCTGCAACTTGGCGAGCAAGCGTTGCAGGCGGTCAGCCAGTGCGACAGCGCTGTCGGCCTCGGCGTGCTCAACCAGCAGCAGAAATTCTGACGCACTCAGGCGCGCGGCCGTGTCGCCGGGCCCGAGCGGCAGTTGCAAGATCCGGGCGATTTCCTGCAGCAGTTGATCAACGCTTTCAGTACCGATGCTGTCGCTGATCGAGTGAATGTTATCTACGCTCAGATGCAACAGGGCTACCGGACGCTGCGCTGCAATCGCGCTGCCGAGACGTTCCATGGCCAGCGCCCGATTCGGCAAGCCGGTAAGCGCGTCATGCAGGGCGTTGTGCGCCAACTGCTGCTCGCGCGCCGCGATGCCGCGTTGCATCGAATTGATCGCGCCTGCCAGCAACCCCAACTCGTCGCTACGCTCCAGCATCACCGGGGTGCCATAATCGCCCTGACGAATACGCTCGGCGGCACGGGCCAGTGCGCGCACCGGCAGCGACACACTGCGCGCCAGCAATAACGTACCGATCAGCGAGC
This sequence comes from Pseudomonas rosaeacicularis, assembly GCF_057128745.1. Classification (NCBI taxonomy): domain Bacteria; kingdom Pseudomonadati; phylum Pseudomonadota; class Gammaproteobacteria; order Pseudomonadales; family Pseudomonadaceae; genus Pseudomonas; species Pseudomonas rosaeacicularis. The sequence continues at coordinate 195,417 of NZ_JBSKHT010000003.1, forward strand.
CGATCAAGGCAATGATCGTGATCCAGACAATTTTCTCGTCCAGTGGCGCAAACGCGAGCATCGCTTGGTCGAGCGGGCTTTGCAGCAAGGCGACGACCTGGCCGTCGGTGGCATCGGTGGTGGTGTCGAGCAGCAGCGTTTTGCTCAGAAAACGCTGACTTTGATGCTCGGTCATTTGCGTCCGGCCTTGGGACGGATCAAGCATCACTGCCCGCAAGCTGTCGAACAGCGAGGCAGGCTGAGTGCTGACGATCTGCCCCGGCACCTGATGCACCACCGACAGGAACGACACCTCCAGACCGCTCAACGAACGCAGTTCCTGCGCCAGATCGTTGTCCATGGCAAATCCCATCACCACCCGAGCGATGGGCAGCGGCGCGAGCACCGTGCTCTCCACCAACAGATGAGGTGTGCCTTGCAGCGGCACGATGAGCATCGACTGATTGCGCGCTTTCAAATCACGCAGCGCCTGAATGTAGGGAAACGGCGAACCTTCGGGGATTTGCGAAACGGTGCTGGCCATGACGGTGCCGTCCATGCCCAGCAGGAACATGTCACTGGCATTGATGCGCGCGCCGTGGTTCTGCAGGACTGAACGAATGGTCGACGAATCGGCTGAGGCCACGGCATCGCGGAAACCGAAGTCGCTGGAGAGCAATTGCACGGCGTCGCGCAATCTTTTGCCGCGCATTTCCAGCAAACCCTCGAACACCCGCGTGCCCACTTGCAACTGAGCCTGGGCCTGGGATTGCACGGCCTCTTGGGTCGCGGCCTTGACCGCCGAAAACACAGCCACCACCACAATCAGCAGCAAGAGAATGAGCACGCCCGCGATACGGGCCTGAAAACTAGTGCGCAGCTTCATCGTGCGCAGCCTTGTTGAAAGCATCGCCAAACGCACTCGCAGGCGGCGCTGACGGCATGTCATTGCCCTTGGGCTGGAGCGCAAGGCTGAAGCGCTGATGCAGACCGCCTGCCGGGATTTCGATGTCGCCTCCTGCGAGCGGCTGCATGTCGGCCACCTGTGGGTGCCAAAGCGTGGCCACGTAATGGCCCGGCGGCAGCTGATCGAGGGTCAGAGAGCCTTTTTCGTTGCTCACACCAAACCAGGCATCGTCGGTCACGTAAACATAGCCCAACATCCAGTCGTGGACGTTGCAGCCAAGCACTACAACCCCAGGCTTGTCGAACAACACCGGCGCAGAGGGGGTGCCACCATATAGCCGAAGCTCAAAACGTTTGGGCGCAGAAAAGGAATAGACCTGATGGCGGATGTTATCGCTGTTGGGAAATTTGATTTCGGTGCCGGTACGCACTGCCAGCACATGTGGCGCGAATTCTTGATTGCGCTGGTCCATGTCGGCCTGGAGCGGCGGATTCGCCAGGCCCGCAGGTCCTTTGAGCGTCAACACGGCGTCTTTCACCGGCTTGCCTTGGGCGTCGAAAAACTCGGCATTCAGGGTCGCGGCGCTGGCAGCGCTGCTGATGAAGGCCACAAAAGCAGCGGCCAGATAGAACGAAACAGCATGAGTCATACAAACAGTCCAGAGCAGTCACGCTGATAAAGGAAGTGCCAGCCCTGGCGGATTTTATGTTTCAGCCCACTCAGCCGACGGAAAACTAGCCTTCCTTCATTAAGGAAGGCGTATAGCCATCAAGCAAATGCTGCCGACGAAAGGCAAAATATGCTGCTCATTTCTATCTATCGCATTCCATCTTCAATGCTATCGACCATAGCTATTGAAACCTGAGGGCGACTGCCCCATCTAAGGCACATCTCCATTTGCGCAGGTGCCCCATGAGCGACCAGCAAGCAGACTCACAGAATTCCTCAGACGACTTCGACGACGAACCCGAATTCAGCCTTGGCTCCGACCGTAAAAGCCTCGCGCTGCCAGGCCAGAACCTTCCGGATCAGGTCTACATCATCCCGATTCACAACCGCCCTTTCTTTCCGGCGCAGGTCTTGCCGGTCATCGTCAATGAAGAGCCCTGGGCCGAAACGCTAGAACTGGTCAGCAAGTCCGATCATCACTCGCTGGCGCTGTTCTTCATGGACACCCCGCCAGACGACCCACGCCACTTCGACACCAAGGCGCTGCCCGAATACGGCACGCTGGTGAAGGTGCACCACGCCAGCCGCGACAATGGCAAATTGCAGTTCGTCGCCCAAGGCCTGAGCCGCGTGCGCATCAAGAACTGGCTCAAGCACCATCGCCCGCCGTTTCTGGTGGAGGTCGAGTACCCGCACCAGCCCAACGAGCCGACCGACGAGGTCAAGGCCTACGGCATGGCGCTGATCAACGCGATCAAAGAGCTGCTGCCGCTGAACCCGCTGTACAGCGAAGAGCTGAAAAACTACCTCAACCGCTTCAGCCCCAACGACCCTTCGCCGCTCACCGACTTTGCTGCTGCCCTGACCTCCGCCACCGGCGTTGACCTGCAGGCCGTGCTTGATTGCGTCCCGGTGCTGCGCCGCATGGAAAAAGTCTTGCCGATGCTGCGCAAGGAAGTGGAAGTTGCGCGCCTGCAGAAGGAAATCTCTGCCGAAGTGAATCGCAAGATCGGCGAGCATCAGCGCGAGTTCTTCCTGAAAGAACAGCTCAAAGTCATCCAGCAAGAGTTAGGGCTGACCAAAGACGATCGCAGCGCCGACATCGAGCAGTTCGAAGAGCGGCTGGTGGGCAAAACCCTGCCTTCACAGGCCCGCAAGCGTATCGACGAAGAGATCAACAAGCTGTCGGTGCTGGAAACCGGTTCGCCGGAATATGCCGTCACGCGCAATTATCTGGATTGGGCGACTTACGTGCCGTGGGGCGTGTTCGGCAAGGACAAGCTCGACCTCAAGCACGCACGCAAAACCCTGGATGCGCATCACGCAGGCCTTGATGACATCAAGAGCCGCATCCTGGAATTCCTCGCGGTCGGCGCCTATAAAGGCGAGATCAGCGGCTCCATCGTCTTGCTGGTCGGGCCGCCTGGCGTGGGTAAAACCAGTGTCGGGCGCTCGATTGCCGAGTCCTTGGGGCGTCCGTTCTATCGTTTTAGCGTCGGCGGCATGCGCGACGAAGCAGAAATCAAGGGCCATCGTCGCACTTACATCGGCGCCCAACCGGGCAAGCTGGTGCAGGCGCTCAAGGACATGGAAGTGATGAACCCGGTGATCATGCTCGACGAGATCGACAAGATGGGCCAGAGCTTCCAGGGCGACCCGGCCTCGGCGCTGCTGGAAACCCTCGATCCGGAACAGAACGTCGAATTCCTCGATCACTACCTGGACTTGCGTCTGGATTTGTCGAAAGTGCTGTTCATCTGCACCGCCAACACCCTGGATTCGATTCCTGGCCCGTTGTTGGACCGGATGGAAGTGATTCGCCTGTCGGGCTACATCACCGAAGAAAAACTCGCCATCGCCAAGCGTCACCTGTGGCCCAAGCAGCTTGAAAAAGCCGGTGTGGCCAAAGACAAACTGAGCATCAGCGACACCGCTCTGCGCGCCGTGATCGAAGGTTACGCGCGGGAAGCCGGCGTACGGCAGTTGGAGAAACAACTGGGCAAGCTGGTGCGCAAGTCCGTGGTCAAGCTGCTGGACAATCCGGACACGGTCGTCAAGATCGGGCCGAAGGATCTGGAAGCATCGCTGGGCATGCCGGTGTTCCGCAGCGAACAAGTGCTGTCGGGAACAGGCGTCATTACGGGCCTTGCATGGACCAGCATGGGCGGTGCCACGTTGCCGATCGAGGCCACGCGGATTCACACGCTCAATCGCGGCTTCAAGCTCACCGGGCAGCTGGGTGACGTGATGAAGGAGTCTGCGGAAATCGCCTACAGCTACGTCAGCTCCAATCTGGCGAAGTTTGGCGGCGATAAGACGTTCTTCGATGAAGCGTTCGTGCACTTGCACGTACCCGAAGGCGCGACCCCGAAAGACGGCCCGAGCGCGGGCGTGACCATGGCCAGTGCGCTGCTGTCCCTGGCACGCAATCAGGCACCGAAAAAAGGCGTGGCCATGACCGGCGAACTGACGTTGACCGGGCATGTCCTGCCGATTGGCGGCGTGCGCGAAAAAGTCATCGCAGCGCGGCGCCAGAAGATCTTTGAACTGATCCTGCCAGAGCCCAACCGTGGCAATTTCGAAGAGCTGCCGGACTACCTGAAAGAAGGCATCACCGTGCATTTCGCGAAGAAATTCGCGGATGTGGCGAAGGTGTTGTTCTAACTAAGCAGACCCACACCCAACCTGTAGGAGCCAACTTGTTGGCGAGGCGGCTTCACAGGTTGAGCCTGGCCAGACTTCTCGCGAACAAGTTCGCTCCTACAGGTGCAGGATCACCTACAGGGTTTCACCGCCGCACGCTTCGGTTATGCTCGGCATACGTTGCCCACGACCGGAGCCTTTATGACCCCTGCCCGCCTGCTCGTCCCGCTCAGCCTCGCCCTGTTGGCCGCTTGCGCCCAGCAACCCAAACAAGTCGTATCCCTCGATGACCAAAGCGACTGCCCGATCAAACTCAAGACCGGCCAGACCCTGCTGCTCATGCTCCCCAGCAATCCCACCACCGGCCACCGCTGGTTGATGCAAAACCCTGCGCCGTCGATTTTGCGCAGCCTGGGGCCTGAGGTTTACAACAACCCCGAAGACATCGGCACCGTCGGCACAGCGGGCCAATCAGTCTGGCGCTATCAGGCGGCGAACGTCGGTGACGGACACCTGATGATGGTTTATCAGCAGCCGTGGGCGCCGGAGGTCCCGCCCGAGCGCACTTTCGACTGCGCGATCACGGTGAACTGACGTGTTCACCCTGCGCGTCATGACCCTGAAAGATTACGACGCGGTGATTGATCTGATGAAGCGCACCCCAGGCGTTACGTTCCGGGATGCCGACTCACGGGAATCTACCGCCCGGTATCTGCAGCGTAATCCCGACTTGAGCTTCGTCGCCGAACTCGATGGCGCGCTCGCTGGATGCGTGATGTGCGGACACGATGGTCGCCGTGGCTATTTGCAGCACCTGGTCGTGGCACCGGAATATCGACGCCAGGGTCTGGCAGCCTCGTTAGTTGAGCGCTGCCTGTCAGGGCTGGAACAGGAAGGCATCGTCAAATGCCACCTCGACGTGATCAAGACCAACACCGCCGCAGCCCAATACTGGAGCGGCCAGGGCTGGAGTTTGAGGACGGACATTGATCGGTATTCGTTTATCCGGTCAGGCGATCACAACGCCTGAAAGGACCGATCAGACAGTCAAAAAACGTGGGAGCGGACCCGTCCGCGAAGAGGCCCGCCAAACACCGAAGCCCCGTCAGACCTCAACTGCCCGGACATGCACCCCAAACCCACTCTCACCCGGCGCGATCTGCGGCCGCAAGGTCAACGCCGGAATCTCGTAATCCCCTGCATTTTGCTGCCGAAATGCAATCGGCGGCGTTGTCCACAGATCATCCAGCCGCCGACCCAGCGCCTCACACGTTTCGGCAAACCGGACCTCATCGACACGGCTGGTGCGATAGACCAGGAATGGCGGCAGTACACCGAACCCCGGGTAATGCAAAACCCCATGCTGGATCGGAAACAGCAGATCCTCCATCGGCCCATTGATCCCGCGCTCGGAATAATGGGAATCCCAGCCACCCATCGTCACCATCAGCATCGCGCGCTTGCCGGCCATGGCGCCCTCCCCATAGCGACTGCCCCAACGCGCATCCGAATGCTCGCCGACGCCATAGGCAAAACCATACGCATACACCCGCTCGACCCAACCCTTGAGAATCGCCGGCATCGAAAACCACCACAGCGGAAACTGCAAAATCACGGCATCAGCCCAGCGCAGTTTTTCCTGCTCACGGCTGATGTCTTCGCGCTGACGACCGTTGGCGAACGCGTGCTTTGAGTCCAGCGAAGGATTGAAGTACTTGCCCACAGGCGGGTCCTGGCTGTCATCGGCATCGACCGTCGCTTTCCATTCCATGGCGTACAAGTCCGAGACCTGCACCCCATGGCCGGCCGCCTCGAGCCGCTTGATGGTGAAATCCTTGAGCGAACCATTCAGCGACTTGGGTTCGGGATGGGCGTAAACAATCAGAACATTCATGGCATGACCTCCGGTAACTGAGGCATGCACAGTGAAACGACGGCGGGTATATTGGAAATGAATATCCAACATCCCAGGTATAGACGTGAACAATCTCCAGCGCTTGGACCTTAACCTGCTGGTCACCCTCGACGTTCTGCTCACCGAGCACAATGTCACCCGCGCCGCCGAGCGTTTGCACCTGTCGCAGCCCTCGGTCAGCGTGCATCTGGCCAAGCTGCGCGACATCTTCGGAGATCCGCTGTTGTTGCCCGGCCCACGGGGCATGCAGCCGACGGCCCGAGCTGACGAGCTGCGCGAGCCATTGAGACGCGCGCTCGAAGGACTGGGCCGCGCGGTTGCGCCTGTCGCGCCCTTCAACCCGACTGAGGCGACGAATACCTGGCGCATCGGGGCAGCGGACTACGGCGAATCGACCATCGTCCTGCCAGCCCTGAAACGTCTTCGCAGTGACGCGCCCCTCACACAACTGGCCGTCCTGGACCTGAGTCCTTCGCGCGTGTTCAAACACGCCGAGCAAGGCGCCATCGACCTCGCGCTTCAGTCGGCCGACGATGCACCGCCCGGTCTGCACCGACAGTCTTTGTTCAAGGAGCGCTACGTGCTCGTAGGACGCATCGGCCATCCGCGTTTGAAGCAACGCATGACGATGCAAGACTTCTGCAATCTGGAACACGTTCTGGTTTCCAAAGAAGGCAGTGGCGGGTTCTTTGGCGTGACAGACCAATCGCTGTCAGAGGTCGGACTGAGCCGCCGCGTAGCGCTGTCAGTGCCGCATTTCCTGTTTGCGTTGTCAGTGCTGGCAAGCACCGATCTGGTCGCGATGCTGCCTTCACGACTGGTGATGGGGAGAAGTGATCTACAAGCGGTCGAGGCCCCGGTCCAAGTGCCAGGGTTCGAGATGGTGATGGTGTGGCACGAGCGTGTACATCGCGATGGTGCGAACCAGTGGTTGCGTGCGGTGTTGGGCGCAGGCTTGGGTGATCAAGCGTGACCATCAGTCTGCATGCGCCCCGATAGCCTCAATCGGCGAGCAACACTGCCGCATCGAAACCCAAACGCAAATTGCCCCAATGCCGTCCTTCGAAGAAGAACGGCACGTCGATCTCGGTCATGATTTCGCCGGTGTCACGCAGGTAAGTCTGCAGCAGGAAGCGCTGTTTATTGGCTGCTGCACGTAAGCCGATGGGGTCGGAGAACATGCGTTTGTTCCGGCAGACCGGCAGGTCAACGTCGCGATTACCCGTAGGCTGTTTCGACACCCAGCTGTTATTCACCGGGCAATATCCTTTAGCGTCGACGATGAACGAGACTTTACCGCCGCGCGTGCCTTTGGTCAGCGCATCGCAGGCTTCCTGACAGACCTGGGCGAAGCGTTCGGTGTAACTGGTAATGTATTGCTTCGGATCGGTATTGGGGATCAGTTTGTAGCTTTGATCGAACAGGTTGACCCCTTGCTTTTGCAGTTCGGCCAAGCGTAACTGCAACCCGTCGCGGCACTGGCTGGCGCGGGTGATTGCGGCGTCCAGCGGGCCATGACCGAGTACGAATTTGCCCAGCAGCGCCTGTACTTTTTCCGCCACGCCAGACAGATCGCGGGTCGCCGTCGCAGAGTGCTGCATGCGCTGGTCAATGGACTGGCTGTCAGCATGGATTTGCGTCACGCGCTCGTTGATCCCGGTGTTACTGTCGGCAAACTGCTGGATGTGCCCGGCGATGTCAGCGAGCTTGCCGTTGGTGGACTCAAAGTCCCCGATCATGCTTTCGAAATGTCCGGAAGCGCGCTCGACGACCTTCTGGGTTTCACGGGCGCTGTGGCTGATCTGCGTGGTTTGCTCGTGGGTCGAACCGACTTCCAGCAGCATGGCGTCGATGTTTTGCGAGATGTCATCGGTGGCGCGGCTGACGTTCTGCGCCAGCGTACGCACTTCGTCAGCAACCACCGCAAAACCACGGCCACTCTCCCCCGCACGCGCCGCTTCGATGGCCGCGTTGAGCGCCAGCAAGTTGGTCTGGGAGGAAATCTGCTGGATCAGCCCGACGATGGATTTGATGCTGGAGGAGCGTTGATTGAGCGCCGACACCAGCGTGCCGAACTCATTGAGGCTGCGGGAGATTTCGCTGATGTTGCCGGTCACCTCCAATAGCTCTGAATAGGAGGCACGCGCCATGCTCAGGTTCTGCGCGGTGGTACTGGAAATGCCTTGCGTCTGCTGCGACACCTCTTCGATGCGCCCCACTGCTGTGTTGCTCTGCTCCATGACTTCCTTGGCAAAACGCGCCTGATGGGTGGCGCTGTCGCTGGAGTCGCTGATGTTCTTGAGCGAGCGCGCCGACTCAACGGCAATGTGCACGGTCAGCGCCTGAACGTTGCTGATGATCTCCCGCTGTTTGGCCAGAAAGCGGTTGCAGGTGCTGGCCAGCACGCGAATTTCATCGTGGGTCAGCAGCGGCAGATCCTTGGACAGATCGCCCTCGCCGTTGGCGATTTCTTCCAGCGCATGAGTCATGTACGTCACAGGCCGCACGATGAGATGACGGAAATACCAGACCATGAAACTCACCAGGCACAACGTGAACAGCGTGCTGAACAGAATCGCGTTGCTCAGGCCATCGAGTTTGCCCTCGATCTGCGCCAGCAACCCGGGGTCCAGTTGCGCGTTGCGCAGCTGAAACAGGATGTCGGCACGAATGCTCAGCGCCACCCAGTACAGCAAGCCACTGACCACCACCAGCAGAAAAAGGCTCGACAACTTTTTAGTCAACGAGTCGAAAAACTGCCTTTCGATGGACTCGTACAAGGCCTTTAACGTCTGCATGCCGTGGCTCCCTGGGGCAAGATGGAAAGTGGTGCTCTAGGGGATATGAATCGGCTGTTGGGGCGAAAGCTTTAACGTGGGATTGTGCTGACGATCTGCCGGGCACGGCCGCTATGTAAATGCCTGCTTACGGCGGGTGGAATCCGACAGTGTTTGAGCGGTGGTCAGATCGGGGCCGCTGCGCAGCCCATCGTCGGCAAGCCGGACTCCTACGCCCTTCGGGCAGAATCAAAAGTGCAGAGTTCGACATCTCACCGCTTCTGCCCGAAGGGCGTAGGAGTGCAGCTCGCTGACGATCTGCCGGGAACCGGCAGTAAATTCTAAGGACGGAGCAACTGTAGGAGCGAACTTGTTCGCGAGGCGCCATCCCGGATATACCGGGATAACCGCTTCGCCAACACGTTGGCTCCTACAGAACCGGTGTTTATTTCAGATCAAACCGGTCAAGGTTCATCACCTTGGTCCAGGCCGCCACGAAGTCGCGCACGAAGCCTTCCTGCGCGTCCGCACTGGCGTAAACCTCGGCCAGCGCGCGAAGCTGAGCGTGTGAGCCAAACACCAGATCGACGCGAGTTCCGGTCCATTTCACGGCACCGGTTTTACGATCGCGACCCTGAAATTCGTCCTTGCCTGGCGCGATGGCGTTCCACTCAGTGTTCATGTCCAGCAGGTTAACGAAGAAGTCGTTGGTCAGCGCTTCTGGACGCTGGGTGAACGCCCCGTGTTTGCTCTGTCCGACATTGGCATTGAGCACCCGCAGCCCGCCCAACAGCACGGTCATTTCCGGCGCGGTCAACGTCAGCAGTTGCGCTTTGTCGACCAGCAACGCTTCGGCCGAAACCGTATATTTGCCCTTCAGATAATTGCGGAAGCCATCGGCGATCGGTTCAAGAAAGCCGAAAGACTCAACATCCGTCTGCTCCTGAGAAGCATCCATACGGCCCGGTGTGAACGGAACTGTCACCGACTGACCGGCGTTTTTCGCTGCTTGCTCTACACCCGCACTGCCCGCCAGCACGATCAGGTCGGCCATTGAGATTTTCTTGCCACCCGACTGCGCGCCATTGAACTCGCGCTGGATGCCCTCCAGGGTTTGCAGCACTCTGGCCAATTGCTCCGGCTGGTTGGACGGCCAATCCTTCTGCGGTGCAAGACGAATGCGACCACCATTGGCGCCGCCGCGTTTGTCCGAGCCGCGGAACGTCGAAGCAGCAGCCCATGCAGTCGATACCAACTGCGAGACTGTCAGGCCAGAAGCCAAGACTTTGCTCTTGAGGGAAGCCACGTCATTTTCATCGACCACCGCGTGATCAAGCTCCGGAATCGGGTCTTGCCACAGCAGCTCTTCAGCCGGCATTTCCGGGCCGAGGTAGCGTGCCAGCGGACCCATGTCGCGGTGAGTCAGCTTGAACCAGGCGCGGGAAAACGCATCGGCCAGTTGATCCGGATTGTCCCGGAAGTTGCGGGCAATCGGCTCGTAGATCGGGTCAAACCGCAGCGCCAGGTCCGAAGTCAGCATGGTCGGTGCATGGCGTTTTGAGGGGTCGTGAGCGTCCGGAATGGTGCCTGCGCCCTCGCCATTTTTGGGTGTCCACTGATGGGCGCCAGCGGGGCTTTTGGTCAGTTCCCAATCGAAGCGGAACAGGTTTTCCAGATACTCGTTGCTCCACTTGGTGGGCGTCGAGGTCCAGATCACTTCCAGGCCGCTGGTAATAGTGTCAGCGCCTTTACCGGTGCCAAAACTGTTCTTCCAGCCAAAGCCCTGTTGCTCGATGTCCGCAGCTTCCGGCTCGGCGCCGACGTTGTCAGCCGGGCCTGCGCCGTGGGTCTTACCGAATGCGTGACCGCCGGCAATCAGGGCGACGGTTTCCTCATCGTTCATGGCCATACGACCAAAAGTTTCGCGGATGTCGACGCCAGAGGCCACAGGATCTGGTCGACCTTCAGGGCCTTCGGGGTTCACGTAGATGAGGCCCATCTGCACTGCAGCGAGGGGGTTTTCGAGGATGCGTTCGCCATTATCGGTGCGGCTTTCTTCCTGACCGTGCATTTCAGGTTCGGCAACCAACGTGCCTTCGCCAGGCTGTTGCATCACCTTCTGCGCGCCGTAACGGTCTTCGCCGCCCAGCCACGTGGTTTCAGCGCCCCAATACACGTCTTCGTCCGGCTCCCAGACGTCGGGGCGGCCGCCCGAAAACCCGAAGGTCTTGAAGCCCATGGACTCCAGCGCGACGTTGCCGGTAAGAACGATCAGGTCAGCCCAGGAAATCTTGCGGCCGTATTTCTGTTTGACTGGCCATATCAGCCGGCGAGCCTTGTCCAGGCTGACGTTATCCGGCCAGCTGTTAAGCGGTGCGAAACGTTGCTGCCCCGCGCCCGCACCACCGCGACCATCGCCCGTGCGGTATGTGCCCGCGCTGTGCCAGGCCATGCGAATAAACAGCGGGCCGTAGTGACCGAAGTCCGCTGGCCACCAATCCTGAGAATCGGTCATCAGCGCATGCAGGTCTTGTTTGACGGCGGCGAGGTCCAGGCTTTTGAATTCTTTGGCGTAGTCGAATTGCTCACCCATTGGGTCGGACAAGGGGGAATGCTGGTGCAGAATTTTCAGATTGAGTTGTTTTGGCCACCAGTCGCGGTTGGTCGTCCCGCCACCTGCAGCATGGTTAAAGGGGCACTTCGATTCGGTCGACATGATTTTTATTTGTCCTCACAGGTATGGATCAGCCAGTTTCAGCCGACACTCGATCAATACTAGTCGTATCAGCCGAGACTTCTAATAGACGAAACCAACGCCAACGATAGGCTGCCTCTTTTACAGTTCGAAGCGGCACGCTTAGCGACTTAAAAAAAACAAAAAAAAGGGGCTGATCCGTAGCCTTTCGCCAAGAATCAACCCCTGATTTGAAACCAGATTCAGCTATTGAAAAATGCTGGCATCAATGGTGCCGACGATCAAACTCGCCCCGTGTGCGTTGAGATGATTGAAATCCTGATACCAGGAACTGTCGTCGCCGATCAGACAGGTCTGGTCTTTGCAGAACAGATTATCCAGCGTCACCAGCTTGATGCGATTGCGGGCGCTTTGGCTTTGGAACAGATCACGCGAGTAGCGCTGCAACGCGTCATGCTTGGCCATCGGCACTGAAACGTCCGACACCAGTTGCAACTTTTGCTGCTCGGGCTCCTCGCCCAGACGCGCCAACCGGTAATACAGATTCTTGGGATTGATTACCTGCTGTGGCACCTGCGCGACTACATACACCTGGGTGCCGATGCTGCGATAGGCCTCGATCGTGCGATCGAGCGCCGCCGCGAATACCTGGCGCGACGCTTCCCGCGATTTACTGCGACTTTGCTCTGACACCAGGAAATACTGGCTGAGTTCGCTCTGGTCGTAGTTACCGTCGGTATACAGCGTCCAGCGTGAAACAAGCACCAGGCGCTTGATGCCGTGGGATTTGACGTATTCAAACTCTCTGTCAGCCAATCGGGTGCACACGCCGGGGGCATAATTGCCATTGGCGACGTCGAGCCCCATCAGCGGAGGGCAGCCTCCGAGCCCGATGTGCACGATGGTTTCGCCCCGCCCCTTGGCTGCCGCATCGAACGCGGGTAGCAGCGCCTCCGAATGGCTGTCGCCAAACACCGCCATGTCGGGGCTCGCTTGCGCATTGGCCATGCCGAACAGGCAGAAATCCACGACGCCGCTTTTGCCATCGTCATTACTGGCGCAGTGGCTGCGAACATCGGTTTCGGCAAATTCGCTGTCCAGCCCCCGGTCGATATTGAAGCGCTGGTTGAAGCCATTGCTTATGTAACCCGTGAGGCCAAACGCGATGAACAGCACCGATCCAACAGCGCCCAAGGCAAAAATCCGCTGCCGGCTGAACGTGGCTTTTTGTCGAAACGCCTGCTCGACGAAGCGCCAGCTCAGGTAGGCCAGCACCAATGAAAACACAGCCAAGACCAACATGACGGCGACCGAAGGCTCTTTGAGCGTGCTCTGCCGCGCGAAGGCGAACACCGGTTGGTGCCAGAGGTAGGCGCTGTAGCTGATCAGCCCGATAAAGACGAAGCCGCGACTGCTCAACAAACGCCCGACCCACGTTTGAGGCGTGGCGAACAGGATGATCAATGCAGCGCCCAGCGTAGGCACAAGCGCGTGCAAGCCTGGGAATTCGGTGCTGCTGTCGAAGGCAAACACCGCGTAGGCAATCAGCCCCAGCCCAAGCAGCGTTGCGAATTGGTTGATGGGGCCGTGAGCGTTTTCAACCCGGGGGCGCCAGGAGAAGTAAAACGCGATGAACGATCCCACCAGCAACTCCCAGGCCCGGGCGTGCAGCAGGTAGAAACTGGTGCTCGATCCTTGCGCCGCGCCGATCTGCGCCATCGTCAGGCTGGCAACCGCGCCGACTGCCAGCAACGCCACGATCCACGTCCGGCCCAACTTCCAGGTCAGCATCAGCAACAGCGGGAACAGCACGTAATACTGCTCTTCCACCGCCAGCGTCCAGGTGTGCAGCAGCGGTTTGAGTTCAGCGGAAGCATCGAAATAGCCACTTTCGAGCCAGAACAGCAGGTTCGACGAAAAGATCGGCACCGCCACCAGGCTCTTGGCGAAGTATTTGAAGTCCGGCGGATCAAGAATCAGCCACGCCGCTGGCAGGCAGATCAGCATCATCACGAACAGCGACGGGAGGATGCGTCGGGCCCGGCGTTCGTAAAACGTCACCAGCGAGAATTTCCCGGCCAGCATCTCGGACAGGATGATCGACGTGATCAGGTAGCCCGAGATCACGAAGAACACATCGACCCCGACAAATCCGCCAGAGAATACATGCAGGCCAGAGTGAAAAAGGATGACGGGAATGACAGCGACCGCGCGCAGCCCATCGACTTCGGGGCGGTACTTGAGTGCAGGGTTATGAACGTTCCCCATGATCGGGATCTTCCTTGGCAATGAACGGGTGATGACAGGTGATGGCAACGCCATTGGCCGCACAAAACTAAGCCAAGCGACATCACGAGCTCACGCCGGACGGAAAATCCGGACATAGCTACCGCTAGCACATTTAGTTGAGATGACGAGTGCCGCAGAAAGCGGCAGAGAAAGGCTTTGAAGCAGATTTTTTAGTGAACGCTGATTTTTTACAGGAGCCGGGAAAGCCTGTCCAGCGTGGGGGACGAATGCGCTATCAGGCCTACAAAACCAGAATATCGATCCCCTGAAAAGTCCATATCTGTACCAAAAACGAAACACTTCCTACATGCACCGAGGATTTTTCTGACATTGATTCTCACTTGAGATTTACACATAATTGAGAATAGTCCTCATCTGTGTGTTCGGTTTTGGAGTTTTGGCATTTCATGCGCATCTTGTCCCCTGTCTCACCCCACGTCCTTTCGCTCATCGCACTCGGTATTTTCAACAGCGCGTATGCGGCGGATACCACATTGAATCTGCCGAGCACTGACATCAACTCCACCGCAGTCAGCAGCGATGTCGACAGCTCCGAGGGTTATCAGGGCAAGCCGAGCAGCACGACCACGCGCCTGAATCTGACGACGCAGGAAACGCCCCAAGGCGTGACCAATATCAAGCGCGAGCAGATCGACGACTTCAAACTCAACAGCATCCGCGATGTGCTGACCAGCACTCCCGGCGTCAACGTGCAGAAAGCCGAAACCGATCGGACTTACTTCACCGCGCGCGGTTTCGACATCACCAATTTCCAGTACGACGGCACGGCCATGCCGCTGACCAATGGCCTGCTGGTGGGTGATATCGATCTGGCACCTTACGAGCAGGTCGACATCCTGCACGGCGCCAATGGCCTGATGTCCGGGGCGGGCAATCCGTCGGCCACAGTCAACTTCGTGCGCAAGCGACCGACTTACGATCCCCAGGCGAAGATTGATCTGACGGCAGGTTCATGGGACAAGCGCCGCGTGGACGTCGACGTTTCCGGCCCGCTGACTGACTCGGGCAATGTGCGCGGGCGGATGATTTACGCCAATGAAAACGGCAATTCATACCTGGATCGGTACTCGCGCGAAAAGAACATTTTCAGCGGCATGCTGGCTTTTGACCTGAGCGACAGCGATGTGCTGACGGTGGGCTTTGAGGATCAGAAAACCGATGCCAACGGCGCCAGCTGGGGCGCGCTGCCATTGGTCGACAGCAACGGCCAGACCATTCATTACAGCAGCACGCATTCGAACATCGCCCAACCGTGGGTGTACTGGAACATTCACACCCAGCGGGCTTTCGGCGAGTGGGAGCACACCTTCGCCAATGACTGGAAGTCCAAACTGACGGTCTCCGGCGCCGAGCACCGCGAAGACACTGAAATGTTTTACATGTACAGCGACGCAACCTCGGCCACTGGGTACAGCGGCCTGGGCTCGAAGTACAAAGACAAGAACCTGGAGCTGAGCGGCGACTTTTCCCTCAGCGGCCCGTTCACCCTCGGTGGTCGCGAACACGAGCTGACCGTTGGCGCCAATGCCGCACGCCAGCGCAACCGTGAGTCTTCGCAGTATGGCGACACCCTCAATTATTCGCCGGTAACGCTTAGCGACGCTTTGCATGGCTACTTGCCGCGACCGACGTACAACGCCGCCCTCCCGGACGCCACCTCCAACTACACCGATCGGCAGAAGAGCCTTTACGCCGGCGCGCGTTTCAGCCTGACCGACGATCTGCACCTGATCACCGGCGCCCGTATGCTCAGCGCTGACAGCAACGGTGAAAACTATGGCTCAGCACGGGAAGTTCGCATCCACGGCAAGGTCACGCCCTACGCGGGCATCGTCTATGACCTGACGCCTGAATACGCGCTGTACGCCAGCTACACCGAGGTTTTCAACCCGCAGTACTACCTCGATACACAGGGCAAGGTGCTTGATCCGCTGGAGGGCAAAAGCTACGAAGCGGGTATCAAAGGCCAGCTGATGGACAAAAAACTTAACGTCAGCGCGGCGGTGTTCCATGCCAAACAAGACAACGTCGCCGGTAACTCGACGTACGACGCATCTCTGGGCGGCTATGTGTATGAGGCCATGTCCTACGACAGCAGCGGCATTGAGCTGGAAGCGTCTGGCGAAGTGCTGCCTGGGCTGCAGGTCAACGGCGGCTACACCTACGTCTACATCACCGATGACGACGATAATCGCGCACGCAAATTCATCCCGCGTCACTTGCTGACATCGTCAATGACCTACCGCCTGCCCATGGCGCCGAAAGTCAAAGTCGGCGGCAGCGTCAGCTGGCAGAGCAAGACCCAGAACGACACCACGACGGCCGCCAAGCAGGACGCTTACGCGCTGATCGGCCTGATGACGCGATACGACATCGATGATCACTGGAGCACTCAGCTCAACCTCAACAACCTGACCAACGAGAAATACCTGCAAAGCCTACGCTTCGACCAGAGCAACTACGGCGACCCGCGTAACTTCATGGCGTCGGTGAGCTGGAAGTATTGAGGGTTGGGTAGACGCGTTGAATCACGCGGTGGGTCAGGTGCGGCCGAAGTGGCTGGTTTCGGGGCCGCTTCGCGCCCCATCGCCTGCAAGCAAGGCTCCTACGCCCTCCGCGCAGAGGCGGATTGCGGCGACGTTCGGTTTTGATTCTGGGCGTAGCCCGTAGGAGCGCCGCTTGCTCGCGATCTGCCGCGCAGCGGCAGTAAACCTGTGCACGCGGTGGGCCAGGTACGACCGAGGTGGATGGTTTCGGGACCGCTTCGCGCCCCATCGCCTGCAAGCAAGGCTCCTACGCCCTCCGCGCAGAGGCGGATCGCGGCGACGTTCGGTTTTGATTCTGGGCGTAGCCGTAGGAGCGCAGCTTGCTCGCGATCTGCCGCGCAGCGGCAGTAAACCTATGCACGCGGTGGGCCAGTTGCGAACGAGGCGCTTGGTTTCGGGACCGCTTCGCGCCCCATCGCCTGCAAGCAAGGCTCCTACCCGCCTCGCGCAGAAGCGGATCGCGGCGACGTTCGGTTTTGATTCTGGGCGTAGCCCGTAGGAGCGCCGCTTGCTCGCGATCTGCCGCGCAGCGGCAGTAAACCTGTGCACGCGGTGGGTCAGGTGCGACCGAAGTGGCTAGTTTCGGGGCCGCTTCGCGCCCCATCACCTGCAAGCAAGGCTCCTACGCCCTCCGCGCAGAGGCGGATCGCGGCGAGTCTCTGCTCTTGATTCTGGGCGTAGCCCGTAGGAGCGCCGCTTGCTCGCGATCTGCCGCGCAGCGGCAGTAAACCTGTGCACGCGGTGGGCCAGGTACGACCGAGGTGGATGGTTTCGGGACCGCTTCGCGCCCCATCGCCTGCAAGCAAGGCTCCTACGCCCTCCGCGCAGAGGCGGATCTTACAAACGCCGAGGCTCATGCGCCCTCCGGGCAGAAGCGGATCGGTGCACATCAATCTTGTTGGAGCGAGGCTTGCCCGCGAAGCTGTTAGCGCTGGGCGAAGGTCGTAACGCTTTTCTCACCTAAGGGCTGGTCAGCACTCGGCCCGAAATACTCGACCGCCGCATCAATGAAGCTTCTGAGCTTGGCCGTGCGTTGGCGATCGGCTGAATACAGCAAATGCATCTGGCGCACAGGCGCCTGGAAATCGGTCAGCAGCGGGATCAATTGCCCCGTCGCGATGGCTGGCTTGAGAAAGTCCAGCGGGCCAAGCACCACACCGAATCCATCAAGCGCCGCAGACAGCAACGCCTTGCTCTCGTTGACCCGCAAGCGGCTGCGGACCTGAACACGGTGCACCATCTCCCCCTGATGAAACTGCCATTCACTGTCGGCTGGTCGCGACCAGTACGCGTAACCGAGACATTCGTGTTCAGCGAGGTCAGCGGGCACAGCAGGTGTACCGCGCTCCTTTATGTACGCAGGCGCCGCGCAGGCGATGAGTCTGTAAGGCGCCAGCGGTCTGGCCGTCAGACTTGAATTAGCGATCGGCCCCAGACGGAACGCCGCCTCATACCCCTCTTCCACCAGATCGACAAAGCGATCGGTCAGGTGCAGATCAATCTCCACTTCAGGATACCGCCGCAAAAACGCTGTCACGAACGGCATCAAGCTCCAGGAGCCGAACGTAACCGGGGCGCTGATCCGCAATTTCCCTCGCGGCGTGGCGTTCATGACTTGCGCCAGGGAATCGGCCGCCTCGGCCTCAGTCAGAATGTGCTTGCAGCGCTCGTAGTACGCTGCTCCCACCTCTGTCAGGCTTTGTCGACGGGTCGTGCGGTTCAGCAAGCGCGTGCCGAGCCGTTGTTCCAGGGCGGCCACATGCTTGGCGATCATTTGCGGTGACATATCCAGACGCCGTGCAGCCGCGGCATAGGACCCTTCCTCGGTCGCCACCACGAACGCATTCATGCTGCTCAGTCGGTCAATCATTCGACACCCACAGTTGAGAGAGCAAGTCACCGACAGTCATTTATCACTCACCGGATGTCAATCACCATGGCCGCTCACTTCCTCAAAGGAGCACTCACATGCGAATCGGAATTATCGGAGCAGGCTTTATCGGCCGCGCAGTGGCCCAACTGGTGATCGCGGCCGGTCACGAAGCATTGCTGAGTAACTCACGCGGCCCCAAATCATTGAGCAGCGTGGCCAGCGGCATTCCCGGCTCCAAGGTAGGCACCGTCGAGGACGCTGCCGCTTTTGGCGATGTAGTGCTGGTGGCCATCCCGCTGGAGCATTACCGCAGCCTCCCCGCCTCGCTGCTGGAAGGCAAAACCGTACTGGATGCCAACAACTATTACCCTGAGCGCGATGGACGAATACCCGCGCTCGATCAGTTTGAAACCACCACCAGCCAGCTGCTGGCAGAGCATCTTTCGGGTTCTAAGGTGGTCAAGGTGTTCAATGCGATTTTGGCGAACGACTTGCTGACCGACGCACGCCCTGCTGGTGCGGCTGATCGGCGCGCGCTGCCCGTTGCCTCGGATGATCCCGCCGCCAAAACATTGGTCATCGACCTGCTGGACCACATCGGTTTCGACAGCGTAGATGCTGGCGGGCTGGAGGAAAGCTGGCGTTTTGAGCGGGCAAAACCTGCCTATTGCATTGCGCTGGATCGCACGGGGTTGATCGCAGCGTTGGCGGCGGCGCAGCGGGATGTCGAACTGGAGCACGGCTCCTGGCGGCATTGATCGCCATTGATTGAAGGTAAATGACCGAGTGATGAGATGAGGTTTCGGCCGGGTGCGGTAATTGGCTAAAATGCCGCACTTTTCGTCGCCCCCACCGGAATCATCGTGAGCCAAGACCCCGACCGCCTTTTCGCCCAACCGCTGCCTCAGGTGCCGGACTTCGCCTTCAATGAGGACGTGGTGCGGGTGTTCCCGGACATGATCAAGCGCTCGGTGCCGGGTTATCCGACGATCGTCGAAAACCTCGGCGTGCTGGCCGCGCAGTTCGCTCAGCCCCACAGCGTGTTGTATGACTTGGGCAGTTCATTGGGAGCAGTCACTCAAGCGTTGCGCCGCCACGTGCGCACGGAAGATTGCCGGGTCATCGCTGTGGATAACTCCAGCGCGATGGTCGAGCGCTGCCGCGAATACCTCAACGCTCAGGACTCGATGTTTCAGGAGCTGCTACCGGTTGAAGTGATCGAGGGTGACATTCTCGCGCTTGAGTTTCAGCCGGCCTCGGTGGTGGCGCTGAACTTCACCTTGCAATTCATCGCACCAGACCAGCGCCTGGCATTGTTGGGCCGCATTCGCCAGTCGTTGCTGCCGGGGGGCGCGCTGATTCTTTCGGAAAAGCTGCGTTTCGATGACCCTCAAGAACAGGCGTTGCTCACCGATCTGCACATCGCGTTCAAGCGCGCCAATGGATACAGCGAGCTGGAAATCGCGCAAAAACGCAGCGCCATTGAAAACGTGATGAAACCCGACAGCCTTGAGCAACATCGTGAACGCCTGATGGCTGCGGGGTTTTCGAAAGTCGTGCCGTGGTTCCAGTGCCTTAATTTCGCCTCTTTGATTGCCCTGCCATGATTGATCTTGATCCATTGGTCCGCCGTCTGGCGGGCACCCCCCTGTATACCTGGGCGCAAACGCTGCAGGCGCAACTCGACACCAAGATGGAAAAAGGTCACGGCGACCTGGAACGCTGGCAAGGCGCACTGAATGCGTTGCCGGCCCTGACGCCCACACTTATCGATCTGAAAGACAGCTTTACCCTTGAAGCCGATTGCAACGGTGAAGTCCGGACACAGACGCGCAAAGCGCTGATGGGCCTGTCGCCTTGGCGCAAGGGGCCGTTCAACGTGTTCGGCGTGCACATCGACACCGAATGGCGCTCGGACTGGAAGTGGTCGCGGGTTTCGCCGCATCTGGATCTCAAAGGCAAGCGCGTGCTGGATGTCGGCTGCGGCAACGGCTATTACCAGTGGCGCATGCTGGGTGCAGGCGCTGATTGCGTGATTGGCGTCGATCCAAACTGGTTGTTCTTCTGCCAGTTTCAGGCCATGCAGCGCTTTTTGCCGGATCTGCCGGCGTGGCACTTGCCGTTCACTCTGGAAGACTTGCCGCCCAAGCTGGAAGGCTTCGACACGGTATTTTCCATGGGGGTGCTGTATCACCGCAAATCGCCGATCGATCACTTGCTGGCGCTGAAGGATTGCCTGGTCAAAGGTGGCGAACTGGTGCTGGAGACAATGGTAGTGCAAGGCGACGCGCAGCAAGTGCTGGTCCCGGAAGACCGGTACTCGCAGATGCGCAACGTATGGTTTTTGCCTTCGGTACCCGCGCTGGAGTTGTGGCTCAGGCGAGCGGGCTTTGTCGATGTGCGCTGCGTCGATGTCAGCACCACGACGGTCGAAGAACAACGCAGTACTGAGTGGATGCGGTTTCAGTCGTTGCGTGACTACCTCGACCCCGAGGACCACAGCAAAACCGTGGAAGGCCTGCCAGCACCCCGCCGCGCGGTGATTGTAGGGCGTAAGCCTTAGCTACGGAAAACGCGCCTGTAGGAGCGCGCTTGCCCGCGAATGGCAGCGGGTCAGCCACAAAGATGTTGGCTGACTCATCGCAACTCGCGGGCAAGCGCGCTCCTGCAGGGTTGGTTCGCGTCGCATCAGGCTTTGTAGGCGGCCGCCAGAATCAACACCTTCATCTCGGCAACTGCTGCCTTGAAACCAACGAACAAGGCGTGTGCCACCAACGCGTGACCGATGTTCAACTCGTTGATGCCTTTGATCGCCGCTACCGCTTCGACGTTGTGGTAATGCAGCCCGTGACCGGCATTGACGATCAATCCCTGCCCTAGCCCAAAGGCCACACCGTCGGCGATACGCTTGAGCTCTTCAGCCACTTCGGTGGGCGATTGCGCATCGGCGTAGCGGCCGGTATGCAGTTCAATCGCTGGCGCGCCGATGCGCTTTGACGCTTCGATCTGACGCTCGTCGGCGTCGATGAACAGCGACACTTCGCAGCCGATGGCGGACAACCGATCCACAGCAGCCTTGATCCGCGCTTCCTGGCCTGCGACGTCCAGCCCGCCTTCGGTGGTGAGTTCCTGACGTGTTTCCGGCACCAGGCAAATGTGCGCCGGACGAATACGCTCGGCGAACGCGATCATCTCGTCAGTCACGCCCATTTCGAAATTCATGCGGGTCTGCAATACGTCCTTGAGCAGCAGCACATCGCGCTCCTGAATGTGCCGACGGTCTTCACGCAGGTGAACGGTGATGCCATCGGCGCCGGCTTCTTCGGCATCAAGCGCAGCCTTGACCGGATCGGGATAACGGGTGCCACGGGCCTGACGCAGCGTGGCGACGTGGTCGATGTTCACGCCAAGAAGAATGCGGGTGCTTTGAGTCACGGGGTTCTCCTGAAAATCTGATCTGACCAGGCAACAACGCCTGGCAATGCATGCGATAGGTGTAAGTGTCAGGGTTTGCGAAACAGCTCACGGCTGACCAGTGGACGCCCGCCCAAATGAACCGCAAGCGCCTGGCGCATCAAGCGTTTGGCCGCCGACAGCGCGCCGGGTGAAGTCCAGTCGGCTTCAGCCATAGCCAGCAATTCGGCGCCCTGAAATTGCCCAGGCTGAAACAGGTAAACGCGCTCAAGGCCTGCGTCCACTTGCAGGCGGTACATGCCGTCAGCTGAAAGCGGATCGCCGTTGACGTCCACGTCGAGGGCAAAACCGTAACCCAAGTCGTCCAGCAGACGCCACTCGAACGAACGCAATAATGGTTCCAGCGGACGGCCTTCAGCCAATGCGCCAAGAGTGGCGGCGTAATGATCAAACACACCGGGGTGCGGGTCTTCGGCGGGTAGCAGCCGAATCAGCAGTTCGTTGAGGTACAGACCACTGAACAGCGCTTCGCCTTCGAGCCAGCACGACACACCGAACGCCTCCATGCGGCCAACGTTTTTCAATTCGCCCCGCCCGCGAAACTCGATGTCCAGCGGTACGAAGGGTCTGGCGAGCGTGCCGGCCTTGCCACGGGCACTGCGCAACACGGCCCGCAGCCGACCTTGAGGCGTGATGAAATCCACCAACGCGCTGGTTTCTCGGTAGGCGCGACTATGCAACACATAAGCAAGTTGGCCGGCGGGTGCGATCAAGGACATGCACTTCTCAATGAAAGAACGCGGTTTTCACACAACCCAAAACCAGTGTGGGAGGGAGCTTGCTCGTGATGCCGGTGCAACAGCCAACATCAATGCTGAGTGTTACATCCTCATCGCGAGCAAGCTCCCTCCCACATTTAAATCGGCCTATCGCTGAACCTGGACGTCTTACAGGTCGCCGTAGCCCAACGAACGCAGCGCGCGCTCGTCATCGGACCAACCTCCTTTGACCTTGACCCAAAGGTTAAGCATGACTTTGGAGTCGAACAGCAGCTCCATGTCGCGCCGCGCATCAGTGCCGATGCGTTTGATGCGATCACCCTTGTCGCCAATGATGATCTTCTTCTGGCCATCACGTTCGACGAGGATCAGCGCATGAATGTGCAGGGTTTTGCCCTGCTGCTTGAACTCTTCGATTTCGACGGTGATCTGGTACGGAACCTCGGCGCCCAGCTGACGCATGATCTTCTCGCGAACCAGTTCGGCGGCCAGGAAACGGCTGCTGCGGTCAGTGATCTGATCTTCCGGGAAGAAGTGATCGTTCTCTGGCAGGTGCGTGGCGATCAGGGTTTCCAGCGCTTCAAGATTGTGACCGTGCTGCGCGGAGATCGGCATGATCGAGGCATTGGGCAACTGACCTTGCAGCCACTCCAGATGCGGCATCAGCTCAGCCTTGTCCTCGATGCGGTCGGTCTTGTTGATCGCCAGAATCACAGGGCCCTGCACGTACTGCACGCGCTCGAGCACCATCTGGTCTTCATCGGTCCAGCGGGTGCGATCAACCACGAAAATCACTACATCGACGTCTTTCAACGCAGCCGATGCAGTCTTGTTCATGTAGCGGTTGAGGGCTTTCTCGCCATTCTTATGCATGCCGGGCGTATCGACGTAGATCGCCTGCACGCTGCCTTCGGTCTTGATGCCGAGCATGTTGTGACGGGTGGTTTGCGGCTTGCGCGACGTGATCGCAAGCTTCTGGCCGAGGATGTGGTTCAGCAGCGTGGACTTGCCCACGTTGGGCCGGCCAACAATGGCGACGTAGCCACAGCGTGTTGCAGTTGAATCAGTCATTGCCGTTCTCCACGCCAAGGGCGATGAGTGCTGCGGCCGCGGCTACCTGTTCGGCAATGCGACGGCTAACACCCTGTCCCCGGCTTTTTTCATTCAGTAAAGTGATCTCGCATTCGACGAAAAACGTCCGGCAATGCGGTTCGCCCTGGATGTCCACCACTTCGTAGCGCGGCAGATCACAGGCGCGCGACTGCAGAAATTCCTGAAGCCGAGTCTTAGGGTCTTTGTTGGTGTCCACCAGCGTCAGGCTGTCGAATTCGGTAGTCAGCCAGGCAAGCACGCGATCACGCGCAACGTCCATACCAGCGTCCAGATAAATCGCGCCGATCAGGGCTTCAAGGGCATCGGCGAGGATCGACTCACGACGAAAGCCGCCGCTTTTCAGCTCACCCGAACCCAGGCGCAGGTACTCGCCCAGATCAAACCCGCGAGCCAGCAACGCAAGGGTCTCGCCTTTTACAAGCCGTGCTCGCAACCGCGACAGCTGACCTTCGCGCGCCTGCGGGAAACGATCGAACAGCGCCTCACCGGCAACGAAATTGAGGATCGCATCGCCGAGAAACTCAAGACGCTCATTGTTGCGGCCGGCGAAACTGCGGTGTGTCAGAGCCAGGATCATCAGTTCCTGGTCCTTGAAGGTGTAGCCGAGCTGACGCTCGAGGCGGCTCAAAGAAACGCTCACGGTCTACCCACGCTGAATTGGTGGTCGAACTTAACCACCAGATCGATGTTCTGGATCAATGGCTCACGTTTCTCGTAGTTCAAATGGGCGAGGAACCTGCTGTTCTCCGTCGTCACGCTTAACGCCTTCTTCAAATCCAAATCCCGAATGTTATTGATCTGCATGCCTTTAGCGACATAGCCGTAAAAATCATCGACCGTCACCACACTCGCTGCCTTGTCGGTTCCCACTGCTTCGATGATTTTCTTCATCGACATGTAGTCGAGGTAGTGCGGGACCACTTTGGCACCTGTGCTCGCGAGAAAGGCGAGAACTGCCAACAGCGCCAGCCATCCCAGGAACGACAAGCCTTTTTGCGAACGGGCGACTGTCATGTACGACCTCAAGAATAGTCCTTCAAATCTGTGTGCAAGGTGAATCGAGCCACACCTTGGTTGTTGCCTGCCGAAATGACATACGGCGCTGTCAATAACAGCGCCGTATCGGCTACTTGATCAACCCGACTCGCGAGAAGTTGGGGAAGTGACTCAGCTTGGGCTCTGGCCAACTCATCCACACCGCAAACGCTTTGCCCACGATGTTTTTGTCCGGGACCATCCCCAATTCGTCCTTGGGAATATTGGGGTCATCCCAATAACGGCTGTCGTTGGAGTTGTCCCGGTTGTCGCCCATCATGAAGTAATGCGCTGCAGGAACCGTCCACTCGCTGTCAGGTGGCGCGCGGTAGCGGCTCATTTCCTGGCGGATCTGGTGTTCGACGTCGCCAAGCTTTTCCTGATACAGCTCCGCGCTGCCTAAGGTTCCGGGCTCGGTACCAATCAGCTGCTTGGCGACCAGTTCGCCGTTGACGAACAGTTTCTTGTCACTGGTGTAGCGAATCTTGTCGCCCGGCAGACCGACTACACGCTTGATGTAGTTGACGCTCGGGTCGCTTGGATAGCGGAACACCATCACATCGCCACGCTGCGGATCACCAATCTGGATGACCTTCTGATCGAGCACTGGCAGGCGAATGCCATACGAGAACTTGTTGACCAGAATGAAATCGCCTACATCGAGCGTCGGTTTCATCGAACCCGACGGGATCTGGAAAGGCTCAACCAGAAACGAACGCAACACCAGCACAATGAACAGCACTGGAAAGAACGACTTGCCGTATTCAACCAGCAGGGGCTCTTTGTTCAATTGCTCGACAACGCCAACGTCAGGCTGGCTGACGCTGCCCTGATAGGTGGCTATCGCGGTACGCCGACGAGGCGCGAGAACGATCAGGTCGAACAAGGCCAACAGACCGCAAACAGCGACGGCGATGACCAACAACAGCGGGAAATTTAGTGACATAGGGCCTGACTATTCCAACCTGAGCACTGCAAGGAAGGCTTCCTGTGGAATTTCCACGTTGCCCACCTGCTTCATGCGTTTCTTACCGGCTTTCTGTTTTTCCAGCAGCTTGCGCTTACGACTGACGTCGCCGCCGTAACATTTGGCCAGTACGTTCTTTCTGAGCGCCTTGACGGTTGTACGCGCCACAACCTGCCCGCCGATGGCGGCCTGGATTGCCACGTCGAACATCTGACGAGGAATCAGTTCTTTCATCTTTTCGGTCAACGCGCGTCCTTTGTAGTTCGCGTTGTCCCGGTGAACGATCAACGCCAACGCATCGACTTTCTCACCGTTGATCAGTACATCCAGCTTCACCAGATTTGCAGACTGGTAACGATCGAAATGATAGTCCAGGGAAGCGTAACCACGGCTGACCGATTTGAGACGGTCGAAGAAGTCCAGGACCACTTCGTTCATCGGCAGGTCGTAGGTCACTTGCACCTGAGTACCGAGGAACAGCATGTCGTGCTGAACGCCACGCTTTTCGATGCACAGCGTAATGACGTTACCAAGGTGCTCCTGAGGCACAAGGATGTTGGCGCGCACGATAGGCTCGCGCATGTCCTCGATGCTCGACAGGTCAGGAAGCTTGGAGGGGTTGTCGACGTAAATTGTTTCACCGGTTTTAAGCAGCAATTCGAAAATTACCGTTGGCGCGGTGGTGATCAGGTCCAGATCGTATTCACGCTCCAGACGCTCCTGGATGATCTCCATGTGGAGCATGCCGAGGAAGCCGCAACGGAAGCCAAAGCCCAGCGCGTCGGAGCTTTCTGGCGAATATTGCAGTGAAGAATCGTTAAGCGTCAGCTTTTGCAGTGCTTCGCGGAAGTCTTCGAAGTCATCGGAACTGACAGGGAAAAGACCGGCATAAACCTGTGGCTGGATACGCTTGAAGCCTGGCAATACCTCGACATCCGGGGTGGTGCTCAGGGTCAGGGTGTCACCCACTGGTGCGCCGTGGATGTCCTTGATGCCAGCGATGATGAAGCCTACTTCGCCAGCTTTGAGGTCTACCGTTGCAGTGTGCTTGGGGTTGAAAACGCCCACGCTATCCACCAGGTGCAGCTTGCCGGTGGATTTGACCAGAATCTTGTCGCCCTTCTTCACACGGCCATGGCGCACGCGAACAAGGGAAACAACGCCCAGGTAGTTGTCGAACCACGAGTCGATGATCAACGCTTGCAGCGGGTCTTCGATATTGCCGGTCGGCGCAGGAATGGTCTGCACCAGACGCTCCAGGACCTCATCAACACCCAGGCCGGTTTTGGCGCTGCAGGCCACGGCGTCGGTCGCATCAATGCCGATGATCTTTTCGATCTCTTCCTTGACGCGGTCCGGATCAGCCTGAGGCAGGTCGATCTTGTTCAACACCGGCATGACCTCAAGGCCCTGCT
Organism: Pseudomonas rosaeacicularis; assembly: GCF_057128745.1. NCBI lineage: Bacteria > Pseudomonadati > Pseudomonadota > Gammaproteobacteria > Pseudomonadales > Pseudomonadaceae > Pseudomonas > Pseudomonas rosaeacicularis. The sequence goes on from NZ_JBSKHT010000003.1 coordinate 222,454, forward strand.
CGATGGCGGTATAGCAGTTGGCAACGGACTGGGCTTCGACGCCTTGACCGGCGTCGACCACCAGCAGCGCGCCTTCACACGCCGCCAGCGAACGGCTGACTTCGTAAGTGAAGTCAACGTGGCCGGGCGTGTCGATGAAATTCAGTTGGTAGGTAATGCCGTCTTTCGCGGTGTAATACAAGGTGACGCTGTGGGCCTTGATGGTGATCCCGCGCTCGCGCTCAAGGTCCATGGAGTCAAGTACTTGGGCTTCCATTTCGCGCTCGGACAACCCGCCGCACATTTGAATGAAACGGTCAGCCAGCGTCGACTTGCCATGGTCAATGTGGGCGATGATGGAGAAATTGCGGATATGACTCAAATCACTCACGGATCAACACTCAAAAGGTTGCAGGCAGACTGCCCGCCGAAAAATAGCCGGGAATTGTACCTGAAGGAAGGCTGGGGCGTCACGTTCACACTCCACGCCGCACCGCACCAGTTCTCGCGGGCACAAAAAAAGGAGCGGTAGAACCGCTCCTTTTTCATCATCGGTTGATTACTCGGCCAGTTTGAAGGTGATGAACGTTGCACGCCCTTGACGCAGCACACGCATGGACACCGAACGATTCTTGGGCAGGCCTTTGGCAACCTCAGTGAACTGCTTGGCCGAGGTAAGCGCCTGATTGTTCAAGTGGGTGATGACGTCGCCGGTTTGCAGACCGATCAACGAAGCAGGACCGTCCTGGACATCCTTGATGATAACGCCGCCCTTCAGGTCCATGCTTTTGAGTTGCTCAGCAGTCAGGTCTGCAACCGAAACACCCAGACGATTGCTGTTGCGCTCAACACCATCTTCAGAAGAGCCCATTTCCTTACCCTCATCAGGTAAGGCGCCTACGGTGACGGTCAGCTTCTGACGCTTGCCATCACGGATCACTTCCAGTTCGGCTTTGCTGCCGTCTTTCAGATTACCGATCAGATGTGGCAAGTCAGCCGACATGACGATTGGCTGGCCATTGGCGCTCAGAATCACATCGCCTACTTGCAGGCCACCTTTGGCAGCAGGGCCATCATCGATTACCTGGGCGACCAGCGCGCCGGCTGGTTTGTCGAGCCCGAATGATTCGGCCAGGTCTTTGTTCACTTCCTGGATCACCACGCCCAACCAACCGCGATTGACCTTGCCGCTGGCTTTCAGCTGATTGGAGACATCCAGCGCTACATCAATCGGGATTGCAAACGACAGGCCCATGAAACCACCGGAGCGCGTGAAGATTTGCGAGTTGATGCCCACAACCTCCCCTGCCATGTTGAACAGCGGGCCACCCGAGTTGCCTGGGTTGATCGCGACGTCAGTCTGGATGAACGGCACATAGGTATCGTTCGGCAAGCTGCGGCCCTTGGCGCTGACGATCCCCTTCGTCACCGAGTGATCAAACCCGAAGGGCGAGCCGATGGCCAATACCCATTCGCCGACTTTCAGCTTGTCGGAATTACCCAGCTTGACCGTGGGCAAGTCTTTGCCGTCGATTTTCAACAGCGCTACGTCAGTCCGGGGATCGGTCCCCACCAGCTTGGCTTTCAGCTCGCTGCGGTCTGACAAGCGCACGAGGATTTCGTCCGCGCCGTCAATGACGTGATTGTTCGTCATCACGTAGCCGTCAGAGGAGATGATGAAACCTGATCCCAGCGACTGCGCTTCGCGCTGACGATCACCCTTACCTGAGCCAGAGCCAGGCGGACGCGACCCCGGCGGCACGCTGCGCTCGAGAAACTCGCGCAGCATCGGCGGCAGCCCTTCGAGATCAGGCATCTGACCTTGAGCCACGGAGCGGTCCGGAAGCTTTTGCCGAGTACTGATGTTCACCACTGCGGGGGAAGCTTGCTCCACCAATGATGTGAAGTCTGGCAACGCCTCTGCCTGGGCAGTGACTACCTGGCCAAGCATCAGCACGGCGGCCATCAGGGAAAGATAAGATTTCAAGCGAGGTATGGACATACGGCTCCCGTTCATAACGAGCATGGGTAAGCGATACGGACCGGCAGGTCCGAAGAGCATGCGTGCAATGCAGCATAGTGCGGCACTGCTCTCTCGGGCAGCATTCCGGTCCTGGAAACGAAAAAGGCCAGAGCTGCGAAGCTGTGACCTATAGAAAAAAAAGTGCTTATTTGCAACCCACAAAGCTCACCAAACATTTCAGCATGTGGGCCGACGCCCTCATTAAGCTGGCTGGCGCGGGAAGTCGCCCAAAATGAAACCTTTTTCATAGTGGGCACATTCGAGGGCTCAGGTCACTTCTTGGCAGGTGTGGCAGAATCACTGCGCATCGACAACGCTATACGTTCAGCGGTGCCAATCGGGATTTCCCCAACCACCGTTACCATCGCATCACCCTTGGGCGTGTTGAGGCGGCGAGAAACGGCAACAGTGGGACCTAGCTGCGTGCGAATGTCTGTCACCGCGGCGCCTGAGACGGGCTCGATAAACACGGAAAAACGCGCGAGGCCATCGTCATACATCAAGCTTGTGACCAGAGATTTGGAGTCCGGATCCTTGCGAGCTGCAGCACTGCTTAGCTCGAACCCCGGCGGTAACCAGTCCGAATGCCACGCAACGGGCGCGGGTTTAGTCGCATCTGGCTTGGCTTTGGCAACGTCGACCTGCTTGCACTCAGCGCTGGCAGCCAGCATCTGATCGGTAGGAACGTCGGAGGTATTGAGCTCAGTGAATTGGAATCGCTCAAGCAGCTGCCCTTTATCGCTCAGCAACAGCGACTTCAACGGCAAACCGGTTTCGGCGTCCAGATGCAATTCGATTCCGTAACGGTGCTGATCCTTCGGCGTCAGAGTGACGATGACTGCCGGACGACCTGCTACCCGCGACTTGCCTGCAACCGCCATGTCATACCACGCAGACAGTTTGGCTGCGTCGAAGGCGTGAGCCGGGGAATCAGGGATATTGGTCACGCCAGGAACGAGATTGCCGCTCACACATTGCGTGACGCCGTCTACGCGTAAGACTTCCTGAGCGGAGCCATCGAGTTGGAGAAGATGCTCACGGATTTTGCCATCGACCACACGATGCCAAATCCGGTGAGTTGAAAAGCTGCCATTACGTTCGTAAACGAAGGTGCCTTGAAAGCTTTGCTTTTGTTCTGCCTGCGCAAGACGCTTGAGCTGGTCTTGCGCATCATCGGCATGAACTGGAAGGACCAGCCACCCACCTAGCAGAAGCGGCAATAGACGGATGGGGTGCATGATCCTCCTTAACGGTTTTCCAGGCTGGCAGCGCGTGCATACGGCAATGCGCTTTCAGTGCCTTTCAACGCAGCTTGCTGAGCATGTTGACGCAGATAGCCCGGCAAACGCTGGTCGTGCCATCCGGCCTGACCTTGCAACACACCACTGGCCATAGGGCCTGGAGCTTGCTCGCTCTCGGTATAGCCAGCCAGGACTGCCGGACCTTTGACCTGAGGGGCAAGGTTGGCAGGCTGAGCCGACTGCTGCGCCAATTGGGCACCAGCGATGTCATCCTGATTGTAAAGACGCACGCCTGCCAACACAGCCACGGTGACCGATGCAGCAACAGCCAAGCGACCCAAGGTGCGCCATGGACCACGACCGGCTTTGAGCGGACTGACCTCATCAGCGATCGCGGCAGCAACAGATGCCGAGATATCCAGATGCGGGATCAACAATTCCTTGTGCATGGCTGCACGAGCGATCTGATAACGCGACCATGTGGCACGTGTATCCGCATCGTCGATTGCATTAAGCACTCGACGTAATTCAAGTTCGTCCGCTTCGTTATCCATCACTGCGGACAGCGATTCCTGCAGGGCTTCACGACTCATGGCGGTTCCTCTCTTTTGGCTATCGCCGCTGTCTCAGGATTCCTGCAACAAAGGCTGCAGGGCTTTATCAATGGCTTCCCGAGCGCGGAAGATGCGTGAGCGCACGGTACCAACCGGACACTGCATGACGCTTGCAATGTCTTCGTAACTCAGACCGTCGAACTCACGTAAAGTTAGAGCTGTACGCAAATCTTCCGGAAGTAGCTGGATAGTTCGATGGACGGTGCCCTCGATCTCATCCCGTAACAATGCTCTTTCCGGTGACTCGATGTCCTTTAGGCCATGATCGCCGTCGTAGAACTCCGCGTCTTCAGATCTGACATCACTGTCCGGTGGTCGCCGACCTCGCGACACCAGATAGTTTTTCGCCGTGTTAATGGCGATGCGGTACAGCCATGTGTAAAAGGCGCTGTCGCCGCGAAAGTTGCCAAGTGCGCGGTAAGCCTTGATAAAGGCCTCTTGGGCGACATCTTGCGCTTCATGGGTGTCGTGGACGAATCGCACGATCAATCCAAGAATCTTGTGTTGATATTTCACCACTAGCAGATCAAAGGCTCGCTTGTCGCCGCGCTGTACGCGTTCGACCAGTTGCTGATCCTCTTCCTGGGTTAGCATGCATACTCCTCATAGAGCTTAAAGGAGCGTTGCAACGGCTCATTCACAGGCTTGCAAACATAGACTCGGGCTTTTGGCAAAAGTTCTCCCCCCTTCAAGCAAGTTTCCGGCGAGCGATGGTGGCCCGCACGAAAAACGCAGCTCGAACCAAGTCGGCTGCGTGAATAATCTTGTCGTCGAACGCGCTGGCAATGGCCATGTATTGATCCTCGCCTAGCGCCGACGCTGTCCCTTTATCGGCAACCTCCTATTGAACGTGGCGCTTATTAAAAAGTTCCACATTCATTTTCGGTCGTAAGACGCACGTCAATCCGTTTGTAGGAAGAAATCGAGAGCTACCTATCGATGTTTCGAACTTGCCAAACGGTATGCACGGTGCTCCGGAGTAGCGCACAATCCGGGCCCGCTGTGGATTCACGATTGCCATAAAATCGCCGCTATTGTGCCGCTACACCCCTACATATAGCTAGTGGCCGTATAAGAGAGCCAAATTCAGATGAGCCGACATTTTCAACACGATGTTCTCGTGATTGGCAGTGGTGCTGCGGGGTTGAGCCTTGCGCTGACCTTGCCTGCGCATTTAAGCATTGCGGTCCTGAGCAAGGGGGATCTGGCGAACGGCTCAACCTTCTGGGCTCAGGGTGGCGTTGCGGCAGTTCTGGACAACACCGACACGGTTGAGTCGCACGTTGAGGACACGCTGAACGCAGGCGGGGGGCTGTGTAATGAGGACGCCGTCAGATTCACTGTCGAGCACAGCCGCGAAGCAATTGAGTGGCTGATCGACATGGGCGTGCCGTTCACCCGTGACGACCGGAACATTGTTGAAGACGGCGGATTTGAGTTTCACCTCACCCGCGAAGGCGGTCATAGCCATCGCCGCATCATCCACGCTGCCGACGCTACCGGCGCTGCAATCTTTACCACGCTGCTGGCTCAAGCCCAGGCGCGTCCCAATATACAGTTGCTGGAGCAGCGCGTAGCGGTCGATCTGATCACCGAGCGCCGTCTTGGCCTCGACGGTCAACGTTGCCTGGGCGCCTATGTCCTGGATCGCTCCACCGGCGAAGTGGATACCCACAGTGCTCGCTTTACGATTCTGGCCTCAGGTGGGGCCGCCAAAGTCTATCTCTATACCAGCAACCCCGACGGAGCATGTGGCGATGGCATTGCCATGGCCTGGCGCTCGGGTTGCCGGGTCGGCAATCTGGAATTCAACCAGTTCCACCCCACCTGCCTGTACCACCCCCAGGCCAAAAGCTTTCTGATCACTGAAGCGCTGCGCGGTGAAGGCGCCTATTTGAAGCTGCCCAACGGGGAACGCTTCATGCAGCGCTTCGATCCCCGCGCAGAACTCGCGCCTCGGGACATCGTTGCTCGCGCCATCGACCATGAAATGAAGCGGTTGGGGATTGACTGCGTTTATCTGGACATCAGTCACAAGCCCGAAGACTTCATCAAGACTCATTTCCCGACTGTCTATGAGCGCTGCCTGGAATTTTCCATCGACATTACCCGGCAGCCGATCCCGGTAGTACCCGCCGCCCACTACACCTGTGGCGGCGTTGTGGTCGATCAACATGGGCGTACCGATGTGCCAAGCCTGTATGCGATCGGCGAAACCAGTTTTACCGGGTTACACGGCGCCAACCGCATGGCCAGCAATTCGCTGCTCGAGTGCTTCGTATATGCGCGCTCGGCAGCGGCCCACATCGTCGGCCAGTTGCCGCAGGTTGCTCATCCGCTCCCGTTACCGGCTTGGGACGCCAGCCAGGTGACCGATTCTGACGAAGATGTAATCATCGCCCACAACTGGGATGAGCTGCGGCGTTTCATGTGGGATTACGTCGGCATTGTGCGCACCAACAAGCGCCTGCAGCGCGCGGCGCATCGCGTCCGGCTACTGCTGGACGAAATAGACGAGTTCTACAGCAACTATAAGGTCAGTCGGGATTTGATCGAGCTGCGCAATCTGGCGCAGGTGGCCGAGCTGATGATCAGTTCAGCGATGGCGCGAAAGGAAAGCCGAGGGCTGCATTACACGCTGGACTACCCGGACCTGTTGCCCGAGGCCATCGACACTATTCTGGTGCCGCCCACCTTTGCCGGCTGAACTTCAGGCGCAAACGCAGGCGTCGGTGGGTGTCCGGCGCCAGCGAGTCACTGGGAATGCAGACGCTGCTGACCCACCAGCGATCCATCCAGCGCCCCGCCGTCAGGCGGAAACGCAAAATCACGATGTGTGGCAGCGCAACGCTGTCACGCCGCAACTGCACCGGTTGCCAGCCTGAGCGGTCACTCCACAGCTGCCAGCCATCCCCGTCGCGACGCAAACCGGTAAATGCCTGTTCATCCGACAACGCAATGCAACGATGCCAATAGCGGATACCGTGCCACAGGCACAATAAAACGCCGATCAGCTTGACCCAGACGGGAATGTTAAGAAAAAACAGTGCGATCAGTGCCAGGGCCTGAGCGGCGAGGTACGCCGTCAGCAGCCTGCGCGAGGCGTGCCAACGACATTCGAAGCGATCACTTGGGCTGGACACGGTCCAGAATCATGCGAACCATGCGTTGCAGCTCGGGATCTTCGGATTCTGCGCGCTGCATGAACCAGCCGAACATGTCCTGATCTTCACAGGTCAGCAAGCGGACGTAGAGATCACGATCCACCTGATTGAGGCTTGGGTAGACTTCTTTTACAAACGGTACCAGCAGGACATCCAGCTCCAGCATGCCGCGGCGGCTGTGCCAGAAGAGGCGATTGAGTTCAACATCGTCGACCATGGAGGGCTCCTCGAATTTGGCGGCGAGTATACAGGGGCAATGCGGCTGGGCGTACCCGCACTTCGTCTCAGCAGTTTACCTGTACCCAATGAACCCACTCGGCACTATCATGGTGCCTCAGACTTCAACCCTGCGATGACCCATGGCCGACTCAGCTTTCTTCTGCACCCTCTCTCACGAAGGTGTTCTCGCCGTTCGAGGCGTGGACGCCGGCAAATTCCTTCAGGGCCAATTGACCTGCAACATCGATTACCTGAGCGACGCCAAAGCCAGTCTCGGCGCGCGCTGCACGCAAAAAGGCCGCATGCAGTCCAGCTTTCGCATCCTGCCAGAAGGTGATGGCTATCTCTTGGCGATGGCCAGCGAGCTGATCGAAGCGCAATTGCTGGACCTCAAGAAATACGCTGTGTTTTCCAAGTCCAAACTGACGGACGAAAGCGCGTCCTGGGCCCGGTTTGGCCTCAGTGACGGTGACAGCGCCCTGGCCGCGATGGGTGTCTACCTTACGCATGAGATCGACTCGGTTGCCCGCGGTAACGACCTCATTGCCATTCGCGTATCTCCCGGTCGCGCCGAGCTTTGGGTTCACGCCGACAAAGCCAGTGATGTCCAGGCCCAGCTTGCCGTTTCGCTTTGGCAAGGCTCGCTCAACGATTGGCTGCTGGGCCAGATTCGCGCCGGTATCGGGCAAGTGGTCGGGCAGACCCGCGAGACCTTCATTCCGCAGATGATCAACCTGCAAGCGGTCGGCGGCGTCAGCTTTAAGAAGGGCTGTTACACCGGTCAGGAAATCGTCGCCCGCATGCAGTATCTGGGCAAACTCAAGCGCCGCCTTTATCGGCTGAACCTTTCAAGTGGCGAACTGCCTGAAGCGGGAACGCCTTTGTTTTCACCGGTTCACGGCAGTGCCGTCGGCGAGGTGGTGATCGCGGCAAACAGTGACGAGGGCGTCGAGTTGCTAGCCGTGTTGCAGGCCGACGCTGCAGAAGATGGAAACATCCACCTCGGTTCGTCGGACGGCTTGGCGTTGCAAATGTCGGAGCTGCCCTACACTCTGGACAGCAAACTTGAGACACAGCGCTAAGCGCTTGTGCCAACTGCCTCACATCGTCAGCGTATTCGTCGCGTCCCAAGCCCGCCCCGGCAAAGGTCGCGATCCGTGCAACACCTTAGAGATGCGATATGAGCAACATGGCTGACGAGGTGCAAAGGGACCTGATCAAGGCGATCGACAGAGACGCTCTGTTTCTGCCGACACTCCCTGAAGTAGCGCTAAGAATCCGTCTGGCGGCGGAAGACGCTGAAATCAGCATTGCCGCGCTGAGCAAGGTCATCGGCAGTGACACCGCCTTGTCGGCACGCTTGATCAAAGTTGTGAACAGCCCGCTGCTGCGCCCCAACTTTGAAGTGAGTGATGTCCTGACGGCGATTCGTCGGCTGGGCGTCAACTACACCTGCAATCTGGCCATCGGTCTGGTGGTCGAGCAGATGTTTCACGCCAAATCCCCTGTGATCGACGCCAAGATGCGCGCCATCTGGAAGCTGAGTCTGCAAGTGGCCGGTGTCAGCAGCAGCTTGTGCCGCAGAACCCATCATTTGCGTGCTGACCAGGCGACGCTCGCGGGCCTGATCCACTTGATCGGCGTGCTGCCGATTCTGACCTACGCCGAAGACAACTTCGAACTGCTTTCCGACGCCGTTAGCCTCAATCATGTGATCGAGCGCATTCATCCGGTGATTGGCGAGCGGCTCCTGCGTTCATGGGATTTCCCCGAGGCGCTGTCGATTGTTCCTACCCAGTTTCAGGATTTTGAGCGTGTGTCGCTGCGGCCCGATTACGTTGATCTGGTGCAAGTGGCGACCGTGCATGTGCATGACGTGACGGGCAAGGCGTATCCGAACACCGATCTGAGTGTGTTGCCGGCTACTCGCCAGCTAGGGCTGGACCCGGCCGAAGGTGCGTTGATCATCGAAATGAACGAAGCGATGACGCTGCTTTATTAAATCTTTTAGGAAGCCTCGCGAACAAGTTCGCGCCTACAGAGGATCACCCGGCCCTGTAGGAGCCAACTTGTCGGCGAAGAAGTAAGCAATCAGCCAGACCCCGGCTCCAGCGCCACAAAACTCACCCGCACTTTCAATCCCCGCTCTGCTCCGTCGTGCAAACTGATCTGCGCCAGATGTGCGCGGCAAATCTCGCCGACAATCGCCAGCCCCAAACCAGACCCCAGCTGATTGCGTCGATAAAAGCGCTCGAACACCCGATCCCGCTCAAGCAAGGGAATGCCCGGCCCGTCGTCTTCGACTTCCAGCACGCAGGGGGCATGGACGCGCAAGATCACATTCCCGCCTTGGGGCGTATGCGCAAGTGCGTTGTCGATCAGGTTGCTCAGCAGCTCATTGAGTAGCGTCGGCTCGCCGCGCAGCCAGATCGGCGCATCGGCCTCCAGCGCCAGTGCGACACCTCGGGCGTGGGCCAGCGGCGCCATGGCCATACCCAACTCCCGGGCGAGTTGACTGAGATCGAGAACTTCGGCGCCGCCTTCAGAGATAGCCCGAGCGCCGTTTTCGATACGCGCCAGCGACAACAGCTGATTGGCCAGATGCGTCAGCCTGTCGGTACCGACGGCGGCTGTTTCCAGGGTCGAGCGCCACGTCGCCGGATCGTTGTCACGCAGCCCCAGTTCGACACGGGCTTTAAGGGCGGCCAGCGGCGTTCGTAATTCGTGAGCGGCGTCGGCAATGAACTGCGCCTGACGTTCGAATTGCAGGCGCAGCCGCTCAGTGAAATGGTTGAGCGAACTCACCAGTGGCCGCAACTCGTGCTGCACTTCGACCAAAGGCAAAGAGCGCAGATCGTCCGGCTGGCGCTCTTCCACCGCCGTGCGCAAACGATCCAGCGGACGCAAGGCCGCGCTGACCGTGAACCACACGAGCAACAACGCGCCACCGCCGAGCATACCCAGCCGCAGCAAGGTGTCGGCCATCAAGCCGCGGGCCATTGTCACCCGAGCTTCCTCGGTCTCGGCGACGCGTATTTCAGCCATGCCGTTCATGTTTGGCTCACTGACTGCTTTAAGCAGGCTCACCACCCGCACGTCTTGGCCCTGATAACGCGCGCTGTAAAACTTGGCCAGCGCCGGATACGCATCCGTGCGCGGCGTCCCAGGCGGCGGCCCCGGCAAATTTTCATAACCGGAAATCAGCTTCTGATCGATGTCGTTAACTTGGTAGTAGATTCGCCCGGCACTGTCGTAAGCAAAGGTGTCGAGGGCGACGTAAGGCACATCGGCGCTCAAGGTGCCGTCACGCTCAGACAGGCCGGCAGCGATGGTTCGGGCCGACGCCAGCAGCGTGCGGTCGTACGCGGTGTCCGCGGCCTCGCGTCCGTTCCAGTAGGCGCTCATGCCGCTGGCGATCATCAATACCACCAGCAACAGCCCGAGATTCCAGAGCAAACGCCAACGCAGGCTGTTTTCCCGATCAGGAAACAGGCTAGACATCGCGGCTTTCCAGCAGATAACCCAAGCCACGGAACGTCACGATGGCGATAGGCTGGCCATCAAGCTTTTTGCGCAAGCGGTGCACGTAGATTTCGATGGCGTCGGGGCTGGCTTCTTCGTCCAGGCCGAAGACCTGCGCGGCCAGTTGCTCCTTGCTCATGACCCGACCGGGACGTGCAATCAGCGCTTCGAGGACCGACTGCTCGCGGGAGGTCAACGTCAGCAGATCGTCGCCGACGGTAAAACGGCGAGTGTCGAGGTCGTAAACCAGCACGCCGCAGCGCTGCTGACGTTCGCCGCCCAAGACACTGCGTCGCAGCAGGGCTTTGACACGCGCTTCCAGCTCGGACAGTTCGAACGGTTTGGCCAGGTAATCGTCGGCGCCCAGATTCAGGCCGTGGACCCGATCCTTGACGTCGCTGCGGGCGGTAAGCATCAGCACCGGCAGGTTTTTGCCCCGTGCTCGCAAGCGCGCCAGCACCTCGAAACCATCCATGCGCGGCAGTCCCACGTCGAGAATCGCCACGGCATATTCCTCGCTGCCCAATGCCAGATCGGCGGCCACGCCATCGTGCAGGACATCCACGGTCAACCCGCCACTCTTGAGTGCTTGAGCGACACTTTCGGCCAGTTGCAGATGGTCTTCAACGAGCAAGACACGCATCGACTTCTCCAGATTGAGGCGTTGAGTGGAGGCGGAGTTTACAGGCGCCATTGGGTCTGTGAAGCGCTGACGTACATCCAGGCAGGTACGCTCTGACGATGCGGCAGCGATGAAAGGTTAATGAAAGGTAGTTGAAAGGTTGATGAAAGCTTCGCCGATTAGGATCCCGTTACGACTTGTTACCGTTTGAGCATGACCCAGGTCGCGATGAAAAACGCCTCGATGCGTTTTCAACAATAAAAACAATATCGGAGTCACCGTGATGCTGCATATCCTGCCCATGGCCCCTGCGCCCGATCTTCGTGTTTCCCCCCAAGCTCTTGTTCAGAATCTTCTCGATGCGGCTCTCTGCACGTCTCGTATGGTCATGCCTTTTCATCAATCGTCGTGGCCCTGCCCCGCTTGACGATTGTGAATTAACGCCTGATTACCCCTATCACCTCAAAAACAACAACTCCTCTGGAGACTGACCAATGAGCTCGACATTGCGCCGTTTCAGCGTCGCCGCCAGCTGCATGCTGGTAGCCACTCAACTCTGGGCCGCCGAACCCAATCGCCCTGAATGCATCGCCCCCGCCTCCCCCGGCGGCGGCTTTGACCTGACCTGCAAACTGGTGCAGAGCGCACTGGTCAACGAGAAGATTCTGTCCAAGCCGATGCGCGTGACTTACATGCCCGGCGGCGTCGGTGCAGTGGCCTATAACGCTGTCGTCGCGCAACGCCCTGCCGATGCCGGCACGTTGGTGGCTTGGTCCAGCGGTTCGTTGTTGAACCTGGCACAAGGCAAATTCGGGCGTTACGACGAAACCCAGGTTCGCTGGCTCGCCGCCGTCGGCACCAGCTACGGCGCCATTGCGGTGAAAGCCGACTCGCCGTACAAAAACCTCGATGACCTGGTCAAGGCCCTGAAAGCCGACCCTAGCAAAGTGGTCATCGGCTCCGGCGGCACCGTTGGCAGCCAGGACTGGATGCAAACCGCGTTGATCGCCAAGGCCGCCGGGATCAACCCGCGCGACCTGCGTTACGTCGCCCTCGAAGGCGGCGGCGAAATCGCGACTGCCCTGCTCGGCGGTCACATCCAGGTGGGCAGTACTGACATTTCCGACTCCATGCCGCACATCTTGAGCGGTGACATGCGCCTGCTGGCAGTGTTCTCCGACGAGCGACTGGACGAGCCGGAGATGAAGAACATCCCGACCGCTAAAGAGCAAGGCTACGACATCGTCTGGCCCGTGGTTCGCGGCTTCTACCTCGGGCCAAAAGTAACTGACGAAGAATACAACTGGTGGAAAGCGGCGTTTGACAAGCTGCTGGCCTCCGAAGACTTCGCTAAATTGCGCGATCAGCGCGAGCTGTTCCCGTTCGCCATGACCGGTGACGAACTCGATAAATACGTCAAGCAGCGTGTCGCCGAATACAAAACCATGGCCAAGGAATTCGGCCTGATTCAGTGATTGCACTCGATTGACTGACGAGTGGTTGCGCCGCCTGCGCGGTGGCGTAACCCAGGAGTTTTCACATGGTCCTGCAACGAATTTTCGCCTTTGTGCTGCTGCTGGTGTGTATCGGCCTGGCGCTGATGGCGTGGCCTTACAAGGCGCCGTTTTCCTACGAACCCGTTGGCCCGCGTGCGTTTCCGCTGCTGATGCTGGCGCTGATGGGCATCTCCCTGCTGTACATGGTGTTCCGCCCCGCGCCCATCGTGCATAGCGAGGACGAACCCGAACTCGACCGCCCGACGCTGATCAAGATCGCCATCTGCATCGGTCTGCTGTTGATCTTCGCCGGCCTGTTCGAGCCGTTGGGTTTCATCCTCAGCAGCATCCTGATCGGCATTCCAATGGCGCGCCTGTACGGCGGGCGCTGGGTGCCGAGCATCGTGATCATTACGTTGATGAGCATTGGCCTGTACGTGCTGTTCGACAAAGTCATGGACGTGCCTCTGCCCCTCGGTCTGCTCGACGTTCTGGAGAAATAATATGGATACTCTCGGCTATCTGGGCCAGGGCTTCGGCGTCGCGCTGACCCCGTACAACCTCATCACCGCCCTCTCCGGCACCTTGATCGGTACGGTCGTCGGCCTGCTGCCGGGCCTTGGGCCAATCAACGGTGTCGCGCTGTTGATCCCCATCGCCTTCGCCCTGGGCTTGCCGCCTGAATCGGCGTTGATTCTGCTGGCAGCCGTGTACCTGGGCTGCGAATACGGCGGTCGCATCAGCTCCATTTTGCTGAACATTCCCGGTGAAGCTTCCACTGTTATGACTGCGCTGGACGGCTACCCAATGGCGCGTCAAGGCATGGCCGGTGTGGCGTTGTCTCTGTCGGCGTGGAGTTCGTTCATCGGTGCGTTCATCGCGACCTGCGGCATGGTGATGTTCGCCCCGCTGCTGGCGAAATGGGCGATCGCTTTCGGTCCGGCGGAATACTTTGTGCTGATGGTGTTCGCTATCGTCTGCCTGGGCGGCATGGCCGGTGACAAACCGCTGAAGACCTTTGTCGCTGCGCTGATCGGGCTGTTTCTGTCGACCATCGGTATCGATGCCAACAGCGGCGTGTACCGTTTCACCGGCGACAACATCCACCTGGCTGATGGCATTCAGTTCGTCGTGCTGGTGCTGGGCCTGTTCTCGGTCAGCGAAATCCTGTTGCTGCTTGAGAAAACCCATCGCGGCCAAGAAGCAGTGAAAGCCACCGGCCGCATGATGTTCAACCTCAAGGAAGCCGGTGCGGTGTTCGCGGTGAACATTCGCTGCGGTCTGCTGGGTTTCATCATGGGCGTGCTGCCGGGCGCCGGCGCTACCCTGGCCAGCGCCGTGGCCTACATGACCGAGAAACGCATCGCCGGCACCACGGGCAAATTCGGACAAGGCGACATGCGCGGTCTGGCAGCGCCGGAAACCGCCATCGGCGCAACCGCCTGCGGTGCTCTGGTGCCGATGCTGACACTGGGCGTTCCGGGTTCGGGCACCACAGCGGTAATGATCGGCGCGCTGTCGCTGTACAACATCACGCCGGGCCCTCTGTTGTTTCAACAACAGCCGGACATCGTCTGGGGCCTGATTGCATCGTTGTTCGTCGCCAACATCATGCTGGTGATCCTCAACATCCCGATGATCCGCATCTTCACCCGCATTCTCGCCGTGCCGAACTGGGCGCTGGTGCCGGTCATCGCGATCATCACCGGGATTGGCGTCTACGCGGTTCACGCCACCACCTTCGACCTGTTCCTGATGGTCGGCATCGGCATCTTCGGCTACATCCTGCGCAAGCTGGATTTCCCGCTGTCGCCGATCTTGCTGGGGTTCATCCTCGGGGGCTTGATGGAACAGAACCTGCGTCGCGCGCTGTCGATCTCCAACGGTGCGCTGGAAATCCTCTGGTCGAGCCCGATCACCCTCGGCGTCTGGGTGGTGACGGCGTTCATGCTGGTGTTCCCGTTGATCCGCATCTGGCGCAAGCGTGCTCGTCAGCGTCGCGAACTGGCGAATGTCTGACAGGCCATTCAAAACCTGGTGGGGCACGCCTCTGGTCGGCCTGCTCGGCGGTTACCTCGCCAGCCTGGTCGGCTGGCCCTTACCGTGGATGGTCGGCTCGTTGCTGGCGATCATCCTCGTGCGCTGCCTGACCCCATGGCAGCTGGCTGAAATCCCCGGAGGCCGCAAGTGCGGCCAATGGGTGGTCGGTATCGGGATCGGCCTGCACTTTACCCCCGTCGTCATCGAGCAAGTCCTCTCCCACTTCGGTTTGATCTTCATCGGCGCACTGGTAACCAGCGTTTCCAGCGTGGTCGGCGTGTGGCTGATGCTGCGCACCGGCGAAGATCGCGCCACGGCATTCTTCTCCAGCATGCCTGGCGGCTCGGGAGAAATGGTCAACCTGGGGGCCCGCAACGGCGCGATCCTCAGCAACGTGGCGGCGGGCCAAAGCCTGCGGGTGTTGTGCGTAGTTTTGTGCGTCCCCGCCATTTTCAAATATCTGCTGGGGGCCAGCGCGCCCGCGTTGCATCCTGTGTCGGTGGACTGGATGTGGCTGGCAGTTTTATTCCCGGCGGGCGCGGCGATGGCGTTTTTGTGGCAGCGCTTGAGGCAGCCCAATCCGTGGCTGTTCGGGCCGTTGCTGGTGAGCGCGGTGGTCAGTGTGAGTTTTGATCTGCACATCGGCTTGCCCGATGGCGGCAGTCAGATCGGGCAATGGCTGATTGGCAGCGGGTTGGGGTGCCATTTCAACCGTGCGTTTTTTCGTCGCGCGCCTTCCTTTTTAGGGCGCACGTTGGTTGGCACGGCATTGACCATGATCATCGCCGCCGGGGCTGCCTTTGTCTTGAGCACGCTGACGCTGCTGGACCTGCGTTCGCTGACGCTGGGCATGATGCCGGGCGGCATCGCCGAAATGAGCTTGACGGCCGAGGTGTTGCAGCTGTCAGTGCCGCTGGTGACGGCAATGCAGGTGATGCGGTTGCTGTTTGTGTTGTTTCTGGCGGAGCCGTTGTTTCGGTATTGGAATCGGCAGACTGTCTGACTGACGCAAATAATTCTGTAGGAGCGAATTCATTCGCGAGACGGTGTATCAACCGACCGCAAATTGTCAGATGTACCGGCCGCTCGCGAATAAATTCGCTCCTACAGGGGGGAGCTAAACCGTGGCAGGCAACCGCCACTCAATCGGCGCAATGCCGTTCTGCTCTAGAAACTTGTTGGCCTTGCTGAAGTGCCCGCAGCCCAAAAACCCTTTGTACGCCGACAGCGGCGAGGGGTGGACGGAGGTCAGCACCAAATGCTTGGTCGCGTCGATCAGTTTCTGTTTGCTCTGTGCATGGGCGCCCCACAGCAAAAAGACCAAGTGCGGTTGATGGGCGCTGACGGCTTCGATCACTTTGTCGGTGAAATGCTGCCAGCCTTTGCCCGCATGTGACGCAGCGTTGGCGCGCTCGACAGTCAGCGTCGTGTTCAGCATCAACACGCCCTGATCGGCCCAGGACTGCAAATACCCGTGACTCGGGATGTCGATGTTCAGATCCCGTTTCAGTTCTTTATAGATATTGACCAGCGAGGGCGGCGCAGGCACGCCTGGCTGCACCGAGAAGCACAAGCCGTGCGCCTGATTGGGGCCGTGATACGGGTCCTGACCGAGAATCACCACTTTCACGTTGTCCAGTGGCGTTGAGTTCAGCGCATTGAAAATCAAAGGGCCGGGCGGATAAATCTCCTTGCCGGCTGCGTGCTCCTGCCGCAGAAACTCGCGCAGCACGCTCATGTAGGGCTTTTCGAATTCTTCGCGCAGCGCGTGCTTCCAACTGGGCTCAAGTTTGATGCGGTCATCGCTTGTCATGGTTGTATCCGGCAAAAACTATGCGCGGACTTTAGGGGCTGTCAGTAATTATTTCCAGCGCAGCGCGTCTGGCGTTTCCTACACTCACCCTCAGGTGTGATGTGCAACTTCTGCGCGTCAAGAGCAATCACAACTTCGTTAGAAGCTCCGTACCACTGACAAGAGGTCACGATGAATCTGCAATTCGAAGAACTCACCGGTACAGACGGCGCCCGCATCGGGATCGCCAGTCTGGATGCCGAACTTTCACTGAATGCCCTGTCGCTGCCAATGATTCTGGCGTTACAAGATCGCCTCGACGCCTGGGCCAGCGACCCGCAAATCGTCTGCGTGCTGCTGCGCGGCAATGGTCCGAAAGCTTTCTGTGCCGGCGGCGATGTGCGCGCGCTGGTAGAAGCAGGCCGCCACCACAAGGGCGAAGTCCCACCGCTGGCGGCGCAGTTCTTCGCCGCGGAATATCGTCTCGACTACTCGCTGCACACCTACCCCAAGCCGCTGATTTGCTGGGGGCACGGTTACGTACTTGGCGGCGGCATGGGCCTGTTGCAGGGCGCCAATATCCGGGTGGTGACGCCCAGCAGCCGACTGGCGATGCCGGAGATCAGCATCGGTCTGTATCCGGACGTGGGTGCTAGCTGGTTTCTGTCGAGACTGCCCGGCAAGTTGGGATTGTTTCTGGGCCTGACCGGCGCCCACATCAATGGCCATGACGCACTGGATCTGGACCTGGCCGACCGATTCCTGCTGGACGATCAGCAAGAAGAAATGATTGAGCGATTGCTGCAACTCAATTGGCAGGAGCAGACCGCCGTTCAGCTGAACAGCCTGTTCAAAGCGCTGCAGCAAGAAGCCCTGCCGCAATTGCCGCCAGCGCAGTGGTTGCCGCATCGGGAGAAGATTGACGAGCTGCTGGACATTGCCGACGTGCCTTGCGCATGGAATGCCATCAAGCATCAGCTCAGTGGCAATGACGCGCTGCTGGCCAAAGCCGCCAAGACCATGACCGAGGGCTGCCCCGTGACGGCGCACCTGGTGTGGGAGCAAATCGCGAGGGCCAGGCATATGTCGCTGGCTGAGGTGTTCCGGATGGAATACGCCATGAGCGTCAATTGCTGCCGTCATCCGGAGTTCAGTGAAGGAGTGCGCGCTCGACTGATTGACAAGGATCAGACGCCGCACTGGCATTGGCAGGACGTCGCGACGATCCCGCTGGCGGTGATCGATGCGCATTTTGAAAAGGCGTGGGAAGGAAGGCATCCGCTGGCGGATTTATCCGAGTATTGACTGCCGCTGATCGCGACCGCTTTTGTAGGATTCTCTGCAGATTCCGCGCCGTATGCACAACCCGTGGGAGCGGACCTGTCCGCGAAGAGGCCGTTGCATCCACTACTTAGTTAGCACCTGGCAGAATGCCTTCGCGGACAGGTCCGCTCCCACGGGTAATGTGGCAACTCGCAAACATGCAGCGAACAGAACCTTTGTAGTGAAAAGGTATGTGGCGGCTGGATAAAAAACGGCGCTCCTGAGAGCGCCGTTTTTTGGGTTCAGCAATTAGCGATTACCGCCGCCTGGCCCACCATGGCCGCCGTTACCGAAATTGCCATCCTGGCGCATGTTGCCGCCGCTCGGGCGACTTGGGCCCGGACCTTGTTGATGTCCACCGCCGCCACCGCCCCCGGGATTACCATTCCAACCCGGACGTGGCCCACCCCCACCGCCGCCACCACCAGGTGGCCGACCTGGTTGATAACCGGAGCCGGGCCGCGGTCCGCCATTCCAGCCATGATCGCCGCCAGGTCGACCGCCGCCGTAACCGGGCCGGGGTCCGTTCCAGCCCGGGTTGCCATAACCGGGTCGTGGTCCGCCGTAGCCTGGCCGACCACCATAGCCGTTGTAATAACGCGGCGGTGGCGCGTAATAACGAGGCGCTACATAAACATCACGCCGGTAGGAACGATAACCGCCGTCATAGATATAGGTACTGCCGTATCCGCCTCCGTAAACCGGTTGGGTATAAACAGGCTGCGCATAGACCGGCTGCGTGTACACCTCTTCCTGGTAGTAGCCGGAATCTGCGTAACAACCTGCAAGCGTGGAAGTCATGAAAAGAGTGAGCAGGATTCGTCGATACATGGCGGCCTCCCGGACCGCGGTAGGGCTCGAACCAGCGACGCTGGTCGGCATCCGCCAAGCAGCAGGCAGACAAGTAAACAGACTGCAAAACCATGATCGAGTGCCCCGACACGCATCGCAGCCGCCAGACGGCGCCCCGAGACGGTGCGATTCATGCGCAGAAAAAACCACGTTGCTGACCCCTTGTTATCGCAGACATCGCTGAACCCCGCGCAGGAAGAGACTTATAGCGAATTGGCACAACTCTCGCTTAACAATTCATCGTGCAGGAGTCATCACAGGTTCGCGGCACCACAATTTGCAATAGCCGACTAGGGTTCCGGCTCGCCAAAAGCGAGTGGCTGGTCCGAGAGTTGGCGACCTCCAGTAGAGGTTACACGGCGGGATAAAAGCCCGGGAGACAGGACACCAGTGGTGTCGCCGTGCTCCTGACCGCCCCCTTTTCGCTACTGGAGATACCCCAATGCAAAAGTCCCGTCTATTGAGTCTGCTCACCGCAGGCGTCTTCGCAGCCCTCAGCCTCTCGGCCACCGCCGCCCCCAAGAAAGACTTCAACGTCTGCTGGACCATTTACGCAGGCTGGATGCCGTGGGAATACGCCGGGACCCAAGGCATCGTCGACAAGTGGGCCAAGAAGTACAACATCAACATCAAAGTCACCCAGCTCAACGATTACGTCGAATCGATCAACCAATACACAGCCGGCCAGTTTGATGGCTGCACCATGACCAACATGGACGCACTGACCATCCCCGCAGCCGGCGGCGTTGAAAGTACCGCGCTGATTGTCAGCGACTTCTCCAACGGCAATGACGGCATCGTGATCAAGGGCGAAGGCAAAAAAGTCGCCGACCTCAAGGGCATGGACGTCAACCTGGTGGAGCTGTCGGTTTCCCACTACCTGCTGGCCCGCGCGCTGGACACCATTGATCTCACCGAAAAAGACCTGAAAGTCGTCAACACCTCCGACGCCGACATCGCCGCCGCTTTCAACACCAGCGACGTCAAAGCCGTCACCACCTGGAACCCGATGCTCTCGGAAATCAAGGCCAAGCACGGTGTTACCGAAGTGTTCGATTCGAGCAAGATCCCCGGCGAGATCATGGACATGATGGTGGTCAACACCCAGACCCTCAAAGACAACCCTGCTTTGGGCAAAGCCCTGACTGGCGCCTGGTTTGAAGTCATGGACACCATGAACGCCAAGACCGCGGCTTCCACCGCAGCCCTCGAACATATGGCAAAAGCGTCGGGCACCGATCTGGAAGGCTTCAAGTCGCAACTGGCGACCACCAAGCTGTTCTTCACTCCGACAGAAACCCTCGAGTTCGCCAACAGCAAAGCGTTGCCGACCACCATGCGCAAAGTGGCGGACTTCTCGTTCGAGCATGGCCTGCTCGGTGAAGGCGCCAAAGACGCAAGCGCGGTGGGCATGACCTTCGCAGGCGGCGTGACCGAAGGCGACAAAAGCAACCTCAAATTGCACTTTGATCCGAGCTACGTGCAGATGGCTGCCGACGGCAAGTTGTAAACAAGGGTCATTGCCATGCGCCTGATTAACCGCCGTCCGGATCGCGCCAGCCGTTTGATTCTGGTGATCCTGCCGTTCGCCCTGTTGCTGCTTGCCTATTTCATGGGCTCGGCGACACGGCTGACGGAAAACCCCAACGACAAGCTGTTGCCAAGCGCCGTGCAAATGACCGACGCGATCAAACGTGTCGCGATTGTCCCGGACGCCCGCACCGGCGAGTACCTGCTGTGGCAAGACAGCGCCGCCAGTCTGCAACGGCTGGCGATTGGTCTGGGCATCAGCGCCCTCGTCGGGCTGTGCCTGGGGACGGCATCAGGGATTTTGCCGATGTTCGGCGCGCCGCTGTCACCCTTGCTGACGGTGCTGTCGATGGTGCCGCCGCTGGCGATCCTGCCGATTTTGTTCATCGTCTTCGGCTTGGGCGAACTGTCGAAAGTGATGCTGATCGTGATCGGTATCACGCCGATTCTGGCCCGGGATCTGGAACAGCGCGCGCGGGAAATCCCGGTCGAGTTGTTGATCAAGGCGCAGACATTGGGCGCCACGACCTGGACGCTGATTCTGCGCGTGGTACTGCCGCAGTTGCTGCCGCGTTTGTTGATTTCATTGCGGTTGGTGCTGGGTTCTGCGTGGTTGTTTTTGATCGCCGCCGAAGCCATCGCGTCTACCGATGGCCTGGGTTATCGAATATTCCTGGTGCGTCGTTACCTGGCGATGGACGTGATCCTGCCCTACGTGGTGTGGATCACTCTCCTCGCCTGGCTGATGGATTGGGGTCTCAAAGCCCTGACCCGCAAAGCGTTCCCCTGGTACGAAGGAGCGCGGCCATGAGCTTCATTTCGGTGAACAACGTCTGGCAGCAATACGACGATCAAGTGGTGCTCGAAGGGCTGAACCTGAGCGTCGCCGAGGGGGAATTCTGCACACTCGTCGGGGCGTCGGGCTGCGGCAAATCGACCTTCCTGCGCCTGCTGCTGGGCCAGGAAGTGCCGAGCAAAGGCTCGATTCTGCTGGACGGAAAACCGCTTGCCAGCGAACCGGATTCCAGCCGTGGCGTGGTGTTTCAGCGCTACTCGGTGTTCCCGCATTTGAGCGTGCTGGACAACGTCGCGCTGGGGCTGGAATTGCCGCGCTCTGCCCTGCTCGGTCGCTTGTTCGGCAACGCCAAGCGCGAGGCGCGCGAGCAAGCATCGGTGTTGCTGCACAAAGTCGGCCTCGGTCACTCGCTGGACAAATACCCGACGCAGCTGTCGGGCGGCATGCAGCAACGTCTGGCCATCGCTCAGGCGCTGATCATGAAACCTCGGGTGTTGCTACTCGACGAGCCGTTCGGCGCACTTGATCCGGGCATCCGCAAAGACATGCACGCCCTGCTGCTGGAGCTGTGGCGCGAGACGCAACTAACGGTGTTCATGGTCACTCACGACCTGTCCGAAGGCTTCAATCTCGGCACGCGGCTGATGGTCTTCGACAAAGTCCGCCACGACCCCCACGCCCCCGGTGCCTATGGCGCCCGCATCACTTACGACATTCCCCTGAACAGCGATCGCCGCGCTGCACGCGCCGCCATTGAATCGCTGCAAACGGTCTAGAGGACTTTTCACATGACTGATTCAACCACGCTATTTCCCGTGTTCGCCGAAGACGTCTTGCCTGGCGGCGGGCACCTGTCGTTCGTGCTCAAACGCGGCGAATTGCTGCGCCTGACTGACCTAAATGGCAACGCCAACGTCAGCCTGACCATGCTCAACGCCAACGAAAAAACCGAGCGCCTGAACCTGCCCGACAGCCTCAAATGCCAACACACTGCCAAGCTCACCGACGGCCACTGCCTGTATTCGGACATGGGCCGGGTGCTGACGGCGATCACTGCTGACACTTGCGGCTGGAGCGACAGCATTGGCGGCGTGCTTTGCGCTGAAGAAGTCGCCGAAAAGTACGGCCAGGGGCGCTACCAGGAGCTGCGCAACGGGTTCTTCCGCAATGGCGCCGACAACCTGTTGGTGGAGCTGGGTAAGTGGGATCTGGGGCTGGCTGATTTGCTGATGACGCTCAACCTGTTTAGCCGGGTCAATGTCGACGATCACGGTGCGCTGGCGTTCGTCCCGGGCAATTCGAACGCCGGCGACTACATCGAGCTGTACGCGCCGATGGACACCCTCGTCGTGCTGACCGCGCTGCAACACCCGATGGACCCGAACCCTGAATACGCGCCGCAACCGGTCAAGCTGACCTGGATGAAGGCCGACGCTAGCGTTGCCGAGCACTGCCGCACCTCGCGCGCGGAAAACGTACGCGGCTTCATCAACACCGACCGCCTGTTCGCCTGAGGAAGCTCCTATGAATACTGCAGCCACCACAGCACCCGTTTCCATCACTCACGTCGCGGCAGGCGAACCTTCACTGACCGAACTCAAGGCCGGACAAACGCTGCGCCTGCTGGACCTGGAAGGCAATCAGGCGGTGGACACGCTGTTTTACAGCCTCGCCAACCCGCGCGAACGTTACGACGTGCAGCGCACGTTGCGTCGGCAGAACAACGTGTACCTGAGCAAAGGCAGCGTGCTGTTTTCCAACCTCGGCCGGCCGATGCTGACCATCGTCGAAGACACCTGCGGGCGTCACGACACCCTCGGTGGTGCCTGCGCGCAGGAGAGCAACACCGTGCGCTACGCGCTGGACAAACGCCACATGCACAGCTGCCGCGACAGCTTCCTGCGCGCCTGCATCCATGACGGTCGGCTGGGCAAGCGCGACATCAGCCCGAACATCAACTTCTTCATGAACGTGCCCGTGACAGCGGACGGCGGCCTGACGTTTGAAGACGGCATTTCCGGTGCCGGCAAGTACGTGGAACTGCGCGCGGAGATGGACGTGATCGTGCTGATCTCCAACTGCCCGCAATTGAACAACCCGTGCAACGGCTACAACCCGACACCGGCCGAGTTGCTGGTCTGGGATTGAAGCCCGGTCGCTGATTTTATGGATGCGTTGCGACGGACGACCGTCGTGCAGAACGACTAACAGCGGGACGGCCCGCTTCCCAGTTTGGGATTGATCACATTCAATCCCCGGGGTCACCACCATGTTCGACAAACTGCTGATCGCCAACCGTGGCGCCATTGCCTGCCGCATCTTGCGCACACTGCGTGACCTGAACGTCGAAGGCGTTGCGGTCTACTCAGAAGCCGATGCCGCCAGCCTGCACATTCTTCAAGCCGATGAGGCGCACAGCCTCGGCGAAGGCGGCGCAGCGGGCACCTATCTGGCAGTGGACAAGATTCTCGCCATCGCTCAAGCCACTGGGGCCAAAGCCATTCACCCCGGTTACGGATTTCTCTCGGAAAACGCGGCGTTCGCTCAGGCCTGTGAAGATGCAGGCATCGCTTTTGTCGGCCCGACGGCTCAACAACTGCGGGTGTTCGGCCTCAAGCACACAGCCCGTGCGCTGGCCAAACAGCATGGCGTGCCTATGCTCGAAGGCACTGAGCTGCTGGACAGCGTTGAGTCTGCCTTGTCGGCTGCTGAAATAATCGGCTACCCGGTGATGCTAAAAAGCACAGCGGGCGGCGGCGGTATTGGCATGCGCGTGTGCCGCAGTGCCAGCGAACTGAGTGAATCATTCGAAGCCGTCAAGCGTCTGGGGCAGAACAATTTCAGCGATGCAGGGGTGTTTATCGAGAAGTACATTCAGCGCGCCCGCCATCTGGAAGTGCAGGTGTTCGGGGACGGTCAGGGCGAGGTCATTGCTCTGGGTGTGCGTGACTGTTCAGTGCAGCGCCGCAATCAGAAAGTCCTGGAAGAAACCCCGGCGCCGAACTTGCCTGATGGCATGGCTGAGGAGCTTTGCGCGGCGGCGATCAAGCTGGCCAAAGCGGTGGATTATCGCAGCGCCGGAACCGTGGAATTCGTGTTCGACAGCGATGATCAGCGCTTTTACTTTCTTGAAGTGAACACCCGTTTGCAGGTCGAGCATGGCGTGACCGAGCAGGTGTGGAACGTCGATCTGGTGAGCTGGATGGTGCAGCTGGCGGCGGGTGATTTGCCACCGTTGTCCGAGTTGCAAGCGGGGTTGAAAGCCAGCGGCCATGCAATTCAGGCGCGCTTGTATGCCGAAGATCCAGGCCGGGACTTTCAGCCGAGCCCGGGCTTGTTGACGGCGGTGCACTTCCCCGCTGCCGATGGCAAACATCTGCGCATTGATACGTGGGTCGAAGCCGGTTGCGAGATCCCGCCATTCTTCGATCCGATGATCGCCAAGGTCATCAGCTGGGCGCCGGACAGGACAGCGGCCAGCGCCGGGCTGGCTCAAGCACTGAGCGACAGCCGCTTGTACGGCGTGGAAACCAATCGCGATTACCTGCGCCAGATCATCAGCGATGCGCCATTCGCCAGCGGTCAGCCGTGGACGCGCTGCCTGGAAAATCTGATCTACCGCGCCGACACGTTTGAGGTGTTGAGCGGCGGGACGCAGACCAGCGTGCAGGACTATCCCGGTCGCCTCGGTTATTGGGCGGTGGGCGTACCGCCGTCGGGGCCGATGGACAGTCTTTCGCTGCGCTTGGGCAATAGGTTGCTGGGCAACGCCGAGGGCTGCGCCGCGCTGGAAATCACCATGAGCGGGCCGATGCTGCGCTTCAACACCGATGCCGTGGTGACCGTGACCGGTGCGGTTATTCCAGTGACGCTGGATGGCGTCTCGCAGCCGATGAACACCGCACTGCTGATCAGTGCCGGCTCGACGTTGGCGATTGGCACAATCCTTGGGGCCGGTGCGCGCAGTTACTTGTGCGTGCGCGGCGGGCTGGACGTGCCGGATTATTTGGGCAGCAAGAGCACGTTTACGTTGGGGCAGTTTGGCGGGCACGGCGGCCGGGCGTTGCGTGCGGGGGATGTGCTGCATGTGTCGCCGCTGCTTGATCGCGCTTGTGGACAACAACTGTCTTCCGAGCAGCTTCAGGATTTGCCATTGGTCCGTGATATCCGGGTAATTTACGGCCCCCACGGCGCTCCGGAATATTTCACCGAAAACTACATCGAGACATTCTTCGCCACCGACTGGGAAGTGCATTTCAACTCCAGCCGCACCGGCGTGCGCCTGATCGGGCCCAAGCCCGAATGGGTCCGGGCTGATGGCGGCGAGGCGGGGTTGCATCCTTCAAACATTCACGACAATCCGTATGCGATCGGTGCGGTGGATTTCACCGGGGACATGCCCGTGATCCTCGGCCCCGACGGCCCGAGCCTGGGCGGGTTCGTGTGCCCGGTGACGATCATCGAGGCCGACTTGTGGCAGTTGGGGCAACTCAAGGCCGGGGATAAGGTGCGGTTTTCGCCGGTCACCGTCGAAGCGGCTCGCGCGCTTTTCTGTAGGAGCCAACTTGTTGGCGAGACATACAACTCAGTTCCCGCTGAAGCCCCCTCGCGAATAAATTCGCTCCTACAGGGGATCGATGACACCGCGCAAAACCGTGGGAGCGGACCTGTCCGCGAAGAGGCCGGGACAGTCGATACATCTTCATCGATCACAACACTGTCATCGCGGGCAAGCGCGCTCCTACAGTCACCCGTTGTGCTGGACATTGGGGAAGGCACTACCCGCCTGGTCGCCCGCCTCTCTGGCGATACGCACTTGCTGCTGGAAGTCGGCGCACCGGAGCTGGACCTTGTACTGCGTTTCCGCGGTCATGCGCTGATGCAGGCACTGGAAGCCAAATCCTTGCACGGGGTGATCGACCTGACGCCGGGCATCCGTTCGCTGCAAGTGCATTACCAGCCTGAACAACTGCCGCTGACCGACCTGCTGAACATCGTCGCCGGTGAATGGGATGCGGTCTGCGCCAGCAAAAACCTCGAAGTCCCGTCGCGTATCGTCCACTTGCCACTGTCCTGGGACGACCCGGCCTGTCAGCTCGCCATCGATAAATACATGACGACGGTGCGCAAGGACGCCCCTTGGTGCCCGAGCAACCTGGAGTTCATCCGCCGCATCAACGACCTGCCCAACCTGGACGAAGTGCAGCGCACAGTGTTCGACGCCAGCTATCTGGTCATGGGCCTGGGCGACGTCTATCTCGGCGCGCCGGTGGCCACGCCGCTGGACCCGCGTCATCGTCTGGTGACCACGAAATACAACCCGGCCCGCACCTGGACTGCTGAAAACTCGGTGGGCATCGGCGGCGCGTACATGTGCGTCTACGGCATGGAAGGCCCCGGCGGCTATCAGTTCGTCGGGCGCACGCTGCAGATGTGGAATCGCTACCGCGAAGTTGCAGCGTTCGACGGCAAACCCTGGCTGCTGCGCTTCTTCGATCAGATCCGTTTCTACCCGGTCAGCGCCGAGGAGCTGCTGCGCATTCGTCGGGATTTCCCGCTGGGGCGCTACCCGCTGCAGATCGAACACAGCACCTTGAACCTGGCGGATTACCAAGCGTTTCTCGCCAAAGAGGCCGAGGGCATAGCCGCGTTTCGTGAGCAACAGCAAAGCGCGTTTCAGGCCGAACGCGAACGCTGGATCGCCAACGGTCAGGCCACATTCGAGAGCGATGAGGCGGTTGCCGAAGCCACCGATGAAGCGCCGCTGCAAGCAGGCCAGATCAGCGTCGACAGCCACATCGCGGGCAACTTGTGGCAAGTACAGGTCAGCGTCGGTCAGCGAGTGGAAGTTGGCGAAACACTGGTGATCCTGGAATCGATGAAGATGGAAATACCTGTCCTCGCGCCGATCACAGGCGTGGTGCAGGAAGTACGCGTGCAACCCGGATCGGCCGTGCGGGCCGGGCAACGGGTGGTGGTGCTGGCCGCCGAATGAAGCGATTCAACTTTTTTAACGACTACGGAATCTCGCCATGACTCAGAGCAATTCTTCGTTCGACCTGCGCCTGGACAGCGTGCGCGCCGCTTACCAAAACGGCAGCCAGACACCGCGCCAGTTGATCATGTCCTTGCGCGACAAAGCGGCGGCGTTGAACACCGACTATCACCTGTTCATTCATCTGCTCAGTGTCGAGGAACTGGAGCCTTATCTGGTAGCACTTGAAAGCCAAGAACTTAAAGACCTGCCGCTTTACGGCGTGCCGTTCTCGATCAAGGACAACATCGATCTGGCTGGCATTCCTACCACCGCTGCCTGCCCCGATTTCGCCTACACGCCCGAGCGCTCGGCGACCATCGTCGAGCAGTTGATCAACTTGGGGGCGATCCCGTTGGGCAAGACCAATCTTGACCAGTTCGCTACCGGTTTGAACGGTAGCCGATCGCCCTACGGCGCCTGCCCCAACAGCGTGAACATGGATTATCCGTCAGGCGGTTCAAGCGCAGGTTCGTCGTTGGCGGTGGCGCTCGGCGTGTCCAGTTTTGCGCTGGGCACCGACACCGCAGGCTCAGGCCGCGTGCCGGCCGGTCTGAACAATCTGGTGGGCATGAAAGCGACCAAGGGCTTGATCTCCACCGGCGGCGTGGTGCCTGCATGCCGGACGCTGGACTGCGTAACAACCTTTACTGCCACTGCCCGCGAAGCCAGCCAGTTGCTCGCACTGACTGCCCGCCTCGACCCGCGTGATGAATACAGCCGCAGCAATCCGTCCTGGAACGACGGCTCTGCGTTTGGCACCCCCCGGCCCTTCCGCTTCGGCGTGCCGCGCGCGCAAGACTTGGAGTATTTTGGCTGCGCCCAAGGCCCGCTGCTGTTCGGCGATGCCATCGACCGGCTGACCGCCATGGGCGGCGAACAGGTGACGCTGGACCTCTCGCCTTTTCTGGAAGCCGCCAGATTGCTGTACGAAGGGCCGTGGGTTGCTGAGCGCTACAGCGTTGTCGAGCACTTGATGGCGCAAAATCCCGAAGCCATATTGCCGGTGATTCGCGCCGTACTCGCCAAAGCCCCTTCGGTGACTGGCGTGCAGACTTTTCGCGCGCAATACCGCTTGCAGGTGCTGAAGGCTCAGTGCGACGCGTTGATGGCGGGCTTGGATTTCGTCGTCACGCCCACCATCGGCCGTCCTGTGACGCTGGCAGAACTGGCTGCGGAACCTGTGCTGCGCAATTCAGAACTGGGTTACTACACCAACTTCGTCAACTTGCTGGACTACGCCGCCATCGCGGTGCCGAGCGCGTTCATGGACAACGGCATGCCATGGGGCGTGACCCTGTTTGGCCGCGCGTTCACTGATCAGTACCTGCTGAGCGTGGCCCAGGCGTTTCAGGTCGACACTCAATTGCCACTCATTGGCGAGCAATCCCTGGCCGATACCCCGCCGATCAATGCCGCGCGCAATGACGTCGCGCGCCTGGTGGTCTGCGGCGCGCACCTGGACGGTCTGGCGCTCAACTGGCAGCTCAAGCAACGCGGCGCGCGCCTGATTGAAGCGACACAAAGCTCGCCGAACTATCAGCTGTTTGCGCTGGCAGGTGGCCCGCCATATCGTCCGGGCATGGTGCGTGTGGATGAAGGCGGTGTAGCGATTGAAATCGAGGTGTGGGAGTTGCCAAGTCTGGAACTGGGTTCGTTTTTGACCGGTATTCCTGCGCCGTTGGGTTTGGGCAAAGTACAGCTGGCGGATGGTCGCTGGGAGACCGGTTTCATCTGTGAAAACTATGGGTTGAATGGCGCGACCGATATCAGCCATTTCGGCGGATGGCGCGCTTATCTCAAGGGCTGATGCCATGTTCCGTAGGAGCCAACTCATTGACGAGCGCGGCAGCGAGGTGTGTCAGGCATGGCGCCTCGCGAACAAGTTCGCTCCTACAGACTCAGGCTTTGCCTGAGTATCTGCGGTACATATGTAGCTCATATAAAAAATCTTTTGCGACATAGTGAGCACCCTTATCACGCCCTCACTTGCCGCACATGAACGATCAATGGAATGACCCCTCCTTCGATGGACTAATCCTCCAAAGCAATGACTCCTCAGGGGCTTCTGACCCTCATGGCGTATCGCCGTTTGCGGACAATACCGAGCCAGTCGCTGCTGCTGAATCAGCCGAATCGTTTCAGACATTCAACCGCAAAGCCTTTGAGCGCCTGAGGAGCAGCCCGGCCGGCCGTTTGCTAAACGGTTCGCCCTGGACGCTGAGGGCCTATCAGCTCGACATGGACAGCCCGCCGTCGCTCAACGATTACCTTGTCCACGAGTGCAAGACGTTACTCGAGCAGCAGGGCGGCAACGATCTATGCCCCACCCAACTGCGTATTAACTTCCTCACCGACATCTACCCTGACGTAGGTCCGGAAGGGATCGAGCGGCACGAATGCTCTTTGACCGTAGTCGATCTGGCGCGAACGTCTCTGGACCCTGCGGCATTTCTCGGTTTGATCCGCAGCATGGAAGCAGATCGCGTGCTGCACCCGAGCGTCCCTTCCCTGACGCTGAAAAAGCTGACCTGCCTGATCGTCCGAGCAAGGTGGATGGAAGACTATCAGGCGCAGCTGGATGGGTTTTGGGAACAGCACGAACCCACGTATCGCCTGCTTTCCAAGCTGTCTTTCATGGATGGGTGTTATCAACTGCGCAGCCAGCGCAAGATCAGTCTGGAGAACTACGCCCTGGCCCTCGATGCGCTGGGGCAGAAGACGTTTCCCACTCACCTCGACACCCTGACACGCAAAGCTGTCGCACGGCATTCGATCGTCAGCGTGGTGGAGCTTGACGATCAGGTCGTGCCGGGCATCTTTCAGCTCAAATCAAAAAATACGTCGCACTGCTACCTGCATATTTTGGGGGAGCATGCGCAGTGCATCGAATACATCAGCTCGAATGCGCCTTGGCGCGAACAGACATTGCTCAATGCGCTGAACGGTTCGCCCTGGCACCGACGTCATCTCGACAGCATTCGGCGCGCTGGCCAACCATCAAGGCTGGTAATGAGGGAATGCAGCGAGGACCTGTTCGCAGTGTTGACCCTGGCGCAACGACAGTTTTCGACCAAAGCCCTGCCCGTGGAAAACGTCGCGAACGAACCGGACGAGGCCGACGCCAGTGACCGTTGGCGCATGCCCGTCAACCGCAGCCTGAAGCTGATCGGCGCGCTGGACATCTGGGGTGAGCAGTCTGATGTCCGCACCCGCATTCCCGCCCCCATGAAGACCGCCAACCGTTTGATGCGCCGATGGCTAACGCACGATCACGCGGTGGACGCCAAGCCTGAACACGTATTTATCCGTTACCTGCCCGGGACCTCGTTCACACCGCTGGGCCATGCACGCGCGCCGGCTACGCAGATTCAGATTCCCGATCTTTCAGCCGTTGCGCTTGATAAAGCCCTGATGGACAACTATAGAGTCCAGCATCCGGTCGGATACGTTGATCAGGGTGGCCGGACAGCGGTGTATCTGGACGTGACCGGAGAAGGCAAATGGGATGCGAAAAATGAACTCTCGCTATCGGCCGACGCCATTGAACAGCACATCACAAACGTCGATTTTCTGGCTGTCATGTCCAGGCAGCTTCAAGGCTTCTGGGATCGAGAAGGCAGCGCCATCGAGTCGACGTTGCGCAAGACCTTCGTGGGCCAGGCGCTGGTCAGCCTAAAGCGCGGAAAGTTGTCCCGCGCCGGTTTTGATCTATTGGTTGAGGTACTTGAAGAGTGGGTCCACGAACCAAAAGTACGCAAAACGCGGTGGTCGTCGCTGGGGTTCCACCTGGAGCGGCCGCTTGGCCCGGGCACACACTGCCCGTGTTGTGCTAGCCTGCTGGTGTTCAGCCACGATGAAAACCCCGGTTATGTCTTGTACCAGCCGGGGCAAGAGGAGCCCTTCTTCGAGTATCAGGACCGCCGCGAGCTAGGCGCTCATTTGATGCGCTCTGCCGCCGACCCGAACTGGCGCCAGACACTGCTCAATTACGTGCCCATGAGCCGACACGCGCGCCTCGAATACATCCTGACACTGTGGGGCCAGGTGCGCGCAGCCCCGGAACCGATGTCCAATCTGCGTCCATGGCTCGATGCCATTTATCACGAGGACGTCCACAAGGCCAAAGCGCGGGCCTTCTGCGAACATCCGACGACGCTTTCTGCGTTCGCGTTCATATGTCAGGCCATGCGCGACAACTCTTTGAGTGACGCGCAGGACAGCATCACAACGTCGGCGCAGGTTTCATTGCGCAACTGGACCCAGCGACTCAATCGCCTGCAACTGCTGCTTGCGCCGCTTTCCATGCTGCTGGCCCCAGCGGCCGTAGCGTCGATAGTCACGGCGGCGGGCACGTTTTATCTGGAAGCTCGATCCGCGAGCCTGCCCGGCAACAGGGACAAGGAAAAAAGACAATTACTGCTGACGGCCCTGTCACTGGGATTGCTGGGAACAGGCGCACTGACGCCGGGGCTTTTACGTGCGGCAAGAACACTCACGACGACCCACAACCTCGTGAAGCGGGGAGCCTCGGTCACCACTCGCGGCTTCAGTTCAGTGCTGCAACGCTCCATGAGCGCTCGCAGGACGCAATTGGAGCGCTTCTTCGGTAGCGGCAGCCTGCTGAAGAGCTGGAGCGTTCCTGGCTACTCACATTTCTCAACCTTGCCGGTCAAGGCATGGAAGCTCGAACGCAAGTTCCTGCTGTGGACCGCCGAGCGCGAGCAGGCCCGGACGTTAGTCGTCAGCACCCATGGCTATTACCTGCCGTGGACCAAAAGCACTGCTATCCCCCACGGCACCGAATTGCGTACTTATGTGCCTCATGGATTTGAACTGATCGACCCCCGACTACATCGTGTGGTGAGCCAAAGTATCGAGCCTTATTCTCTGATGAACGCAGCCGGAAACACCCCCGGTCCTGCCTTCAGTCAACTGCCTGCCTGGCAACTGACCGACAAGGCGCTGGCAGGGACTGCGCAGGTAGGGAAGATCAAAAACTACACTCTGGGCAAATTTCAGAGTGAGCGGTACGAAAGCTATCGGGACATCAGCAACGTAGTACGCCACTCACGCCAGTCACCTTTTTTCGGACAGCTGATGCCCACGCCGATGGACGTTCTGAGCGTTAGAAATCGTTTTGGCACCCGCAATCCGACACTGCAGGATCTGTTCGAAACCCTGGCCGGACAGGGTATTCACTACGACCACATCCTGTTGCTGCATTGCCGCTGCTCGGCGATCAGCTCTGCGCTTGGCCGATCACCCGCCTTCTCTGCGCCCATCGGCAGCGTGCCGATCAGTCCGTGAAAGATCATGTGGATTCAATGCGTTCAAAAGTGCACCAGGGTCATAGCGCAAGCAGTGGCGGCAGGCTAGCATGCGCCATCGCCTGAATTTCCCTGAATCCGGATTGGTCATGCCCCTTCGTTCAACGCTCCATTCACAACGCTCCTTGCTGTTGACGTTGGTGATCCTGCTGGGGAGCGGCTTTCTGGCGACGTCCTTGCTCAGCTATTTCGCGTCACGCGATGCGATCCGCGACAGCATCATCAACACTGAATTACCCCTGACGTCGGACACGGTGTACTCCGAGATTCAGAAGGATCTAGTGCGTCCGGTACTGATCTCCTCGATGATGGCGCGCGACACCTTCGTGCGCGATTGGGTGGTGGCCGGCGAAAAAGACCCACAGCAAATGACGCGCTACCTCAAGGAGGTCATGGACCACAACAGCGCCTACACCTCGTTCTTCGTCTCCAACCGCAGCCTGACCTACTACCAGGCCAAAGGCGTGCTGAAGAAAATCAGGGCCGACGAGCCGCGCGATCTCTGGTATTACCGGGTCCGTGACATGGCTGAACCGTATGAAATCAACGTCGATCCAGACCTCGCCAACAAAGACAACCTGACGTTTTTCATCAACTACAAAGTCTTCGATTACCAAGACAACTTCATCGGTGCGACAGGCGTGGGGCTGACCGTAGACGCTGTCATCAAGCTGATTGACCGATATCAAGAGCGCTATCAACGCAGCGTTTACTTCGTCGATGCATTCGGGCGTCTGGTGCTGACCGGGGGGCAAGGTGGCCCGCAAGGCGCAACCATCGGCAAGCCCCTGCGCGAGCTGCCTGACCTCAAAGACCTGCAACGCAAAATGCCCAAGCCACAAAGCGGCAATTATCAATATGATCTGCTGGGCGATGCCCACTTTCTGAACGTACGTTATATCCCCGAGCTCAACTGGTATCTGTTCGTCGACAAACGCGAAGACGGCGCGTTGATAGACGTGCGGCAATCGCTGTATCTCAACCTGGGTATCTGTCTGGCGGTCATGCTGCTGGTGTTGTTTCTGCTTCATACGGTGATAAAGCGTTTTCAGGTGCGGATCGAGGCCCAGGCAACACTGGACAGCCTGACCGGGCTGCCCAATCGCCGGGGTTTTGATGACCTCGCCTTACGTGCGATTCAAGATGCGCGACGCGATAACACCTCACTGTCCGCAATGCTGCTGGACCTGGATCATTTCAAACGGCTCAATGACACCCACGGCCATTTGGCGGGCGATGAAGTTCTGACCGGGTTTGCCGAAGATGTACGTCGCTGTTTGCGCGAGGACGACATCATTTGCCGTTGGGGCGGTGAGGAGTTCATCATCTTGCTCAAGGACACCAGCACCACCGGCGCCCGGCGTGTCGCAGAGAAAATTCGCTTGCTGGCTGAACAGCACACCTACGTCTTCACCGGGACTGCGTTGCAGATCACGGTCAGTCTTGGCCTGACCGTGCTCAATGACGATGACACCTTGCAAAGCCTGATCGCCCGGGCTGATCGAGCGCTGTACAGCGCCAAGCAAACCGGACGCAACCGCGTGTGCACCGAGGCCGCCGTGCCAGCATGACCAGTCAATCATTGGAACTTGATATCTGCCCGATGTGCGGGTTGAGCAATCGCTGCACGCTGGCGGACCCACGCACGGCGGACAAACCTTGCTGGTGCTTTTCCGTAGAAATCGATCCCGCTGTTCTCGCCGCGCTGCCCGATGAGGTGCGCGACAAAGCCTGCCTTTGTCCGCGTTGCGCAGCGTTGGCGCCGGCTCAAGCTTCCGTTCGCGTAATACCTCCCTCTACAGACTGATACCTCTGCCGCCATGCGTCTCGACCGCTTTCTCAGCAATCTCCCCCGTTTCAGCCGCAAGGACGCGCGATTCGCGCTGACGGCTGGCCGTGTAAAAGTGGATGGCCAAACCGTCTCTGACCCTCATCACAACGTGCGCGAATTCAGCTGTGTGATGGTTGATGATCAGGTGCTGCAAGCCGCCAAGGCCGCGCGCTATTTCATGCTGCACAAGCCACCGGGATGCGTCAGCGCAACGGTGGACCCCCAACATCCCACCGTGCTAGACCTGCTCGATGAGCCCGACAAGCATGAACTGCACATTGCAGGTCGTCTTGATTTCAACACCAGCGGCTTGATGCTGATCACCAATGACGGTCAATGGTCACGGCGCCTTACTCAGCCGGCGACGAAGCTGCCCAAGGTTTACCTCGTTCAAACCGAGCAGGAAATCGGTGCGCACTACGCGCAAAAATTTGCCAAAGGTTTTTACTTCGCGTTCGAAGACCTCACCACTCAACCTGCGCAGTTAACAGTGATCGACACTCACCACGCCCGTCTTAGCATCGTTGAAGGCCGCTATCACCAGGTCAAACGCATGTTTGGTTATTTCGACAACAAAGTGCTGGGCCTGCACCGCGAAAGTATGGGTCCACTGATTCTGGACCCCGGTCTTGGGCCCGGCCAATACCGAGCGCTGAGTGCGGCCGAAATCTTGCAAATTTAACTGTCTTCGACCGCCCGGCAGAAGAACCCGGCAATGTACGAACGGCACTTGCGACTTCCTCTGCTCCCTGCTTGAATCCAATGGTCGGTCCGCATGTGACTGATGAGTCACAAATTCATTTTAAGAAACCCTTTCGCCGACCCAAGCCCCTCTGCGGGCGAAACTCACGGCGAATCGCCCGCCAATAACAATACCTGTCGGACAGATCGTTTCGGATCGACATGGGCCCCTTGCAAGGTAATGCCTACCTGTCACGAGACACGTGCAACGTGGTTGCGCGCACACCTGTTTTAACGTCAGGAGACATAGATATGAGGCCAGAAATCGCTGTGCTCGATATACAGGGCCAGTTTCGGGTTTACACGGAGTTCTATCGCGCAGACGCCGCAGAGAAGACCATCATCATGGTCAACGGCTCGCTGGCCACTACTGCATCGTTCGCACAAACCGTCCGCAACCTGCATCCGCGGTTCAACGTGGTGCTTTATGACCAGCCATACGCGGGCAAGTCCAAGCCTCACAATCTTCACGAAAAGCCGCTGACCAAGGAAACCGAAGGGCAGATCCTGCTGGAGCTAATCGACCACTTCAACGCCGAGCACATCATGTCGTTTTCGTGGGGTGGCGCAGCAGCACTTGTCGCGTTGGCGCACAGACCCAAGCGCATTGAAAAAGCCGTGATCAGTTCGTTCTCGCCCGTGATCAACGACCCCATGCGCGATTACCTTGAGCGCGGCAGCCAGCATTTGGGCGCGTTTGATCGCTATGAAGTCGGTACTTTGATCAACAGCACTATCGGCAAACACCTGCCTTCGCTGTTCAAGCGTTTCAACTACAAACACGTCAGTACGCTTGATCTGCATGAGTACGCGCAGATGCACCACCACATCAACCACGTCCTGGACACAGACACCCTGAGCCAGGTCAAACTGGCGAAACGGATCAACGTGCCGGTGCTGTTCATGAACGGCGAGTGGGACGAATACACCGCGGCACCGGATGCGCAGCTGTTCGCCAACCATGTTCGCGAGTGCCATTTCAGTACGATTCAGTCCGCTGGTCATTTTCTGGACATGGAAAACAAAGCCGCCTGCCTGGAATCAAAGAACGCGCTGATGGGCTTCCTGAAAACAGCGCCGGAACCGAGCCGACTCCACTACCGACAGGTACAAGGCCAGCATGCGTTTGCAATCTGAGCATGACGGCTATTGCGGACGGGATTCACACGGGTGCGTTTGCGTGAAAGCGGCCGCCGCGTGGGTCCCTGCCATTGGTGGCTGCCCAGTGAAACTTGCTGTCAGCGCAAATTAGCGCTTCATTTAAAGCCCCGCTTCTGGTACAAAGTCAGCCGCTCCAAGCGTGACAAGCGGGTGTCGTATAATGGCATTACTCCAGCTTCCCAAGCTGATAACGAGGGTTCTTATAGGACACGTCGTTTTGTGAACATAGGAACGTGCAAAACGCGGGTATAGTTTAGTGGCAAAACGAAAGCTTCCCAAGCTTTAGTTGAGGGTTCGATTCCCTCTACCCGCTCCATAAAATTGCTCACCCCCCCAGTAAACACGTACTCCCCGCCCCCACCCTCTCCGATCAGCACTCTCGCTCATCCATACCCGGCTTCCGATCAAGCAGCTCTTTCTCCGCGCGAATCACGGACGACCTGCGCTCACATCAGTTTGTGAACAAAGAAAACCGTGCATCAATGCCTAACGGTCATCAACTTTCAAACGCAGTCAGAAGGTCTTAGGCAAGCAGGAAGGCACTCAGTCGCGACTCGCATAGAACATCCGCTGCGACAAACCAAGACAGCCCCTGCTGACGCACCGGGAGCCCCTAGGCCGTACTCAGCTCTCGCACTGCAGTATGTGCGATAGGTGCCTGGCTGGTCGCGGGAAGAAATCGGACAAGAGACTTGAAGAATGGTGCGGGAGTTATGGCCGAGCAACCTGAGAGTCCATAAGGATCCTCCCTGAACGCTAAGGACAAGGGAAAATCACCCACCATATTCCTGAAAGCAATCAATGGATGCCTTTTAATTTCAAAATGGAATTACACAGCGCAAAGTTTAAATGTGTAAAATCCGGCACGATTTTGTACATCATTTAGAAAAGAGTGTCAATACATGTTTAAAGTTTTAACCAAGAATTGTCAGTCTTCTCTATCCCTAAAGACAGATACTCGACTGTCAGCTTGGGGCTCCCAGGCCAGGAGGAAAAGCCTGTGAAGCATGTTTACCTCATTCAGATGGATACACCTCGCCTCTTCGAGACCGCCACAGGGCGTCCGATTGACGCATTCAACTGGTATGCGGGATACAAGACGAAAGAAGTGGGCCATGCGTTTGGTGAGTCTGTGCCCTACCAGTATTGCGGTTACCTAGCGAATTTCTTCGACTACTGCTACGAAACAGGTGTGATGGGAGGCACACCCATGCCGCCCGAGGTTGCCCAAAAAACCATCAACCTATACTGGGAGTTTTTGACCAAAGGAATTAACAGCACAGACTTCATCGTACGCCGAGCTGCTAAAGCCCTGGGAAAGACGCCAGTAAAATCTGGGAGTGCCCAGACATATTTGGCCGGGGTCAATGACTTCCTTCGCACGAGCCAAATGAAGCTCAATGACTTGGGATCCCTTATGCGGATCCTGACCAAGAGTGACGCATTCGCCAACGTCATGTCACTGCCCCAAACGCAGGACAGACGGCGTACAAAAGCCGAAATGGACAACATTCACAACAATACGTTGACGTTCGGAAATACCCCTAAGGATGCCCACGCTTACGCCCCAGGTGGCATTCCTGGCGGTAAGGTCAAAGGCTCGCAGGTAAGTCGGAGCTTCCCCACTGAACATGTTCTGACACTACTCAATGGCATTGAAGATCATGAAAGCCGATGCGCCGCCGTCATGATTGCCGGAGGCGGATTGCGCCACTCCGAAGTTTGGGGGATCCGAAGGTCAGACATCGATATTGATGCGAGGACAATAAAAATTGAAGACCCCAACTACCATCGCAACCCTGCGGCGGAGAAAGCAGCGCGAAAGCTGCCATTCAAAGGCAGGACACTTGCGTCCATTGTCATGTTCGAGCCGTTCAAAAACATGTTCTTTGAAGCCCTGGCCGACTATCTTGATGTCCGCCCAACAACTGACAGCGACTATCTATTCGTTTCGAGCGAAAAGCATACATACGGTGAGCCTCTGCTTTTCTTGAGGAATATGAATTCGCTCAACAGAAGTCTGAATAGAGCCTTAAGGAAGGCGCAGGTGGATCTTGGCACTATGTCTCCTGCGACTGGTGCGCCCTATACCTCTCACAGCCTGAGACATTTTTACGGGGTATGGGCAAGAAACTTTGTTTACATCCCCGGTCGTAATCAGATGGGTCTTACTTTATCCGAGATAAAGCTTTTGATGGGCCACAAGGACATCAGGTCAACGGAGAAATACGCGCGACTCAGCGAAGAGACCGTGATCGCCGAAATCGAGTCAGCAGAACGCATCAAAGCTTTGTGGGGTAGAAACCCTAACATTGACCAGATCAGATCCGCTGTATATGCAGAGCTTGCCTATGACCTTTCGGAGCGAATTGCCGCATGATTAATACTTCCGAAAAAGTTAACCTCGCACCGAATGTAAACATCCAGAAAGAAGTGCGCGAGGCATTCGAAACACTTTGCAAACAAATGCGGACGGAGTTTGGCCATAAAGTTGACCAAGCCTTGGGCAGTTCTAGTCGCCAGGATCGGAGTAGGTTTTCGCTTTTCATCCTCAAAAGCTTAACTGGCTTCAAAAAAATCAACAGAACTCATCTTGACCTAATGTATGACTTGGCGCTACTCAAAACAGAAGACAATACCAGTGCGAGTACGCTTTATGAGAAGATTACTGGACGCCTACCGGTCTTCTTAGAAGACGCTATGGGGTTACGGGTATCGTTTCGGGCAATGTTTGTCATCCTATGGTCGAAAGGCCTAGCGACCTTGCCTCACACATTTGAGTTCCAAGGTGTCTGGTGGAAATTCCCTCTGCTTGAATCAGTAAGCAAAGGTTTTATCTATGAGCACTCAAAAGGCTTTCCAGAGACCACCAGAGCTTCAAGAGTTTTCCAATACAGAACTAGCTGGCTAAAGGCTGAGGACGTAAGCCTTGAAGAGCTTTGGGAAGCGGCACCAAGTGTTTGCGACAATAGGGTGCACGACCCAAAGGTTTTCCGCTATCTACCATGGATCCAAACCTTTGCTGCCAGGCACCCTAATATCATATCCCCTAGAGACGCCTATCATTTAGAGAAGTACCACCAGTACCTACATGCAAAATCCACTTCGTCGTCTACAGCCCACGAATTTAAGATGACAATTGAGGAGTTCAAGGACTATTTCGCAGTTCCGTTTGAGGACGCCTTGGAGATGACTCCAAAGCAGCGCGAGCGTGCCAGACGACACTACAAGTCTAATTGGTCGAGAGAAAAGGCTGCGCTTAAAAAGCGGGCTAGAGATGACGAGATTACTAAACAGCTCGCCAATAAGTCAGAGCTAAGCATTGAACAACGCTCAATACTCGCACCCAAACCTGAACGCGACACAAAAAATTTTTCATGGCTGAAGAACAACTTTTATCCTGGCAGCGAGCACAAAAACATCGACAATCTCTCGAGGTTTTGGCTAGCGGCGGCAAACTATTACCTTGCATATCTTGAGCGACAAAGTCACTCGACCCGCTACCGTTCCAAAAAAATACAAGCAATTAATTTTCTTTTAGATTATGTATTTTGTTATCTCCCAATGTGGTTTGAAGATAACCATCATTCGATTGTTCGTTTCCCCGAACGACCATCCGAATTTGAAAGGGTGATTTTCTGGCATAACACGATATCCAAAGAGGATCTAGAAGCCAATCTTTTTGGGGTAGGAAAAACGCTCGACGGGATCACCCTCCCTTGTACACTGAGCCAGTATTATGATGCCGCATATTCCGCCAAAACAAAGGCAGCATTCGTAGCCAATATTCACGAGTTTTTCGAAGTAATTATTGTCGACAAGGCATTCATAAAGGCCGGAGTAGAGCTTGCCGTTGAGGCAGGATTTGATAACCCAGTTAGCTTGAAGGTTGATCGTTCTGGAAGCGGGGCACGCGGAAGTACCGACAAGGTGGTTCTTCCTCTTGACTCAACTGTAATCGCTAAGGCATACGTCAAAGCCGTTGATAAAATCGGTCTATCTCTTCAACAGCAGATCCTCACAGGCAGACTCGGAGGTAATCAACTGGATGAAGTCCGACGAGCAGAGTGGATCAACTTACATGAACTTGGTTTGAGTCACGACATCCAGGTTAGTAATCCTGACGACGAAGACGACGCGCTAGTTATTTCACTCACGCGCATCATCAACGTCTACTCTTGGTATCCTGGACTGTATGGAGCCGCTACTACCGAGGTTTATATGCCTTGGATCAGCGTTACGAGGATGCTCTCCGTCGCCCTACATGGCGGTTTACGTCTCCAAAACTGCCAGTGGCTCGATATCAATACATTTGACAACCTACTTGGTAAGCCTCAGCATCGAATACTCAACTCCTGCATTCTTTATGTAAATACAGACAAAGATGGCCAAGATCGCCCTGTTGTAATTCCCGATGACGTTATGGACTCTTTAATCGCCGAACGACATTTTCAGCGCGAGGTGTTCCAACGCCACACCCCTCCGACATACTATGAAAACGACCCTACAGACCCTAAAGAGTACGGAGAAATTTACTCCCTATTCCGCAGCCCCTGGAATAGTCATGGGCTTCCCTTTTCCGACTCAAATTACTCCGAAAAGTGGGCGCTATTACTTTATGGTGTGCAGGACGTTTATAACACTTTAGTCCCCGCAGAGCGCCATCACCAATTCGTCACTTATAACAAACACGGACAAATGAAGTCTGTTCATACACCGCACTCGCTGAGGGCTACCTGGCTCACCCACGCTCGGATCTATGGCCACCTTGACATTCGAGTTGCTCAGCAGCAAGTCGCTCATAAAAACCCTTACACCACCGATTACTACACCCTCCCGGACATTGCCGAGTCGATTAAGGCGATTTCAGAATCCAACAAACTTGTGATGCGTAGCGCTTGGTCGCAGATGAATCCTGCCGCCAGCAGCACCTATATGACGCCCAATGAGATTATTTCGGGGTGGAGCCTCGACCGAACCAAACTCGCCCAAGATCAGAACTTCATCAGCGTGAGTTCAGCAGTTATTGAGCATGAAAGGACTGGCATGCAAATCATTGCTTCAGACAAAGACCCCGATGTAGGTTTTTACTCGAATTGCATTTGCCTTAAAAACGGGCATTGCCCTAAAAACCTGATTGCGTTCACGGGCAAATCAAGAGTATGTGGACTTTGTCCAATTGCCGTTTTCGGTATCGATCATTTGCCGGCGATAAACTGCTTGGTGAGAAAGCTGACTGGGGAATCGGAAAGTCTTGTGAGCAAACTAAAAAACCTTAAGGCAAGCAAGGCAAACAGACACGAGATCGAGGCAGTCCATCACGACCTAACCGTAGCGAAGCTTGAGCTAGGTAGTTACCACCTTGTTAGGCGGGCACTAAAAGATCGTCTCGAAAAGGACGCTGCAGAGCCGCGACTGATAACCAGAATGCGAGACCTGAAAGACTTCCAATCTTATGAGATTGACATGAACAATCCTGCACAACGCGTGATAGCCCAACTGCTTGATAGTCAGGACTACCCTCAATTTGCCTCACATAACTACCCATACATGATTGAAAAAATCGCAAAGAATCCCGATTTACTTAAGATGGCCATTGCTCAAGGCCCTGAACGGGACAAGTATGTAGGGCAAGTCCTTTCGATCATGAAAACTATGAACCTTTCCGTGGCTGACATTGCTGAACGCATTGACTCTAACTCTCTCTCAATCGGTAGCCAGCTTCAATGAAGCGGAAACCAAACTGCGCCGCCTACCAGGCAAAACAGCTTGCCGACACTCTCCGAAACATCGAGAGCTGTTTAATACTTCTTAAAAAGGGGCCGCCGTTCCCCTCTATTAATCAGCTCACGCTAGAGATTGGCAAGCAATTAGACATTGATCCTTCTATCTTTCGAAAGCCTACAAGCGAACATCGAAAGCTACTAAACAAATATATCAAGGGTCTAGTTTCAAGGGCCACGAAGGAGACCGACGAACCTACAGTCGATGCGCTTAAGATCCGAAATATTGAGCTTACCCGAAAGGTATACATCCTAGAAAAAGAGTTGAAAAGCCCGAACAACAAACTGGCATTGGTGGCACCAAAAATCGGAAATTCCGATCCAAGGCTCTTCGACCTAGATAGCCTTTGCATGCTTATTGATGACATCTTGAAATGCCAGAGAAACCTACAGTTCAAGGACAGCGCTCTATATAACTTAGAGACATTTTCGGAGGAAGATGAGCTAGTATCATCTAACAATAATTGCAAAGTCTACCTGGAGTGGAAAAATGGACGTTAACACGCTTGTCGAAACCATATTGAAAATGCCAGTTCGCAATACAAAGGCTTTAAAGCTCCAGAAGGCCGTAGTTGATATTTTACGCAGCGGCCAGAGCCTGACGCTGCATAATGGCGAAGTCAATCTTTCATCCTTAGCCGTGCTGGTGGGTTGTACGCGCCAATGTTTTTATCCAGGTCGAGGACATGATGATATGCGAGCGATTGTTAGTCTTCTAAACACTCATGCTTCGGTGTTGGCAAACTGCGTGCCATCCTCCACACCGCCAAAACTTGGAAAACTCAACGTTTCGCTCCACAAAGTTTTATCAGATAATGAAAAACTCAAGAGGGAACTACTAAAAAGCCAAGCGCGCTGGAAGGATCTTTACAACCAGCGATTGATAGTGGAATAACTAATGGCGATATATTTGATCGTTAAAGTGATACACCGCCTTGACGGTACTGTAGTCGTCAAAGGTGTATTACCTTGGAATCAACGGCGCGTGGTTCTTAGGCTTGAACGCGCACCGACGACTGCAATCCTACCAGGCAAAACATACAGCGTGCGCCGTTCTCAAGGAAGGAAAGATTTTACTCCTACGTCGACCTCAGCCGCTCATTGGCACCTGCTGGTCAAGCACAACTTCTACTTGCCAGAACTGTACTTACCAAGGCGCGAGCAAGTTAGGCTCCTGGCTTTGAGTACCCAAGGTATTTCAGCCGCACTATTCGCGTTGGAACAGCAGGATCACAGAGCTCTGTGCATGTACATCTCTGAGCCGTATGCAAGTCAGCTGGCCTATCATTTCCATCGTCAATCTTGCCTCGTCGATGCAGCCACCTTCATGCTTGAATCCGGCTTTTGTCACTATCAGGCGCTTAATATATGCCACCTCCATGGCGCCGAAGGCACTCGTGCACTATTTAAGACGCCCGCCAAAGCGTTTCCATTCTTGGGTATTAGACATTTGCAGGATAACTCCTCGACCGCCAGCCAGCTCGCGAGCACTTCCAGTTATCAGCTAATCGCCAAGATGCTCACCGACGCCAAGCGGGGGGCAACGGTTTT
This sequence comes from Pseudomonas rosaeacicularis, assembly GCF_057128745.1. Taxonomy (NCBI): domain Bacteria; kingdom Pseudomonadati; phylum Pseudomonadota; class Gammaproteobacteria; order Pseudomonadales; family Pseudomonadaceae; genus Pseudomonas; species Pseudomonas rosaeacicularis. The sequence continues at coordinate 266,098 of NZ_JBSKHT010000003.1, forward strand.
GAATGCCTCAGATCTCCCGGCTTCTCTCAGGTCGGCGCTACCTGATTGCCTGGACAAGCATCTGGTTGTTGGACACCATGATAATTTTCAACTCATGGGCCATCACCTGATCCAGAGTTCAATACGCTCGCAACTCCAGAAGCTAACTCATGCCTTTTTTCCTACATACTCCGACCGCGAGATCGAGTATGCCTACGTCCGGTATTCCAGCTTATACGGTGCCCTCAATGACTCTGACCACGGCCAGCTAGTTGGCGACGCGATCAATTCGCGGTTTTCCATATTTACTTACTCAGGTAACCAATCGGCTGCGTCGTTCTGTGACGAGTTTTCTTCCATTCTGCAGATTCTAGGAGGCTCTGAATCGGGTATTGTTCATCAGGGTCTAGCTGGGCGGTATGGCTCCGAAGCCCATCTGGTACATTGGGAATCCATACCTGCGGGACGAGGCGAGTACCGAACCTTTATTGTCTGGGACTTTCAATGGTACAGCGCGGTTGAAGTATCCCTGCTTCTAGGCCACTTCACCCACCGTGACAGGGTCGTCTTTCTTTGCAACCAAACAACTGCAGTCGACGGCAGCTTGAATAGCCACATCGTCAATCAGCTCCAAGACTACTTCCCCAGTCACCACATTGACCCGCCTTCTAGCGCTATCTCGAGCCCACCTTCAGAACATTCGTCTCTCGGTCGAGCGGTCGCTGGACTGAAGGCTGATCCCACCCTCGTCGCCATATGCGACAGCTACGAGCTGTGTGAGGTGATCAACGAATTAGTACGCAAGCGTGGTGAGCCTGTGGCCTTGGAAACGCAATGGGACACCTACTCGAAGGGAGATCGACTGCTCCTTAAACAGACGCTCCCCAAACGGGTTACCTATGCCAAGTTGGTCTCGACCGATGACCGTGGCTTGCGTGTCGAGACTCAGGGGAGGCACTGGCGGATCGACACGAAGACGGTGAGGGAATCTGTATGCGCCCTTGGAGCAGCCATGACTATTGATGATGCGCTGCACGCTGGGGTAAGGCGCGCTATGGTGGTTGCCCGCATGGCCGGAATGTCGGGACTTGCTCAGGCTGTCGAAGAGTACGGTGTAGACTTGGTGGGGGCCTTCGCTCATAACCTGCCAGAAGCCGGCGTTTTAGTACCGGGCGTCTCGATGCAACGCATCACGCCAACTGTTGAGTAGGATGCGGCCCAACCATTGGGAGACTACCAAAGTAGCGCTACCAAGGCTTTTCAAAGCACAATTGGGCAAGCTTGAGCGACCATCTTAACCCTGCGCACAGTTGTTTCTAAAAGTTTAGCAAAACTACCAAGTCTTGACATATCTCTCGCACCGATAGCCGAGCACGCATCGTAGGAGTAATAAATTTCGTGAAAGAATTCACCAACCCGGTATCGAATATTGCAGTATTTCACGATGAGGAGAGACATTTCCTGGAGGCCTTGACACGTTGGAATTACTTCCCAAATCAAAAAGACTCCGCAACCGAATTACCCCCATGCTTCTCAACAAGTAGATTCACTCCACAAATTGCTGAAGAGCTATAGTGATTGCACTTGGCTGCAGTCTCGATTGAGGCATGGGCCCCTCGCCCACAATAACTTTCGTATAAGGTTCAAGGTTTTCCAAAACCAACCGTTTGTCATAGGTATGTACTCCCTTTGAGCAAACCGCTTTGATCCCACCAACCGATGATTACTCACAGCGATTGAGTGCCGCCATTTCGTTTCCCAAGACTATCCTGGGCAACCGCCAGCGCGGTGCCTGGCAGCGTCTGATTAGCTTCATCAAATCGTCCGAAACTCTTTCTGCATTTGATAACGCAGCAGCCTACGTAGAGGGCTACGCACATGCTTTGGTCGACAGCGACCAGATCTATATCTCCATCGAACGAGATTTGTTGATCATCGAGACTGTCGACGCTTGGCGATGCTCCCGTGTTGACTCCAGCACCTCTACCTATTTGTAGCCACCAGTGAGAACCATGACCTCTATTTTTCCACGCTATGCCGACGACGAAAAACCAGACCTGAACATCCAAATGCCGCAGCGGTTTCTTCCCACGACCGTCAGTCATTACCCAATCGATGTGCTGGTAGGACACTGGCAAAAGTATCTGGTCGACCCCCCCTCCGCTCACCATAGGTTTCCATGGGCTGGACGATTTGTCATGGGCATGCCCGTACCCACCTGGGCGCGCGGCGTGCAGTGGAACGTCGGCCAGCAGGCTCGTTTCATTACCGCTGTTTGGGCAGGGTTAGACCTGGGAAGCTACCTTACAAACGACTGGTGCGAGCCGACTAGCACTGGCAGGGCATTGGCGGAGAACAGCGAGATTCTCATTGATGGCCAGCAACGACTTCACAGTCTGGAGGAGTATTTCTTAGACCACCTTGCGGTGCCAGATGCGGAAGGTCAGCCAAGGATCTGGTCTGAACTTGGCAATGGCGAGCGGAAGCGTTTCTTGTCGACGATCTTTACCCACGCGAAGGTGTCTTCTGGCGACGAAATAGCACTGCGAAAAACGCATGACCTTTGCGCCCAAGGCGTTGTGCCTCGGTCATTTGAACAGCGCACCTTGCCTTAGCCATCGACGCTACGGTTGCCGTGGCATGCCTTAGGAGGGACGGCTGTCGTGAACCAAGCCCTGTCTAGGACAGGTCTTGGCCCTTCGGGCTTCCATCCTCATGCCCTTCGACCCTCCTGGTCTGCGCGCTCCGCTTGCCATGACGGCTTACGAGCATCGAGCGAGAGTCTGATCACATCAGCCGGGAAGTCTGTAGGCCAAGCTATGATTCGCCTATATGAGCATATGCCAGTCAACCACAGTGACTTTACTCGTCATCCTCATCCTCATCCTCGTCTGGCTCAGACGTAATCTGATAGAGCCTGCTCCAAGGACGACCGCAAAAGGATGGCGAGTCATCGGGTTGCCAGGAGTTGAGCACGCTGAAATAGGAGCAGGCCACACCATGTTCCTGCTCTAGCTGCTGACACAGAACCTTAACCATATTCTGGCGCTCGCGCAGGTCACGTCCACGACCTAGCTCATCCAACGTGGCGAGATACCTACCTTGTTGGTTGACAACAACGCGGCCAGCTTTCAAGAGAGCTCGCACATAGGGATGGGAATTATCCTGCAAATATACCCAACAGCCCCCGCGTTCGTAGGTCTCCTTGTTCGGTGTCGACACCTCGAGTGCAGATACTCGTGCCGAAAAATCTGCCAATGCGACGGCTGCAGCTTCATCAGAAACAGCAAGGCAGGCTTTGAAGTCAAAGCAGGCGGCCTTTGCCGCAGCATCGAGATCGCCGTCGGAAAGCCCCTCCAAGCTAGGCGGTAACCGCTCGCATACCAGAAGATGGTCAAAGTGATCCACCGATACGAGTCCTTGGTCGATCAGGGTCAAGATATCGTACTGAACCCTCCATGCATCGGTGTGGGTGGCTGCAATTACCCCAATGCCTGACCATTTCTTACCCGTCAGATCTAGCCCCGGCAGCCTTCCCCGAACCCGCCCTTCCCGCTGAATTTATCGATGGCGCGGCGGTAATTTCGAGGGTAACGCCAACGCCATTCGGCAGAAGGCCCTTGGATGCCAAACATGTCATTCTGGCCATCGACATGTCGAAATTGATTCTGCCAAACCTCCTCCTGTTTCACGGCTCCTGCAGACCGTCCTTGCTGAAGAAGTGTTCGCAGATCCACTCCCTGCAGTACATGGGCTGCACCCGCGCGCTCCGCTGAGGAGGTTGGGAAAGTGATTGCGTATTGAGTGACAACTCTGTCGGTACCAGGCATCTTGTCTCGAGCCACAATCAAATCCGCTACCCGAAATTTTGAGAAGCAAACTACCGGCTGGGTTCCGTGAATGGTCGCCTGCCCATTCCTGATGCCGAATGTCGCCCAAATGTGATGAAAACGGATAGCAACCCTTAGTAGGAAAGTCCAGGCCAGTCATCTTCTGCCCAGCAGTTCCTGAAAAATGTTCCGGAACGAATCCAGGACTTGAATTGCTAGCCAAGTCCATATCTCGGAAATGATGGGCAATTCGAGACGGCTCTTCATTTTTCGATTGATCTTCCATCGAAATCTCCATGTCCTACCAGCAGCCGGTTAAGCTTTCGGAAGATAGTCAAATCAGGGGGAAATAAATATGCTTGGTGACCGCAGAAAACTAGACAAGCCCCGTTCCCGCCGCAAGTTTTTTCCTGAATATTTTTCACTGTCAATTAAGCGTATAAACAATTAACAATAAATGACATACAGATAATAACTTATGCTTGGTAAAAACTCATACAGCCTCTACTTAAGTATTCTTATACGATACTGATACTTCGTCGGAAAACTTTTGGGAGAGACTTTACAACCCTTGACCTATGAGACGCTGTGGCCTTAATTATACCTAACCAACAGGAGAGACGGCATGCCAGCTTCTACTTTAGAGCATCTGCTTACGAGCCCAATTCAACCGACAGGTTTCATCGAGATTGAGGGGCCGATTCGCCTCAACGACACCCTTAGCTACCAGATCTTCGGCGCGGTGCAGACCTGCGATGAGAACCTTGATGCGATGCCGCAACCGCTACATCATCGCTTTGCTGTGATTTACGAGGGGTCTTTCACAACGACCTTGGTCAACACACTTGTGCGAGCTTTGGATCTGGGTGGACTAGCGCCAGTGAAAGCTATCGGGGTCAGCGAAAAATCTCTGTACATCATCCTGGATGACTGCGTGGCGAGCGGCACTGTGCCCTCCATTGAGGCCGTCTGGTCAGCAATTACTGAGTCAGACCATGGCGGCAGTTGGGCTGTAAGTTTTGATAGCGAATCGGAAATCTTGTCTGGCACATCCGACTTCGTACATTCGCAGGAAGCTCAGGAAGTTCTCGATTTTAATCTTCTGGGCATCCGGCCAATGGCTGTGAACGTAGCTGATAACAGTGAACGTGAAAATACGCTGGGCGACGAAGAGGAAGCGTTGTGTGAAACGGGTGAAGGTACTCTGCGAGCATCAGCCGCCTTTAAGTGCATCGACCATAAGCTCGTAAGTTACTTCAACCATATCAGTCAGCAAATGACGAGGCACTACATCAAGGGCAGCGAAAAAAATAAGCATCAAGACCGCCGAGAGTATGCGGCTTTGCTTTCTCTTCATACCGGGCTACGCGCTTCGCATTGTGTAACCCTCATGGGAGTTTGCCCCTACGACATGGATGCGCCCAAGTAGTATTTTTTTGGCTATCTCATCTGCCGGCGTGCCTGTTTGAGGCAAGGCAGCCTTTTTGGCGTGCCGCCGTTGGCGGAGGGCTGTCGTTAACCAAGCCGTGGCAAGCCACGGCTTGGCCCTTCGGGCTGACATCCTGCACGCCTACGCGCTCCGCTCGCCTCACCGGTTAACTATGCTATGCCCAGAGACATTTAAGTCCTGCTTTGAGAAGAATATGACCACGGTCGTCAGGTTCATCAGACATGCACAGAGTGCCGCGAACGCGGGCCTACCCACCACAGATCCAGACTCCATCCCGTTAACGCCAATCGGGCTACTCCAGGCTGATGCACTGGCGCGCACTATCACTTCAGAACCAGACCTGATCGTGTCGTCGCCCTTTGAACGAGCCAAGGCTACAGCGCTGCCAACGACCAACCTCTTCCCTGGTACGCCCTTTGAGATCTGGCCTGTCCACGAATTCACATATCTGAGCCCTGACCGTTTGGTGGGCACGACACAGTCCGACCGTAAACCAAAGGCCGACGCCTATTGGCAGCTGGGTGATATGAGGTATATGGACGGCCCAGGTGCTGAATCCTTTGTTGATTTAGTGGCCCGAGCAAAAACTATGCTGGATCGGCTGGCCACCTCCGAAGCGAGAAATGCATTGGTCGTTAGTCACGGACAGTTCATACGCGCAGTGGCTTGGTTCATCCGTCACGGAAAAGATGCCGGCACGCCAGAGAATATGAGGCTATTCCGTGAGCTCGATACCAAGGAGCCTTTGCCTAACTGCGCGAGCTACGAGTTGGAGCTCCGGAACGGCCGGTGGGAAGTGGCGCATCAGGTCGGTCAGGATGGAAACGTAAAGTTTATCGACCAGTTCTGCACTGAGCAGAGCATGACGGCGGTACCTCCTACGGCCTTGACCTGGGAGCAGCGGGATTCACTTATGGCCATTCGTGCTGATCGGGATGATAAAGCTGAGTAACACTTCAATGCTTTGTGGGGAGCCAGTCATCCCAGCGTGGGGGATTTTCGACGATATCTATCGACATGGTGAGCTCGTCTTCGATTCGCTTGAGGACGGTATCCAAGCCAGGATGCCCTTTTGACGCTCGCAGTTCACTGATCACGCTCAGGAGCTCTTTGCCGGTTGCAAGACGCATCTGAATGCTGCAGTAAACAGTGTCGTCGTCGCCTGATCCCATCTCAGATTCCTCAGAATGAACAAAGCGGGCTTGGCCTTATTGATCAGTATTGGAAAGCCTTTTTTGGCATGCCCTTGCCAGGGCCGGCTGTCGTGAACCGAGCTTCGGCCTGCGGCCTAAATCTCGGCCCTCCGGGCGTCCATCCTCATGCCTAGCGCGCTCCGCTTGCTTGAAGCTGGACGCGGAGTTCTGTGCCGGGAGGCGTAGCTTGCTAGCGACCAATGCAGTCAGCCTCGTATGGCTGCCCGATGCATTTCTACGTGCTCCATTTCACTTCGCCAGTCCGTTAGGAAGCGCTGCCAGTCGTGAGCGTAGAAGCCTTCGTCCACACGCGTCGATCCGATGCTCGCCCGAATGAAGCGCTCTCGCCAGGGCTGCGGAATATCAGACTCGTGGACAATGTCAAAGCCGATGGGATGAGGCTTTGTGGGTACTAGCGCTAGTACCCACTGCATGCTGAAGAGAGAAGAGCTCAGCGGGAAATCTGCTTGCTCGCTCTGCTCAATTTCTCTAAGTATGTCGAGCAGCGGCAGCGCTTTGGGGTCGCCTGGTAGGATGGAGTCCAGCGCCCACAACGTCCTCCGGCGAGCAGTCTCTCGAAGACGAAGCCTTTCATCACAGCTTTCCATCGGTTTAACTCCGGACACGTTCGTGATGCCTGAGTAGAGATGGTAGAGAGTTGATTAAGCGACAAGCCCCACTCCACGGATGTTCTCAATGGCCTCATATTGCCGAAGCCCATCGTTGGGAACAGGAGCGAGCTGAGATGAGCGAGTGTAGCGGCACCCAAGGAATCAGGTTGCTGGAAGGAGTACTTCGGGAAATTGCACGCGCCCGTAAGTACATGAGCGGAAGGTTCTAGATCCAATCTTCTTCGCGTTGGATGTTCATCGTGTTTCTCCCGCTATGTTTAGTGTTGTCCCAAGCTATCCCACTGCGCGAAATCGGTCAACTGGCAGCCCTTGGCCTACCCGGCTGCACTCTTTCCAACCATTGAGTACGAGGGTCAAAGGCAACTGTCCGGCCATCACACCTTAGCAATCGAAGAAAACCGTGCGCTTCGCGGTATGATGCCTCCTCTCGACATTCTGGTGCGGGGTTGTTGATGAACCTGAGCGTTTTGTATGCGTTGGCCGCTGCCGCGTTATTTGGTGCCAGCACGCCGCTCGCCAAGTGGCTTGGTCTCAACATCCCCCCTGTATTACTCGCAGGCCTCCTTTATCTGGGCAGCGGTGTGGGTCTGACAGCCGTCCGTTTTGTACGTGATCATGGCTGGAAACCGGCCGGCCTCGCGTCATCTGAATGGCCTTGGCTCCTCGGCGCAATCGCATTCGGGGGAGTGCTCGGGCCCGTTGCGCTGATGTTCGGATTAACCAGGACATCCGGCGCGACCGCTTCTTTGATGCTTAACCTCGAAGCTGTGCTTACAGCATTATTGGCTTGGGCCGTATTCAAGGAAAACGCTGATCGGCGCATTGTGTGGGGAATGATCGCCATCATCGCCGGCGGTATGGTTTTGGCTTGGCCCTCGGAAGCCATGCAGGCTCATGACTGGCTTGGGCCGTTGGCAGTCTCCTTAGCCTGTTTGTGCTGGGCCATCGATAACAACCTGACGCGAAAGGTGTCTGCATCAGACGCGCTTTTTGTGGCAGGCTCCAAAGGCTTGATAGCTGGCTTGGTCAATTGTTCGTTGGCCCTGCTTCTAGGAGCTAGGCTTCCTGAGTTTTCAGTGCTAGCTCCGACGCTAGGGCTTGGTTTTCTGGGCTATGGCGTCAGTCTGGTGCTCTTTGTCCTGGCGCTACGTGGCCTCGGTTCAGCACGTACAGGTGCGTACTTTTCGACTGCGCCATTTCTTGGAGCCGCCATCGCAATCGCAGTTATGGGCGAGCCTATGTCATCGTCGTTCTGGGCCGCCGCTGTGCTGATGGGAATTGGGGTATGGCTTCACCTTAGTGAAAGCCATGCGCACGAGCACCAGCATGTACCGCTTACGCATGGGCATCGCCACGTTCACGATGAGCATCACCAACACGAACATTCGTTTGAGTGGAGCGGGACTGGTGCGCATAGCCATGTTCATGAGCACACCCAGATCCGACATAGCCACCCACACTTTCCGGATATCCACCACAGGCATACCCATTAGGTGCTTGAATTCATTCATGCGGAGTGTGAATTATCGGTACGACCTTCCCGACGTATTCACCACCGATCTTAATCATTCATTGTCGCGAGCCTGGCGCTTACCTGAGTTCGCCGCACGCTTACGGCTTAGTGCGAGCTGTGCCTGATTTCATGCATCCAAAGCTTCAGTTTGCTCACAAGCTTCCAGCAAGCTTGCGCTCAACCACAAGGCGTCCTGCGCGGAGAACGAATAGCACATGAAGTCGAACACGAGCTCATAGCCCCCACCGGGGATGCTGCAGATTGAGATTGGGGTGTGCCCGTGATTCGAATCGTCAAAAAAATCTGGGCTTGCGTCGCTGACGTGAATCTCGCCTGTCGCCACATACTGCAAGCCTCGCATACCCGTCATGTAGCTAGCGGTCAGCGAGCTTTGCTCCCGCCCTTCGGAATGTTGCTGATCGCCTTGGCAGAGAATGTATGCCAAAGCATCGTTTAGGCAATTTGCAATCTCTCCCGCAGCCTGAGGACTCACGCTGAACGTTATGATGTCGAGGTCAATCCTTACCCGCCCGTCAGCCAAAACCTCTACCACACATGTATATTGCTCCCCAAATTCCAGTCCTCGCCAGCAATCAAATTCACGAGAAAGCTTCAGTGTTGGATTTATTTTGGAAACGCGGTGTGGAGCATTCATCGATACGCCTTAAGTTTGATGTGCATACCTATCAAAACGGATCCGTTTTCAAAAACTTAAGCCACTTGGCTTTTTTTTTGTATCGGATAGACGTATTGGTGGCCCGGCCTCAGAAAAGCTGCTTTGCGTGCCCCTGCGGGGACGGCTAACGTAAACCAAGCCCGCGCGGTACCCGCTGAGGTCTTGGCCCTTGCGGGCTTACATCCTCACGTCTGCGCGCTCCGCTTGCCATGGCCGTAGATTTCCTACTCGCTGAACAACGCCACAGCTCTATCGCGTTGCGCCTAAAATGAAGCATCCAGCCGACTATTCATTGGAGCCACGCATGACCGAATCTCAACGGTGGATTGTAAAATGCCAAGACACTGCGGATGGTAGCGGAGACGTAATTGTCGACTTGCCGCTTGAGCTCGTCACGCAACTAGGGTTGGGCATTGGCAGCGAGCTCGCTATCGAAAAAGTTGATGACGTAGTCGTTCTGAAACCGGTGCCCACGCGAGGCGCCTCGCTCAAGCCTTGATTACCATCGAGCGGCAGAAGAGAAAGCAGCACAAGCCTATTTCGGTAGGCAGAACCAGGTTTTACCTCACCCAAGGAACGGTACGAATGATGTCCTTCGACGATGCAGTTACAGCAGCACGAATAAGTCAGGAAAATGCCTACATTGGATTCGTATTCAAGCCGGGAAAACAGTGGGTCGAGTGGTACGAAATTTCAACAGTCGAAGAAGATGAACCGGACGACAACATCTCTATCCAGTACCAGGGCGGCACAGTTTTTTCGTCCGAAGGGGAGGACGAATTCTACAGTTTGGAGGATGTGCCAAAAGCAGCGCGCCACGCGATATACATCCTGAGTTCGACTGTCCCAGAAATGGGTGATTTCACGGCCGATTACGTCCTTTACAGATTATTTCCTAAGCTTCCTAATCCGGAATCAGTTCGGGGACACGAAGAGAAAAAACGCTTTTTTGATGCTGGGCTACAGATGGCAGTGCAGTCTGGACTGGTGTCCGTTAATCGTTAGCAGCGTAGAGAGAGAAAATCGAATAAAAAAAGCCGCCCTTAGGCGGCCTCATTTACAAGCCACCACCCAATTACTTAGCCAGCCAGCTCTCAACCTCAGCGGCACCATGCTCAGCCTTCCATGCCTTGAGCAATTTGTGATTCCCACCCTTCGTCTCAACAATTTCACCTGTGTGAGGGTTTTTGAAACCCTTCAAGTGACGCGGCTTACGAGTGCTTTTCTCTTGAACTGCAGCAGGTGCTGATTTGCGGCCAGCAGCCTGTGGATCCAAGAGGCTGATAACGTCACGAAGGCTGTAGCCATACTCGCCTAAAAGCGCTCGGAGTTTGGTCTCAAGCTTTGTTTGTCCTGCAGGTCGGAACTATCTTTTTCACTCATCCCAGTACCGCTGCGTTTGACGCAGCTGATATCGGTGCGTCTTATCAAGTCGAGTCCTATAACATCGGTCTTTACCTCTGACCGCGCGATAGCTTTCTTCCTAGGTGATAACGGCTTTCTAAGGAGCCACTGTCACGTCACTTTGCCCGCTGGCAGCCAATGCTGCACTTACAAATCCTTCAGCCTTTTTACGTTCTACAAACCCCATTACATAAGCTGCACCGGCCTCGTGCGGTTTAGGTACCGCCATCGCCTGGCGGATAGCAGTAAATGTACTTTCCAGCACTCGATATTTTGGGTTGCTGTCGGCCACCTTCTGCAACGGCTGCCTGACTCCGGCAGCTGCGTCTAGTGATTGCGCGACGTAGATATCTACGGCGCCCGACGATGTTTCTGCTCTCTCCAACGTTGCGTGCTTGAGGGTTCGCCTTAAGAACAGATCGTACGCCGCGCCCTTGCCAACAGCCAATCTCAACCCAGGCTGATCAAGGTCATCGACATGGGTATAGGCCGAGTCGGTTGCGACGAGGTAAGTCCCCTCGATAATCACATAGGGTTCGCTGAAGGCAATTTGCTCTGCCCTCACCGGCTCAATAGCCAAGAACGCGATGTTCCAAACCCCTTGCTCAAGAGCTGCGAATACCTTTCCCGCAGCGTCAAAAGTAATTATCTCCAGCTCAACTCCGAGCTCCTCTGCCAAAGCTTTGGCCAATGCCACGGACACCCCTTGGGGTGAACCGTCTGCGGCTTGCTGGGCGAGTACCGGGTTTCCGTAATTAATTGCTGCCCGCAATAGGCCATCTGGGGCGAGCTCACTCAAAATCAGTGGAGAGATATCACTCATCATTAACTCCTACAGAAGCTGATAACAGTAGAAAACCCGCCGAAGCGGGTTTGGTATACGGCAGGTAGATTACTTCCCGGGAACGAGTGAAAACGCGCCAGTCACAATCATTGCACCCATGATTAGAAAGGCTAGAGCAAACGCCCATTTCATCGTGTACTTCTGATGGTCGCTGAACTCTACCCCAGCCAACCCGCACAGCAAGTAAGTGGAAGCCACCAGCGGGCTAAGGAGGTGAACGGGGGAACCAATCAGCGAAGCCCGTCCAATTTCTGCATGACTGATTCCGTAGACCTCAGCTGCTTTGGCCAACACCGGAAGAACGCCATAATAAAACGCATCGTTCGACATAAAGAAGGTGCCGGGAATACTGGCAAGCGCGGTGATTGGAGCCATGTAAGGCCCCCAGGTTTCTGGAAGCATTGCTAGAAAGCTGGCAGACATCGCGTTAACCATGCCAGTACCAGACAAGATGCCGGCTAAAATGCCTGCGGCCAGGAAGATAGCAATCTGGTTAAGTGCAGTTGGGGCGTGGGCCGCAATGCGACGACGTTGATCTGCCATATGGGGATAGTTGATTACCAAGCCCACAGAGAACGCGACCATGAACAGGATGGCCAGCGGTAGCCACTCCATCACAAGGCCCACCATCAGCGAGATGGTCAGCAGCGCGTTCAACCAGAACAGTTTTGGCCGACGCAGATCAGCGTCTTCTTGAGACATTGATGGCAAACCGGTCACTTCGTCATCGTACGAAGCTACTTCAGCGTCATGCGGCAGAACCAGCTTGCCCAAACGGCTGCGTTCGCGAAGGCCAATGTAGTAAGCGAGCGCCATCACGCCCAAGAAGCCGATAACCAGCGAAGGAATTATGGGCTGGAACAGGTCTGACGTTTCAACTTGGAGTGAAGCGGCAGCCCGAGCGAGCGGCCCACCCCAAGGCAGCAAATTCGTCACACTAGCGGCTAGAATCACCACACATGTCAGCGCCAATGGATTGAGCCGCAGCCGCTTGAACAGAGGCAACATTGCTGTGATGGTGATCATGTAAGTGGTCGAACCATCACCGTCCAGCGACACCATTCCTGCCAGCAACGTAGAAAAAATAACTGCTTTGACAGGGTCGCCTTTGATGATTTTCAAAAACGACCGAATGACCGGGTCAAAAAGTCCGGTGTCGAACATCATCCCGAAGTAGAGGATGGCGAACATCACCATGATTGCCGTTGGCGCGACCTTCTTCAGGCCATCGACCATCATGGTGCCCATCTCAGGGCCGAAGCCACCGAGCAATGCGAATACTATGGGCGTGATTGTGAGTGCGACCAGCGGCGAGAGCCGTTTGGTCATAATCAAAACCATGAAAGTCACGATCATGCCGTAACCAAGTAAAGACAGCATTTGTATCTCCTCGACTAGAAGTACAATTGTTTTTATGATTTAGCGCCTAAGCGCCTTCGAGAATTACATTGGCTACAGCAGTGTTCAGTAGTTCGTACCGACACGACGGCTGTCAGCTCATGTGCAAGCCGCCATTGATCGAGAAGTCAGCGCCATTGGCGTATCCAGACTCATCAGATGCCAACCAAGCGCAGATGGAAGCGATTTCCTCGGGAGTGCCCAAACGGCGGGAGGGAATCTCGTTGATGATTCGATCCATCGCGTCGACAGTCGTGATTGACTTGAGCTTTGATGTACCTACGTAACCTGGAGAGACTGTGTTCACGGTCACCCCACGAGATCCAACTTCCTTGGCCAGCGCGCGGGTAAACCCTCGAATCGCTGATTTAGCCGTAGAGTAGTTCACCTGCCCGACTTGCCCAAGCTGAGCGTTGACCGACGAGATGTTGATGACTCGCCCCCAACCGCGCGACACCATGCCGTCGATGACTTGCTTGGTCACGTTGAAAAGCGAATTGAGGTTGGTATCAATGACCGTTTTCCAATCGTCCGGCTGCATGTCCCGGAAGACGACATTGACTGCAGTACCGGCGTTATTGACGAGCACATCGACCGGGCCTACGTCTTTGGTGATCTTTTCAAAAGCGAGCTTGGAAGACTCCCAGTCAGCAACATTGCCTTCGGATGCAATGAAGTTGAAACCGAGCTTCTTCTGCTCGGCCAGCCAGGCTGTTTTGCGAGGAGAGTTGGGCCCACAGCCCACGACGACGGTGAAGCCATCTTTGGCGAGACGCTGACATACGGCAGTTCCGAGACCACCCATACCAGCTGTGACATAAGCGATGCGCTTAGGCATAAAGACACTCCTGTATTGTATTTTTGTGGGAGTACGACAAGCGAGCCCATGGGCTACTGGCTCTACTAAACGCCACTCAAAATTGTTTTGCAAGGCAACGCAGTACAATTCTTCAACCAGCAACGTTTTTTCTGACGAGAGTCACGCTAATGAAGCGACATGAGCGACTGATATAACCAAATCCATGGAACAACCATTACCTAAGCATTCCACAGCTTCTAAACGACGAAATTCAGCATGTTTGCATTTAAGCGCATCTAAAAGCTGTTATCTATCGGAGAACGCACCCCGCTTTTAGGCGCAACTCCCCATTTACCTAACCAAGCCAAGCCCTCATTGGTCGCGATAAGGGGACGATACTCACAGCCAACCCACCCATCGTACCCAGAGTCTTCTAGGAGCTTGAACACGTCGTTGTATCTGATAACTCCAGTTCCTGGCTCATGTCTTCCCGGCCAATCCGCGACCTGCACATGGCGCACACGGTCAACCCAGTGCTGAAGTGTCGCCAATCCGTTCCCCGATATCAGTTGCGCATGGTAGACATCCAGGATGAGGCCCAGCTGAGGGTTGGCATCCAGAACCGCCTCGGCCAGGCTGAAATCAGACATGTGATACCCAGCCACCTCAGCACGGCTGATGACCTCGATCAGACTGACGAGACCGTTGTCTGCCAGGTAATCAATGGCGTATCGAATGTTCCCCAGATAGGTTTGATTGTCTGTTCGCATGCCACCTGATATTTCTGTGCCTGCCATGAGATGAATGCTTTTGCACCGAAGATGCGTCGCGTACTCAACTGCTGTGGCAAGACCTGCCCGGAAATCTTCGTCACGTGAGGTCGCGGCGGCCAGCCCTTTGGTTAAGCCTACTGGCGCAGCAAACTGAACCATTTCCAGCTGATGCTCCTGCAGTAGGTCTGAAATGACCCATGGGTTGTGGTCATACGGGGTGGGGAACTCAACACCCTGAAACCCAGCAGAGGCAGCAGCTGCAAATCGCTGCAAAAAGGGCTTTTCCGTAAACTGAAAACCTAGGTGGGCGTTAAATTTAAGCATCTGCTTATTCTCTAATTGGCTGACGGTAGGTTTAGGAGTCGAGAGCTGCCCGAAGCTTCAAGACTGCGCTATCAGGCGTAGTCAGAACGTTCAATGTCGTGACATTCCTCGACCCGGCAGCGGCGCTGACCATTGAGAACTGTGCAAAGCAGACCAGATCCTGATCTGTTATTTCGCTCACAAGGTTGCAAATCATTGAGTCGTGGAGATCTGGCTGACCTGACCGTAGGACGTCAAAAGCTTTCGGACATGTGAAGCTTGTCAGCTGCAGTGGACGATTGGCTTCGCTGGCTGCTTGCTCAAACTCGTCAGCCATCGAGTCAATAGCTGGAGGGAAAGTAGCCACAATGGCGATTCGTGAGGCTTGGGAGATGGCCTCGTCAATCATGGCTTCGTTGGGCTTGAGCACCGGGATTGAAAGCTCTGCCTTGCATAAGTCAATTGCCTCGCCAAAGGCCGAACAGGTGAACAGAATGCCATCTGCCCCCGCCTCGACGGCATATCGGGCTAACGCAAGAAACCTCTGTTTCAAAGCTTCCGTCAGGGCTCCTGCGGCGGCCAAATCTCTGGACAATGAATCCTCCAGAAGATTTGCCAATATCGCTTCCGGCCACAGTCGAGCAAAAGCTTGGCTGATGGGCTCGATGGAAACTGGAGTCGCGTGGATCAGGAAAATCCGTTTGGCGGTCATTGGTAAATTTCTCTAATCGTTCTTGTGAGGGCAACTTCATCGCAATGAGGTGTCTTAGGCGGAGAAGCATGGGTATGGTATTTTGGTAATACGGAATGCAATCTCTATTGCACCCAGAAACGTACTGTTCAGGCGCAATGACTCAAATGAAGCCTATGATAAAAAAGGATCTTGCCGAGCAACTGGCGCCCAAGATTATTGATATGGCGCGCGCTCGATCCATGCGTGCAGGTGACCCACTGCGCGAGGAGGCTTTTGCCAAGGAACTCGGAGTCTCCCGATCGCCAGTACGTCGCGGCTTTGCTCTGCTTGAAGAGCTGGGTCTTGCCACGAAGGAGCCGAACCGGGGCTATTTCCTTACCCGCGATGCTCGGGCAATCGACACCGGCAATCTGCCTCTTGAAGTTGATCCTTTCGAAGACTTTTATCTTCGGGTGGTGGACGATGTGCTGCGCGGCGACGTGCCAACAACTTTTTTCGAAGCTGAGCTCATCCGCCGTTACGAGGTGCCTCGTGGTCAGCTCATCAAGGTTCTGAACCGACTGGCAAATGAAGCCATGATCGAACGCAAACCTGGGCAAGGCTGGGAGATCAATAACTTCCTCCACGACTCTAAAGCCCATATCCAGAGCTATCGGTTTCGGATGGCAATCGAACCAGCTGCCATTCTTGAGCCTGGATACCAAGTCGATAAGGCTGCGTTTGCTAAAGCACGCCAAACCCAACAAGAGATGCTTGATGGCGATATTTTCAAGCTTTCCCGATCTCAGCTTTTCCAGATCGGCGCTCAGTTGCACGAGTTGATCGTGCGCTGCTCGGGCAACGCTTTTTTTCTTGAGGCCATCAAACGTCAGAATCAGTTGCGACGCTTTATGGCTTACAAAGCCAACGTCGACAGACCTCGGCTGATCAATCAGTGCAAAGAGCACATTCATCTGCTCGATCTCATTGAATCTGGGCGCCGCGATGAGGCCGCTGATTTTCTGCGCAACCACCTGGACATCGTTGGCCGTCTTAAAACGGACAAGGAAGCGAAAGATGAGTTGGAACGGCAGAAAATCATAGAGGCCTCGGTAGCTGATTAGGCGGCTGACAAAGGTTCGTTGAGAATCACCACGCCGTCGTCGTCCCCGTAAAGCCGATCGCCATGGACGATGGTCTGCCCTGCGAACATAAGTGGTTCGCCAACCTGCCCTTCTGAGCGCTTGACCGATTTGCGGGGCGACGCTCCAAGGGCCTTAATCGCGATGGGTAATTTTTCAAGCACCGCACGATCCCTCACATACCCGTAAATCAGCACCCCTGCCCAACCGTTTCTCACCAGATCCTGCGCGATCACGTCACCGAACAAAGCGCAGCGATCGCTACCGCCACCGTCGACCACCAGAATTTTCCCTTGCCCAGGCTCAGCGCTGAGCTCCTTGATGCGAGAGTTGTCTTCAAAGCATTTGACGGTCACAGCTTCTCCAGTGAAATCCTTCCTCCCGCCAAAATCCTGAAATATCGGCGCAAGCACTCGCGCCCTCTCTTCGTAGTCATCACACAGGTCTGTCGTTTTAAGGGACATAAACACTCCGGGGCCGGTAGAAAGCAATTTATGAAAACAAAGGTTGCACAAACTGGCTATTGATGCAATAAAATGCAATCTGTCAGGGCGGCAATTTGGCGACTAGGTACCGAGAAAGCGATCGAGTCGCCAGACGGTCATGGCCAGGTAAGCGTCTTGACGATATTGTATTTCGTGCAAACGAGGTACATAAATTCTCTGGCAACCCCTACGGCCTGCCTCAGCTTCGAATAAAAAAGTTAGGAGAGTGTGATGCGTATTCTTGTTCTTCCCTGCGACGGTATCGGCCCTGAAATCGTTGGATCTTCGATGTCAGTCCTTCACGCAGTAAACAAAAAGTTCAGCCTGGGCCTGACGTTTGACTACGACGACGTCGGCTTCAAGAGCCTCGAAAAGTACGGCACGACCCTGCGCGACGAGATCCTCGACAAGGCCAAGACATACGACGGCATTATTCTGGGCACCCAATCTCACGCTGATTACCCGGTTCCTGAGAAAGGCGGCCGCAACGTCTCTGCAGGTTTCCGTATCGGTCTTGACCTGTATGCAAACGTGCGCCCGGCACGCACTCGCCCTTTCCTGACTTCGAACATGAAGGAAGGCAAGACCATGGATCTGGTGATCATGCGTGAGGCCACTGAAGGCTTTTACCCAGACCGCAACATGAGCCGTGGTTGGGGCGAAGTCATGCCTACTCCGGACATGGCGTTGTCGACTCGCAAAATCACCCGCCATTGCAGCGAACGTATCGCGCGTCGCGCCTTCGAGCTGGCAATGAAACGCGGCAAGAAAGTTACCGCTATCCACAAAGCCAATAGCTTCCATATGACCGACGGCCTGTTCTTGGAAGCAGTGCGACATGTCGCCAAAGACTTCCCGGAAGTTAAGCTCGACGATCTGCTGGTCGATGCTTCCACCGCGCACTTGGTACGCAGCCCAGAACGCTTCGACGTACTGGTAGCTACTAACTTCTACGGCGACATCATCAGTGACTTGGCAAGCGAATTGTCCGGCAGCCTCGGCCTGGCGGGCTCGATGATGGCCAGCGACGTTCACTGCTGCGCTCAGGCTCAACACGGTTCTGCCCCAGACATCGCGGGTAAAGACATTGCCAACCCTGTGTCGATGATCCTTTCCGTAGCCATGCTGCTGCAGTGGATGGGCGAGCAACGCAACAATGCTGATCTGCAAGCCGCTGCTGTAGAAATGGATCGCGCGATTGACGTCGTATTGGAAAGTCCAGAAAAACGCACGCCAGACCTGGGGGGCAAGCTGGGCACCAAAGCCTTTGGTGAAGAAGTGGCCAAGGTCATCCTGGGCTAAGTATTAGAGGGGTTACGCGTCCTGCGTAGCCCCTTTCTGCTGCATCAAGTTTTTCATACCAACAAGAATTCAACGTTCAACCATCGCCAGCACTGAATGCAATGGTTAGAGCGGGGAGGATTAGCAGTGACTCAATTGTTACTGGGCTGCATCGCCGACGATTTTACTGGAGGCACCGATCTCGCCAGCACATTGGTGAAGGGTGGAATGCGCACACTGCAGGTTATCGGGATACCCAAAGAACCCATACCGGATGACATCGATGCCGTCGTGGTCGCGCTTAAGACAAGAACACTGCCCGCTGACAAAGCGGTTCAGGAATCCCTAAACGCGCTGGAGTGGCTGAAGGAAATCGGCTGCCGTCAGTACTTTTTCAAGTACTGCTCGACGTTCGACTCCACCCCCAAAGGCAACATTGGCCCTGTAGCCGATGCCATGATGGCGTCCCTGGGAGTCGATTTCGCTATCGCCTGCCCTGCCTTCCCCGAGAACAAGCGCACCGTTTACCAAGGACATCTCTTCGTTGGCGACATACTGCTCAGCGAATCGGGCATGCGGAATCATCCGCTCACCCCAATGACCGATTCAAATCTAGTGCGAGTGCTCCAACAGCAAACCCCCAAGAAAGTTGGCTTGGTACCTCATCGCGCAGTGACCAAAGGCAATGGTTTTCTCAAGAAGACCATGGCTCAAATCCAAGAGTCGGGATGCTCATATGCAATCGTCGATGCGGTGACTGACGATGATCTACGGGCAATTTCTATAGTTATCCAGGATCACCTGCTAGTAACGGGTGGTTCAGGAATAGCGCTAGGCTTGCCTGAGAACTTCGGTCGCAAAGGCCTGCTTGTGGGCAGCGATGCGGCATCCGAATTGCCTCCGGTAGGCGGTCTGAGTGCTGTGCTTTCCGGCAGTTGCTCGATTGCCACTAATGCTCAGGTCGAGCACTGGCAGTCCACTCGCCCAAGCTTCCAATTAGATCCGCTCGCGCTATCCAAGGGTGAGGATCAAGTGACGCAGGCATTGGCGTGGGCGAAGACGCTCATCGGAAATGAACCTGTTCTGATTTACGGCAGTGCAAAACCCGAAATAGTGAGGGCTGCGCAAGAACTCCTAGGCGTAGAGGCAGCAGGACAGATTGTCGAAGATGCGCTTTCTCGCATTGCAGTTGGTCTGGTAGACCTTGGGGTAAGAAAGCTGGTGGTCGCAGGCGGTGAAACGTCTGGCGCGGTCGTGAAGGCCCTCGACGTCGAGGCGCTGCGTATTGGGTCGCCAATCGATCCCGGTGTCCCTTGGACTGTAGGTCTTAGAGATGTGCCGATCGCCTTGGCATTAAAGTCAGGAAATTTCGGGACAGTCGATTTCTTCGAGAAAGCTCTGGAGCTTGTGCAATGAGCGAAACCAAGCTGCGCGAAGAGATTGTGCTGCTCGGCAAGTCTATGTACGACCGTGGGCTTACTCACGGTGGTACCGGAAACATCAGCGCTCGAGTAGACGATGGCTGGCTTCTGACACCGACAGGATCTTCATTGGGCAGGCTCGACCCTGCCCGACTGTCAAAGCTGGACTGGAGTGGTCGTCACATCAGCGGCGACAAACCGTCCAAGGAAGCACTATTGCACTTGGCGATGTACGAAGAGCGCCCTTCCAGTGGTGCCGTGGTGCATCTACATTCGACCCATTCGGTAGCAGTGTCTGTGCTGGATGGCCTTGACCCGGATGATTTGCTTCCTGCAATCACTGCCTACTATGCGATGCGCGTCGGCAAACTCCCGCTCGTTCCGTACTACGCTCCAGGCGACCCGGCATTGGCTGAAGCGGTACGTTCGTTCTCGGGCAAGCACCACGCAATGCTGTTGGCGCACCATGGCCCTGTCGTCGCTGGCTCTGACTTAAGTGCGGCAGTGGATGCCACTGAAGAACTCGAAGCGACAGCGCAGCTGTTCCTGCTGATTTTTCAACACAAATTTAAGACGCTGACGCCCGAACAGATTGCTGATCTGCACCGGCGGTATCCACAGCGCTAAGCGAGCCAAGACATGCGCCACGACCTGCTGAGCCTTGAAATCTTCATGGCCGTCGCCGAGCAGAGGAATCTGACCAAGGCCGCCCAGCGCTGCCACTTGGCGACCTCTGCCGTGAGCAAACGCATCAGTGAGCTGGAAGTCAAAGTGGGCGCAAGTTTGTTTATTAGATACCCACGCGGTATGGAGCTGACACCGGCAGGTCAGTCGCTGAGGCATTACACCGTTCAGCTCATGGAAACGCTGGAGCGGATGGATTCGGAACTTGGCGAATACGGCTCAGGCACCAAGGGCCATATTCGTTTGCATGCGATTACTTCGGCACTTGCCCAGCAGTTAACCGTAGATGTCGGGCGGTTTCTGGTCAGCTATCCAGAAATCAAATTCGATATCGAAGAGCGAGTCGGTGCGGCCATCGTCAGAGCCGTGGCCGACGGACGCGCTGATTTAGGCATTATTGCAGAGCAGACGCCTGCCATGGGCCTGGAGCTGATCCCTTACCGTACCGATGAGTTGGTGGTCGCGGTCTCTGAACACCATCCACTAGCGGCCGCATCGGGCGTTCGCTTCGAGCAGGCATTAACCTACGAATTCATCGGGCCTCACCAGGAAAGCTCGGTTCACAATCTTCTGACCGAGCAAGCCAAGAAACTCGGCGCGTCCGTTCGCCAGAGAATTCGCGTGACCAGCTTTGAATGTATGTGCCAGATGGCTTCAGCCAACCTCGGGATCTGCATCCTGCCACGTGAAGTGCTAAAGCGTTATCTGAAGCCGTTACACCTACAGGCTATTGCCCTCGAAGAGCCTTGGGCTCACCGGCAACTGAACATAGTCTCTCGAAGCTTTGAGGCTCTTGCCCCAACGGCCAAAGCCTTCGTAGGCCATCTGACGGCTTAATGTTCGTGAGTGAAGAACGCTACCTTCGTTAAGGATCAATTTTCGCAGTGACATGCGTTGGTTACGATCAACTTATCAAACGGTGCCGACACCACCTTGACTCACGAACGGATCAGCAGGCCCTATGATTTCAGCCATCGAACCTCGGTTTCTCAACCATCTGAACGTAGGTGAGAGCCAATACGCCTTTGTTGACCTCAAACGCGTTGTGTCTCCAGAAACGCTCATAACCCTGCCCTACTCCCTGCGGATATTGCTGGAGAATGTGGCGCGGTGCTCACCTGAATCGCTGCCGGACTTTCTGGAATGCCTGGGAACCCAACGCGCCGACTGTGAGGTGCCGTTCTTTCCGAATCGACTGATGTTTCATGACACCACGTGCCTGCCGGCACTTGCTGACTTCGCCGGAATGCGTGACATGGTGACCGAGATGGGGGGCGATTCGGCGACGATGAATCCGATGATCCCTGCCGTGTTGACTATCGACCATTCCGTCATCGTGGAAAGCTACGCGGAATCAGACTCGGTAGAGCGCAATCTGGACATTGATTACCGCCGCAACTCCGAGCGCTATCGCTTCATCAAGTGGGCGCAGGAAAGCCTGGATAATTTCAAAGTAGTGCCACCGGGTACCGGCATTATTCACCAGGTCAACATGGAGTCTTTGGGCAAAGTGGTGTGGGAAAGCCGCACCGCTGATGGCGAACCCTTGCTGCACCCCGACGACATGGTTGCAACTGACAGCCATACGCCGATGATCAATGCCATCGGGATCCTGGGTTGGGGTGTCGGCGGCTTGGAAGGCCAGGCCGCCATGCTCGGCGAACCGGTACCGATCAGTTTTCCGGAAGTCATAGGGATCCGCTTAACGAACAAGCTGCGGCCTGGAATTACCGCAACAGACTTGGCATTGCGTATTACTCAAATACTGCGCGCCCGTGGCGTTGTCGGTAAATTCATTGAGTTCTGTGGCCCGGGGCTCTCGGGGTTGAGCTGGGCAGCTCGCGGTACGCTTTCGAACATGGCCCCCGAATACGGAGCCACAGTGGTGTTCTTCCCGTTCGATGACACGACCATGCAGTACATGCGGTTGACTGGACGAGACGATGACACTTTGGCAAAAATTGATGTCTATCTCGGCGTGCAATCGTTGTGGCGGCATGACGGTGACCCGGAGCCTCGGTTCACGGAAGTGATCGACCTGGATCTGGACGCCATCGAGCTGAGCGTTGCCGGCCCCCATCAGCCCCACCAGTGGCGCAAGCTGGCCGATGCCGCTCAGTCGTTTCGTCACGACATCATGGGCGAAGGTGCCAACCTCATTGCGACAACGGCCCAAAATGACACCGTTT
Organism: Pseudomonas rosaeacicularis; assembly: GCF_057128745.1. NCBI lineage: Bacteria > Pseudomonadati > Pseudomonadota > Gammaproteobacteria > Pseudomonadales > Pseudomonadaceae > Pseudomonas > Pseudomonas rosaeacicularis. Next base: position 288,767 of record NZ_JBSKHT010000003.1, read on the forward strand.
ATTTTGAGCCCTCGTTCGGGGAGCCGGTAACCCATGGGATGATCTCGATCGCCGCCATCACGAGTTGCACCAACACCGCCAACCCAAGCCAGATGATTCAGGCGGGGCTGTTCGCGCGCAATGCACGGGCGCGCGGACTGCAGCGCAAGCCATGGGTGAAAACCTCCCTGTCACCGGGATCGCAGGTAGTCGCCGATTACCTGGCGAAAGCAGACCTGATGGAGGACTTCTCCGCATTGGGGTTCGATCTCGCCGGCTTCGGCTGCATGACCTGCATCGGTAACTCCGGCAAGCTCGAGCCGCACATGGAGGCATTCGCCGATAACGGCCTCAAGACCGTGGTCGTGTTGTCCGGCAATCGCAACTTCGAAGGCCGGGTCAATCCGAAGGTACAGATCGGCTACCTTGCCTCGCCTGCTTTGGTCGTGGCCTACGCCCTAGCTGGCACTATCGACACCGACATCCAGGGCGAGCCGCTGGGGCAGGACGCGCAAGGCAACGATGTATTCCTGCACGAGCTAATGCCCCACGAAGATGAAGTCAGTGCCTTGGTCGCACGCACTGTACTGCCGGAACTCTTTCGCAAACGCAACGCAACGCTGTGGGACGGCACCCATCACTGGCAACAACTATCGGCGGTGGGGAGCGTGCAATTTCCTTGGGATCCGGCATCGACGTATTTGCGGAGGCCGGTTTACCTGCAAGGGGTCACTCCCCTCCCCTCTGACTCCCTGTCGATCCAGGGTGCTCGGCCCTTGATGGTGCTGGGCGATAATGTGACCACTGACCATATCTCCCCGGCCAGTGCGATCCCCAGCGAAAGCCAGGCCGGCCAGTGGCTGCTGGAGCGCGGCGAAGCCATTGATGACCTGAACCAGTATTCGACCCGACGCAGCAACCACGAAGTGATGATGCGCGGGGCATTCGTAAATCGGGCCGTGAAAAATCGGCTGCTCTCAGAGCAACCTGCCGAAGGCGGATGGGCTACCAGCGCCTCTGGCGAAGTTAAGCGTGTCTACGATGCAGCGCTCACCTACGTCGCGAAGAAAATACCGCTTCTGATCTTCGCCGGTTTTAACTACGGCGCAGGCTCAAGCCGCGATTGGGCTGCCAAAGCCCAGGCGACGCTCGGTGTCAAAGCGGTCGTCGCCCGCAGCTTCGAGCGTATCCACCGTAGCAACCTGATCGGTATGGGCGTGTTTCCCATCGAATTTCACACCGGCCAAACCGCCTCTGATCTGAAGCTCGACGGAACGGAACACTTTGATCTTCAAGGGCTGGACGCGTTGACGGTCGGGGTCAATATCATCCGCTTGATTATCACTCGGAACGGCGAGCAACGATCTTTCGAGCTGGTTCTGAAAATCGATTCCAGACAGGAAATCCTCTACCTGCGCCAAGGCGGCATCCTTCCTTACGTCGTGAGAAAGGTCGTCGCCAGTACAAAAGCAACTGCAACAAGTCCGCAACCATGAACTACAACGCAAGCTAAGGACTGGCCATGTATGCATACGTAGGGTCTCGCACCACGCGAGAGAGAAATGCTCGCGGTGACGGTATCACCGTTTATAAGCTTGATCCGGTTTCAGGCACACTGGCTCATGTGCAACTTGTGGAAGGCCTCACCAATCCATCCTTCCTCGCCTTGAATAAGGATCAGGACAGGCTTTATTGCGTCCATGGCGATCGTCAGGAGGCCAGCTCATTCGAGGTTAACCAAGACGGTACGCTGACCCTCTTGAATACTGTCGCCACCGGCGGGCTTAATCCAGTGCATCTTGCGATTGCCCCCAACAATCGTTTTTTGGTCATCAGCAATCATTCAGGCGGCTCGCTTGCAGTCGTTGAAATCCTGTCCGATGGAACGCTTGGCGATCTGCTGCAATGCTCAATGATGGAAGGCCCAATCGGCCCTCACCGCGTAGAGCAGAATGGGCCGAAACCGCACTTCAATCCGTTTGATCCGAGCGGCCGCTTCGTCATTGTTCCTGACAAGGGGCTGGACAGGATCTTCAGCTTTGAATTCGATAAGTTCACTGGCGGTTTCAAGCCATCTGCCGTACCTCACGTTGTCACGCGAGAGGGCGCCGGCCCCCGGCATGTTGCGTTCCACACTTCGCTATCACGTATGTATGCGATCAATGAGCTGGACTCGACTGCAACCACCTACGACTTCAACACGATGACGGGAGAGCTGAGTGCTTTGCAGGTAGTTTCTTCGTTGCCCGAGTGCTTCGTGGGTACCAGTCGAGCGGCCGAAATCGAGGTGGACAAAACAGGACGGTTTCTCTACGCGTCCAATCGCGGCTACGACAGCATCGCGCTGTTCACCATTAATCAACAAAGCGGGCTGCTTACGTTTATCGAGGCGTTTCCATCAGGCGGCAGGACACCTCGCTTTTTCGCTCTTAGCCCCTCGGGTGCGTTTTTGTACGCGGCCAATGAAGACACCGACACGCTGATCACTTTCATAGTTGATTCGCAGACAGGTCGACTGACGCAGACCGATCAAATCTTGAGGGTGGGCAGCCCGGTGTGCATGGTTTTCGCTGACCGACACGAATTCCGGGTATGAAGGCCTTTTTTCAAGGACTTCGTTCTTGGTGGGGCACTCCCCTCGTTGGCATAGCCGGCGCTATGGCAGCCACTTGGCTGCATTGGCCTTTGCCATGGATTATTGGCTCAATGCTCGGGGTCATTCTGGTGCGGTGCATTGGTTGGCGCATCAGCGAGATCCCCAAGGGACGAATATCCGGCCAATGGATGATCGCCACATCAATTGGGCTGCATTTCACCCCGATGGTGCTGCACGAGATCCTCCAGCGATTCCCGATGATGTTGTTTGTGGCGTTCCTTACGTTAGGCATCGCGCTAATCGGTATTGGCTTTATGCATCGGCGAGGCATGGATCTAACCACCGCATACTTCGCTTTCATGCCGGCCAACTTTTCAGAAATGATCCAACTGGGCATTCGTCATAAAGCTGACGTGAGCAAGATTGCTGCAGCTCACAGCGTCAGGCTAGTGCTCATCGTGCTGTGCGTCCCGCCGACCATGTTCTACCTGGCCCATGTAGCACCAAATGCCACGTTCGCGAGACTCCCTGCCGATTGGCGCTGGCTAGCACCCATGCTGCTCGCAGGCGCGTTGGTTGCAATGGGATGGAAACGAGTGGGATGGCCGAATCCATGGATGTTCGGGCCGATGGCTCTTTGTGCGTTTTGCACAGCGTTTTTCGACCTTCAGATGGCACTGCCGGTAGAGCTGAGCCATTACGGGCAATTGATGATTGGCTGCGCCCTGGGCGTGCACTTTGATCGCCAATTCTTCAGGTCAGCCCCGACCTATCTGCTGAAGGTAGCTGCGTTTACGCTATCAATGATTGGCACCACAGTCCTCGTGGCATGGCCGTTGAGCCACGTCATTGATCTACCGACTTACACCTTAGCGCTGGGAATGATGCCCGGCAGCAGTACGGAGATGTACCTCACGGCAGATGCGCTGCACCTGGCCGTTGGGCTTGTCACCGCGATGCAGATCATGAGGTTGGTTGTGGTGATGCTGTGTGCGGAGCCCATTCACAATCGTTGGGTGAAACGACAGACAGCTCGCCAAAAAGCGAAGATAGAGTGAAGCTTTCTACTTTAAGGCGCAGTCGCCAAGCTTAGGACATTTAAGCGTTCTCAGTCGAAACCTGACCTTCGACACGTAACCGAAGAATCGGCGACTTGTGAGCAAACGAACCGCTCAGGTGGCGCTTCATCAAATGCGCTGCCTCAAGGTTATTGCCCTGCTCCACCAGCTCGATCATCTGAATATGCTCGGCGCACTGTTTGAAGAGCCGCTTGCGGTCGATCATTGACCGGTACTCAAGCAGGCGTCGCATATTGTTCATCTGCTTGAGGATCATCAGATACAGAGGGTTGCCGGAGAGCTTTATAAACTCCTCATGGAATCGAATGCCGTTCCGGAGCAACACGTCTGCGGGCAATGTCTCAATACCGCCATCCAGCATGTCCTGCTGCTCTTTCTTCAAGCGGCGCAGGATCTCCATATCATGCTGATAGGTGGGTTCAAGAAGCGCAGCAGGCTCAATCAGAGACCTCACCTTGTAAATCTGCTCCAGCGTTTCAGGTGTCTTCGCGACATCTAGAAAGCGCCAGCCGTAGCCAGGCTTGGGTTCGACCCAACCGACCTTGGCAGCACGGTTGAGAACGTCGATCACCTGGACTTTGGTGAGGTTGTAGCGGTTACGCAAGAATTGCTCAGTGACTTCTTGTGGGATCTGGTTGTTCAGCCAGTCTTCAGAGAGCCGGTAATACTCCTCCGGTTCTTCCAGTGACCGCACTTCGTCATTAGGTGCTTCGGTCTCATGAGCCCTTTCCAGGACAAAAAAACCCCGGTTAGCGAACTGTTCCAGATACCCATCATTCGCGAGACTCAGCAAAGCTTCCCGTGCGGGCGACCGAGAAACCTTGAATTCATCTGCCACTTTTTGAGCGCTCATGTGCGCGCCCACTTCAAGTTCTCGAACCTGAATTTTCTGACGGATCTCTGCAACGATTCTTTGGACTAATGTGCTTGAAGCCATTCTTGACTCACTAACTTGTTAAATACCTGGATTGGGGAGCGTTCGCCAGCTCGGCCAATGCAGCCGAAGTATACGGCCAGCGAACGATTCCCGGAGCCTTTTCAAATCTGGAAATGCCTGACCATCGTATTGAGCTCTGATGCCAGATTTGCCAATGATTGTGATGCAGCAGTCGTTTGGTGTGAGCCCTCAGAAGACTGGATTGATAGCTCACGAATGTTAAGAAGGTTCCGATCCACGGAGCGAGCGACATGCGCTTGTTCCTCGGCTGCAGTAGTGATCACCAGATTTCGATCATTGATTTCGTCATTGGCCGCTACGATTTCAGCCAGCGCAGTTTTTGCCAGCTCAGCAAGCTCCAGCGTCTGATGAGTCATGTCACTGCTATTCTGCATAGTGCTGACGGCATCGGCCGTACCCGTCTGGATACTGCCGATCATCTCTTCAATTTCGCGAGTGGATTGAGCGGTACGATGGGCCAATGCTCGAACTTCGTCAGCAACCACTGCAAACCCCCTGCCTGCCTCGCCAGCTCGTGCAGCCTCAATCGCGGCATTGAGAGCCAAAAGATTGGTCTGCTCCGCGATCGTACGGATCACATCAAGCACCTTGCCAATTCCTTGAGCCTGATCGGCCAAACCGCCCACTTGCTTCGAGCTGACTTCAACTCCGCGTGTGAGCGCCTGGATAGCGGAAACCGCTTCCATCATTCGCTGTTGACCACGCATAGCAGTTGCTCGGGACTCTTGAGACAGGTCAGAGGTCGAAGAGGCGTTCCGAGCCACCTCCTCAATCGCCGTAGTCATCTCTGTTACGGCAGTGGCGGCTTGCTCGATCTCACCATGCTGTTGTTGCAGATCTCGACTTCCTTCAGCTGTAACGGCATTTAGCTCTTCAGCCGCAGATGCCAGCTGTGTAGAGGATCCGGTGATCTGCTTCAACGTGGTGAGTAAGCTTTGCTGCATGGCGGCTAGAGCAGTCAGCAGTCGGCTCGCCTCATCGTTACCTCGAGGCTTGATCGGTTGGGTGAGATCGCCTTTAGCGATGGTCTCAGCTACCCGGACGGACTCCATGATCGGCAACGTTATGCTTCGAGTCAGCAGCCATGCCACCAGAATTGTTCCTACCCCGACCAGCAGGATCACTAAGCTAATGCCTTCAACCGCCTCTGCGTAGGCGCTCTCTGAGTGACTGCCGGCAGTCTCAGCTCCGGAGTTGGCCCGGTCGATCAAGTCATCAAAATTCTTGGTCATCTGATCGTAGGATTCGCGAATGGTCATGAGAAATGCACGGGCGCTTGCTTTGTCACCTTGCCGTGAAAGCCTGAGCAGCTCCAGATGGTTTCTGGCGTAAGCCTCAAGGCTGAGATTGAAAGCCTCCAGTCGGCGCTTATCATCGTCGGTATTGAGCAAGCCTGCGTAGATCGACATCTGCTCCCGAACGCTTTTCAAACGTCCGGCAGTCTTGTCTTCATAGGACTGCATCTCATCATCGGTCGTGGACAAGATGTGTTGCATCGATCCCATTCGATAGCGATTGAGCGACGCGTTTGAGGCCCCAAGCGCTCGCACTCGCTGCATCCAGTTATCTTGAATATCCGCCGCCTGTGCCTGTACGTCTCGGATCTGTTTCAGTGCGAACAAACCTAAAAACACACTCAGCAAAGCGATGGCCGCAAACCCGATGAAAGCGCGCGGTGCAATTCCAATCTGGCGCATTAGCATGAGAAAAATCTCGCATCTGATCGGGAAGAAAAAAACCAAATGACGGGAGCGCGCGGCACCCGAAGCCCTGAGCCTGGTCGCTTTCCAAGACAGTTTTGATCAGCTTTCATTGTTCACTTACCAAGTTTGGAGATAGGTGCTTATGGCGATAAACGCCGCGCTTTTTTGTTTTGAATCCATAACCTTCCGACATCACGCTTAATCAGCAGCCATTCCGGCTCTGACTACTCGGGCTCAAACCTTAGCTGCCAGCCCTCTAGCCCGTTATGAGCACAACCCGCCGCCACCCGACCAAAATAATATTGCACTTTGGTACGTCAATGTGCGAGTCTTTTTCAATCGATACAACCTTGGTTCGGCCAGAAGCCGAGTTACTTTAGCTCATTAAGTCTTCTGAATGCTGAGCCAAAAGCCCTCTCCAACCTAATATTGTTGCATCGAACAGTGCATTTTGAACCGCCTACCGAATCCGCCTAATTTGGCTATTCGTGCGTTAAAGTTGATTCCCCATCATTACCAAAAAAATTCCTCAAGGAACCCGTAATGCAGAGAAGAACCAAGATCGTTGCCACCCTCGGCCCTGCGACTGAGACCAGAGAGGCCATCGAAGGGCTGATCAAGGCCGGTGTTGACGTAGTACGTCTGAACTTTTCTCACGGGAGTGCCGAGGATCACATCGCTCGAGCTAATCTGGTGCGGGAATTGGCTGCAAAAAATGGTCGGTTCGTAGCTGTCCTGGCTGACCTGCAAGGGCCCAAGATTCGTATCGCACGCTTTGCTGAAGGCAAGGTGGTCATTCAAAAAGGTCATCACTTCACCCTCGATGCATCCTTGGACAAAAATGCAGGTGACCACCATCGAGTGGGTATCGACTATGAAGCGCTGATCACTGACAGCCGTCCCGACGACATTCTGTTGCTGGACGATGGCCGGATCGAACTCAAAGTGCTGACGGTCGACAAGACTCAGCTCCTCTGCGAAGTCATGGTGGGCGGCCCTCTTTCCAACAACAAAGGCATCAACCGCAAAGGTGGCGGCCTGTCCGCATCTGCGCTGACGGATAAAGATCGTGTCGACATCAAGACTGCCGCCACGATGAAGGTCGACTACCTAGCCGTTTCTTTCCCTCGTGACGCTGCGGATATTCATCTCGCACGCCAATTGCTCCACGAAGCGGGCGGCGAAGCAGGTTTGGTGGCCAAGATTGAGCGCGCAGAGACAGTAAATGACGTCAGCATTCTGGACGCCATCATTGAAGCCTCCGAAGCGGTGATGGTCGCTCGTGGCGACCTGGGCGTAGAGATCGGGGATGCCGAGCTCGTAGCTGTTCAGAAACTGATTATTGATCGTGCCCGCGCGTTGAATCGTGTCGTTATCACCGCGACCCAGATGATGGAAACGATGATCACCCAATCGATGCCGACTCGCGCCGAAGTTTTCGACGTCGCGAACGCTGTGCTCGACGGCACTGACGCGGTCATGTTGTCTGCCGAGACTGCAGCCGGCGCCTATCCCATCGAGACTGTCGACGCGATGCACCGAGTCATCATGGGCGCAGAAAAACACCCCTTGGCGCACCGATCCAAGCATCGAGTCGATGAAGTTTTTCATAAGATCGACGAGTCAGTTGCGATGTCAGCGATGTATGCGGCGAATCACCTGCACGGCGTCAAGGCGATTATCTGCATGACTGAGAGCGGCGACACACCTCGACTAATGTCGCGCATTCGCTCGCACCTCCCGATCTTCGCGTTTTCAAGAAATCCCCGTACCCAGAACCGCGTGACCATGTTTCGTGGCGTAACCACGATTCCTTTCGACTCCGATGACTATCCCAATGAGGAAGTGAATCATCGCGCCGTCGATGAGCTGGTTCGTCGGGGGGTCGTGTCCGACGGCGACCACGTCTTGATCACTAAAGGTGATTACGCCAACGCTCAAGGCGGTACCAACTCATTGCGAGTTGTACGTGTCGGCGAAGCGATTCGCTAAGAGGAATGACAATGCAGAGTCAAAGAAACGGTGACGCAGACACAGCGCATGCCTGGCCGCGAGACTTTGACTTCCGGGCTCAATATGCCGAGCAACAAGAGCTGCTGGCCAATGACTCCTCCCCAACGGTTGATATCGCCGCAAAGCTGGATATCCCATTGCAAGGTAATCACCAAAATGACTAACAAAAGCCTGATCGTAAATATTGTTGCACATGAAATTCTGGACTCTCGCGGCAACCCGACCGTCGAGGCAGTAGTGACTTTGGCAGGCGGCATAGAGGCCACGGCAAGTGTGCCTTCCGGAGCATCCACGGGTTCGCGCGAGGCGTTGGAGTTGCGCGACGGTGGATCCCGCTACAAGGGTAAGGGCGTTCTTAAAGCAGTCGCCAACGTGAACACCGCCATACGTGACGAAGTCGTCGGCATGGATGCGCTCAATCAGCGCGCAGTCGACGCCGCAATGATCGAACTCGACGGTACCGAAAGCAAAAGTCACTTGGGTGCAAATGCTGTTCTTGCTGTATCGCTCGCGACAGCCAAAGCCGCTGCTGCCTACAAATCCATTCCTCTCTACCAGCACCTCGCAGCACTGTATGGCCAAGCGGGACGTTTCAGCATGCCGGTGCCGATGATGAACATCATCAACGGTGGCGAGCACGCTGATAACAATGTCGACATCCAGGAGTTCATGATCCAGCCGGTAGGCGCGCCCTCCTTTAAAGAGGCTCTGCGGATCGGAGCTGAGGTCTTTCACACGCTTAAGCAAGTATTGACTGAGCGCGGACTCAGCACCGCCGTAGGTGATGAAGGTGGCTTTGCTCCGTCACTGAGTTCGAACGAAGAGGCGCTGGTCGTCATCAAGGAAGCAGTGGAACGCGCGGGTTACGAACTGGGCAAAGACATCACCATGGCCCTGGATTGCGCAGCCTCTGAGTTCTACAAAGACGGCAAGTACGTGCTCTCCGGCGAGGGCAAGTCTTTCGACTCGTTAGGCTTCGCTGATTACCTCGCATCGCTGTGTGACAAATACCCGATCATCTCGATTGAAGATGGTATGGACGAGGGCGACTGGGCCGGTTGGGCTGCGCTCACCAAAAAACTCGGTTCACGGGTACAGCTCGTTGGTGACGATCTGTTTGTCACCAACACCAAAATTTTGAAAGAAGGCATCGATAACAAGATTGCCAACTCGATCCTGATCAAGTTCAACCAGATCGGCAGCCTCAGTGAAACCCTGGATGCTATTCGCATGGCGCAGGATGCCGGTTATACCGCAGTTATCTCCCACCGCTCGGGTGAAACTGAAGACACAACCATCGCCGATCTAGCGGTTGCAACCTGCGCGGGCCAAATCAAGACTGGTTCTCTGTGCCGCTCTGACCGAGTCGGCAAGTACAACCGCCTGCTTCGCATTGAAACAGCCCTTCAAGGTGCTGCTCCCTACAACGCCGCGCCATTGCTTAAGCGCAACGTCTAAGAGGAAGCCCCATGAAGCCGAACCTTGTTATTGGCAACTGGAAGATGAATGGCGACCAGCGTGCCAACGAGGCGCTCCTCAATGACGTCATCGCCGGCGTTAACCCCGATGAAAACCTTGAGGTTGCGATCTGCCCGCCGTATCCATACCTCGCGTCAGTCGCAGCGCAACTTCGGGGAAGCAACATCGCAATTGGCGCTCAGAACCTCAGCACGGCTACTCACGGCGCCTTCACGGGAGAGGTCAGCGCTTCCATGCTCAGCGACATCGGTTGTCGCTATATCCTTGTCGGCCACTCTGAGCGTCGAGCCCTGTTTGGCGAAACCGACGAGGTGGTTGCTCAGAAGTTTGCGGCGGCGATCGACCAGGGATTGATCCCAGTTCTGTGCGTGGGTGAAACACTGGCTGAACGCCGTGCGGGAATTACCAACAGCGTCGTGACCACCCAACTAACCGCTGTCATCAAGCATGCGGGCATCTTGAAACTGACACGCGGCGTGATTGCCTATGAGCCTGTTTGGGCGATCGGCACCGGAGAAACTGCTACGCCGGAACAAGCCCAGGACGTACATCGCCATATCCGGGGCGTGTTCAGCGCTTTCAACGAGCAGACGGCGGGCGACGTTCAGATTCTATACGGCGGCAGTGTGAAGGCAGACAACGCACAAGTCCTTTTCTCACAGCCAGACATTGACGGTGGACTGATAGGAGGCGCGTCACTGGACGCGTCGGCATTCCTCTCCATCTGTGATGCAGCTAGAACAACTCCAAGAGGTACAGCATGAACACCGCAGGTCTTCTCGACAATTTATTCCCGGCTGCCGCCGATATCCCAGAACAATACCGGCTCGGCGAAAAAATCGAGCAGCGTGAATATTTGGTCAATGGCGTCCTGCAGACATGGGATGGGCCGCTGGCCAGCGTTCGCAGCCCAGTGTTCATGAGTACATCTACCGGCGACGAGCCTGTTGAACTTGGCAGCACGCCACAACTCGATGCCGAGACGGCGCTCGTTGCCCTAGATGCTGCTGTGAAAGCGTACGACAACGGGCACGGTGCATGGCCACTGATGCGCGTTGCCGAGCGTATTCAACACGTCGAGGCTTTCCTGCAGCGGATGCGTCTTCAGCGCGAGGCAGTGGTGAAGCTGTTGATGTGGGAGATCGGTAAAAACCTCAAGGATTCCGAAAAGGAATTCGACCGCACCTGTGACTACATCGTCGACACCATCAATGCCTTGAAGCAACTGGATCGACGTTCGAGTCGATTCGAGCTTGAGCAGGACACACTCGGTCAAATCCGTCGTGTGCCAATGGGCGTGACGCTCTGCATGGGGCCGTATAACTATCCGCTCAACGAAACGTTCACTACGCTGATTCCAGCGTTGATCATGGGCAACACTGTCGTCTTCAAGCCTGCCAAGTTTGGCGTATTGCTCATTCGCCCGCTGCTGGAAGCATTTCGCGACAGCTTTCCTGCCGGTGTAATCAACGTCATTTATGGCAGCGGACGCGAAACTGTCAGCGCGCTAATGGCAAGCGGCAAGGTCGATATCTTCGCGTTCATTGGCACCAACAAAGGCGCCAGTGCACTCAAGAAACTGCACCCTAAGCCTCATCGCTTGCGCGCAGTACTGGGCCTGGATGCAAAGAACCCTGGCATTGTGCTGCCGGAGGTGGATCTGGATAACGCAGTTAGCGAAGCTGTGACGGGATCCCTGTCATTCAACGGCCAGCGTTGTACCGCACTGAAAATCCTGTTCGTCCATGAAGATGTCGTTGACGCATTCGTTGAAAAATTCAACAGCAAAGTGGCTGCGCTCAAGCCAGGAATGCCATGGGAAGCAGGCGTATCCCTGACTCCTCTGCCAGAGCCCGGCAAAACAGACTTTCTGAGCGGCCTTGTCGCAGACGCTGTTGCTAAAGGCGCCAAGGTCGTCAATGAAGGTGGCGGAACCACACGTGAGTCCTTCTTCTATCCGGCTGTGCTCTACCCCGTCTCTTCAGATATGCGCGTTTACCAAGAGGAGCAATTCGGGCCAGTCGTACCTATCGTTCCGTATCGCGATTTGGAGACCGTGATTGACTACGTGCTCGACTCTGACTTCGGCCAACAGCTGAGCATTTTCGGCACTGACTCCGCCCAAGTGGGTCGTTTGATCGATGCCTTCGCCAATCAGGTTGGCCGCATCAACCTGAACGCTCAGTGCCAACGCGGGCCAGACTCCTTCCCCTTCAATGGCCGCAAAAACTCAGCCGAAGGCACCCTATCGGTCGACGACGCACTGCGCGTATTTTCGATTCGCACCTTGGTTGCCACCAAGTTTCAGGAGGGCAACAAGGCGCTCATCAGCGAGATTATCCGCAACCGGGAATCGAGCTTTCTGACCACCGATTACATTTTCTGAGTGGCTGACCGATGAGTGCTCGCACACTGATTATTCTGGATGGGGTGGGGTTGCGTGACGCGACGGACTCCAACGCTTTCGCGGCAGCCAAGACTCCTGTATTTGACGCTCTGCTCATGCTGTACCCGAACGCAAAGATTTCAACATCCGGTATGGCTGTAGGCCTGCCCGAGGGTCAAATGGGAAACTCTGAAGTCGGGCACATGAACCTAGGCGCAGGCCGGGTGGTGTACCAAAGCTTCACGAGGATCAACAAAGCGATAGCTGACGGCGACTTCGCGAACAACGAAGCGCTCAATGTATTGCTGGAGGGCGTTCAAGCTCGACAGGGCGCCGTTCACCTGATGGGTCTGCTGTCACCAGGGGGTGTGCACAGCCATGTCGATCAGATCATCGCAACGTGCAAGATTCTGGTCGAAAAAGGCGTAGAGCGATTCTTCATCCACGCCTTTCTGGATGGACGAGACACTCCTCCTCGAAGTGCATCGGAATCCATTCAGGCGCTTGAACGGGAGTTAGCAGCGCTGGGTGCTGGCAGAATCGCGACGCTGGTTGGCCGCTACTATGCGATGGACAGAGACAACCGTTGGCAGCGAGTCGAGACCGCCTACAATCTTGTCAGCGGTGGGGTCGCGGATTATTACAGCCCTTCAGCTGCCCATGCTCTAGAAGCCGCCTACGAACGTGACGAGTCCGACGAGTTCGTCAAAGCGACTGTCATTGGCGATTCAGTGCAAATGGAACCGGCCGACGGCGTGCTGTTCCTGAACTTTCGCCCTGACAGGGCGAGGGAGTTAAGCCAGGCACTCATCAGTACCTCCTTTGATCATTTCCCTCGCGCTGTAACGGTTCCCAAAGATCAGTTTCTAACGTTGACGCGATACTCCCAAGATCTTGGAAGCCTATGTGCGTTTGCTCCGGAGTCCATCGACAACAGCATTGGTGAGTATCTCGGCAAGCTTGGGAAGACCCAGTTGCGCATAGCTGAAACCGAAAAATATGCGCACGTCACCTTCTTCTTTAACGGTGGCCGTGAACAACCTTTCCCCGGCGAAGAACGAATTCTGATCCCATCTCCCAATGTCGCGTCCTATGACGAACAACCAGAAATGAGCGCCGTTGAACTCACCGATCGCTTGGTTGATGCGATTAAAGGCGGCATGTTCGACCTGATCGTTTGTAATTACGCGAACGGCGACATGGTGGGTCACACCGGCGACTTCAATGCTGCTGTCTTGGCAGTGCAGACGCTGGACGGATGCTTGCAACGGATTGTGCAGGCAACCCTTGAAAGTGGCGGCGAATGTTTAATCACCGCAGACCACGGAAACGTCGAGCAAATGCTCGATCCTGAATCCGGCCAAGCGCATACCGCACACACGCTCAACCCCGTTCCGCTCATCTATGTCAGTGATCGCGCGCAAGACTGTCAGCTGCGTGACGGAAGCCTGTGCGACATCGCGCCGACACTGTTGCACCTCATGAACATACCTGTTCCTGCAGAGATGGAGGGCCAATCTCTGCTTATCGACTGATTGACCTGTTGGCGTCATCAGGACATTGCCAGGCAGGCGATATTATTGGTCTTTATCCCTGTCTTCGATGTTGATTTCACGGTCGTTTGCTCCTCAGAGCGTTGGGCATCTGCGCATGCAGTTGCCCCTTTTTTTCTTACAACCCGGCGAGACTTTCCCTCGTTTTTCTAACGCATCAGCAAAGAGACGTACGTATATGGAATGGCTTACAAATCCAGAAATCTGGATTGCGTTCTTTACCCTGACTGTCCTTGAGATCGTCCTTGGTATCGACAACATCATCATGATCTCGATTTTGGTTAGCCGCATGCCGAAAGCGATGCAGCCCAAAACCCGATTTTTTGGCCTGGCTTTGGCAATGGTCACCAGGATCCTGTTGTTGCTGTCGATCACTTGGATCATGAAACTCACAGCTGATCTGTTCAACGTGATGGGTGAAGGCATTTCAGGGCGCGATCTGATCCTGTTTTTTGGCGGGCTCTTTCTGATCTGGAAAAGCAGTACGGAAATTTACCAAAGCGAGGAAGATGCCGAGGATGATCCTGAGGCGCCAACCAAGAAAGGCGCGGGATTTCTGAGTACGATCATTCAGATCGCAATCATCGATATCGTGTTCTCGCTGGACTCGGTGATTACCGCAGTGGGTATGGTCGCTCATGTTCCTATCATGGTCGCCGCCATTGTCGTGGCCGTTCTGATAATGATGCTCGCGGCGGGCACTATCAGCGATTTCATCGACAAGCACCCTAGCCTGAAAATGCTGGCATTGGCCTTCCTGATTGTCGTGGGCGTGGTGCTCATCGGCGAGTCTTTGGATTTCCATATCCCTAAGGGCTACGTCTATTTCGCCATGGCGTTCTCGCTGGGTGTGGAAGCGCTGAACATTCGACTGCGCACCATTAGCCAAAGGAAAAAAGCAGAGAGTTAACCGGTCGCTAGCGAGCCTGGCGCAATGGGCTCGCTTTGACCCTGAAGTAGACGTACTGATAAGAAGGACAAAAAAATGAACAGTATGGAAATGAGCCGGCGCAGCTTTGTTAAAGCGATGACCGTCGTTGCAGGAGTCAGTCTCGTGGGGGCTCAAGACGCCATGGCCAACGCAGAGACAAGCTATCCATTTAGTACAGGCAGTCGCTTTCCATCACTGAAAGTACCTGCGCTTTCATGTGACTGCCATCATCACATTTACGACAGGGCATTCCCCTACGTGGATGATCGAAACCTCCCAACCGCCAGCGTCGCTGACTACTTGGAGTTGCGCTCTCGCTTGGGACTGACGCGAAGTGTCGCGATTCAACCCTCCTCATACGGAACGGACAACAGTTGCCTGCTTGCCGCGCTTTCCCTGCTGGGATCGACATCACGCGCAATCGCCGTCGTTGATGACCGGGTCGACGTTGCTGAACTAAAGCGGCTAGACGCAGCAGGCGTTCGTGGGCTTCGGTTTAATCTGGGCGCCGGCAGCGTAACCACATCGGAAATGATCAAACCACTGGCGCATCGTATAGCCGACCTTGGTTGGCATGTTGAAATCCACATGCGGGCAGATGAGCTGCTGGGGATGAAAGACACTTTGGCCGACCTTCCGGTACAAGTCGTATTTGATCACTTCGGCCGGATCCCCCACCCCGCAGGTATTGATCATCCGGCCTACAAGCTGATTGCAGACCTGGTAAGCCATGACCGCGCGTGGGTCAAAATATCGGGCGCCTATCAGGATTCGGTATTGGGCGGGCCTGCATACGAAGACGTGAAGTCGCTCGCTCAAACGATGATTGAGCTGGCTCCAAACCGAGTGATTTGGGGAACAGACTGGCCCCACCCTAGCCTGCAGACCAAACATCAGCCGATGCCCGATGATGCAGGCATGATGGATCTTCTCAGCGTATGGACTCGCAGCGAGTACGAAATTCAGCAGATTCTCGTCGACAACCCAGCGCGCCTCTATCAATTTTGATATCTGGCAATGTAACCGCTGGTTTCATTATTGTATTTCGTAACAACTAGATACAATTGGTCAAATCTTGGGACTGTTGGCTTCCTGCCGACAGCCTCCCCCCCCTGATACTCATCATTCGCAGAAGCCCTCATGAAGACGACGTTCAGCGTTCTGTTTCTTGCCGCAGTTTTACCCGTCACCGCCTGGGCAGCAGAAACCTCTGCGCCCCCGCAAAACACCGAGCTGCTTTTCGCCAGCGTGGGCGAAAAACTGCTTGGCTATCGCATAGACCCTGACAACGCTTCACTTACTTATCTGAGCGAAACTCTGGCCCCGGCTAACGTGCAGTTTGCTGTCAAAAACAATGCGGGCACGATTCTATATGTCGTCTCTAGCAATGCTGGAAATGGCACTCTTGGGGCCAAGGGTGATACGCACGTCTTGAACAGCTATAGGATCAATTCGACGACGGGCGAGCTCAAACAATTCGGCGATGCCATTGCTCTGCCAGAAAGGCCAATCAATCTTGGCCTTGATCATCAAAACCGTTTTGCAGTAGTTGCTTACAACCAGTCGGCGACCTTAAGTGTCCATCCGATCAAGGAAGATGACAGCGTGAGCCCAGCCGTCGCTCAGGATCAAGTTCCAGAAGCTGGAATCTTTACTCACCAAGTCACGTTCACACCGGGTGACCACACGCTTTTGGCGATGGCGCGAGGCAACGATGCTGTCGGCAACGTTCCCGATCAGCCAGGGAGCATCAATACATTCAGCATCAACGCGCAGGGTGTTCTGGCGAAACTCAAAACATCATCGATTGACCCTGGAGTCGGCCCTCGACACCTTGCCTATCATCCATCCCAGCCTTGGGCATATATCGCGATGGAACGCGGAAGCAAGCTCTATATGTATCCGCTAGAAAGCAATGGCGAATTGTCCGCACAGCCTGCTTTCCGCAAGGACACTCTAAAAGACATGGTTGATCTGGAGACGCCTCGTCAGCGAGGTGGCGTCATCCAGGTTAATCCGAACGGCAAATATCTCTACGTGACAAACCGGGCAGACGCAACGGTTGAACAGGACGGGAAACAAGTTAGCGCCGGCGGCGAGAATAACGTTGCAGTCTTCTCGATCGACCCTGGCACTGGCGAGCCTAAGCTAATCCAAATCATTGACGGACACGGGATCGAAGGACGAACCATGAAGGTCGATCCATCAGGCAAACTGCTGGTGGTAGCAAACCAAAAAACGGTCTGGGTCAAGGAAGGACAATCATTGCAAAAGAGCCGTTCCAACCTGGCCATTTTCAGAATCAGGGAAGATGGAAAGCTCGAATTTGTTCGCAAATATGAAATGGAGGACGAGAAGATAGCGCTGCTCTGGATGGATATTTAAGCTACTTAATATCGGCTGCACATGGCCTCTGCGCAGCCGCACCATTTTCTGCGACTAAGGTTGTGAAGCCAAATCAGCTCGCTGACTTCTCACTTGTCCTGTCGTCACTCCACTTGCAGCGTTGCCCCAACTGTTTCTCAGATAGGTTGCCAGGGCCGCAACCTGAGAGTCATCGAGTCGCCGTCCAAACGCTGGCATTGAAGGGCCTGTCGGAGCTGCATCGGTCGCTACAGCTTGTGCACCCTGCAATACGACCCGCAAAACTGTTGTCGGGTCTTCGGCCAGTACTGACCCTGAGTTCTTCAGCGTGTGGAAAAGCTTCACAACGCCTTCGCCATTTATCATGTGACAGGCTGAGCAGTTGTCGGCGCAGATCGCCTGCGCCGTAAAGCTAAGTCAGTCTCAACGTCGAACTCCTTTGAAATCCAACGCAGTGCTAAAAGGCGCGCATTAAAAGACCCGCCTAGGCGGGTCTCTTTGCTATCAAACCATCCCAATACCTGTCGACAGCCTCCAAGGCAATGGTGACCATCCGTGACCTCCGATGTGCTTCCTTTCACTACAGTTGATGGCATCAGCTTGAGCGGTAGACTGGTGGTAGTAAACACACACTATGCCCAACTGTGTGTAAGCTTTTCGCTATACACAGCAGTCTTCTCTTCGATTTATCCGTAACGTAACCGCTGGTAACTCAGCACTCTCTAAATCTTTCGCTGTAGCTCCTATTGCTTTTGTCTTTAGCTTTCAACGCGGTGCATTGTTTGAATGTCGTCTACAGTCGTTTTATGGTGCATGGAAACGAAAACGTTTATGGCAGAGCTCAATTGCGTAATCAAAGCTGCAATCCTCATCGGATTAGTCGGTACAGGGCTGTTCATATCCAGTTGCGTGAGTAAGCCCGGATTGTCATTGGTAGATTACCAGTCAGTCGAGGCTGCACGGCCACCGCAAGGTTTAGTCACGACTTGGGGAGGCCCTATGCCAGGCGGTACATTGTTTTTAGAGGTTCTCGGGGACGGAGCGCTGCGCAGCTGCTTGAGTGCACCTCCGTACTATCAACAAATGTCTGGTAAATATTCTCAGCAAGCATTCTATCTTGAGGACGGATCACGGATCGAAATTCAAGCCCGTAACGACTATGAGCTAACCCTATATTCTCCGCCGGGAAACGCTTTCGCCAGAGTCACGGCCCATCCTGGAAACCCTGCCGCTGCTGATTGCTTCGCGAGAGCCCCCATGGCACCGAGATGATCTCAAGCTGAGGTTTCTTCAGTCATCGTCGAGTAGCAGTTGCGATATGTCGCCGTCCGTTGCCTGCATCAAACCGGGGTACAAAAAAAGCCGCCCTCAGGCGGCCTCATCTATCATCAGCGATCGCTCGATCACTTTGCCAACCACGAGTCGACTTCAGCAGCACCGTGCTCAGCTTTCCAAGCCTTGAGCAGCTTGTGGTTACCACCTTTGGTTTCAACGATTTCACCCGTGTGAGGATTTTTAAAAACTTTCAGATCACGTGGCTTACGGTTGCCTTTAACTGGCGCAACAGCTGGTGCTGATTTGCGTCCGGCAGCCTGCGGATCCAGAACACTGATTACATCGCGCAAGCTATAGCCATACTCACCCAGCAGCGCCCGTAATTTGGTCTCAAATTCCATCTCGACTTTGAGGCCCGAGTCGTTTTTCATTGCATCAAGCTCGGCAAGCTGTGATGCCAATTGTTGTTCAAGCTTGCGATATTCAGCTAGGCGGGACATAGGACTTCCTTACGATCAATATACGATTTGGTCAATCATTATGCTATGTGATCGCTATAGGTTAGTCATCTTATTGATCGCTCAAACGTGTCTTTAAAATAACTTTCGCCTCATCTGGGTGACTTCGTATGGGCAAGGAAAACAATGGAGCATCCACAACGTAATTCATGCACACCGCTATCTGATAGACAGCCCCCGCTGCGTAGGGCTGCATCCGGCCCGAAACGTCCTGGCCGAATAGCTCGACTGAGCGATGACACAAAAGATCTATGTCAACGCCCATAGCCGCTGCCGTACTTAGAACTGCGATGAGTGCTTCCCTGGCTTCCCTGGCTTGCATGTCCATGATTACCATTTTCTCCCTGTTTACCTCACCATAGCCCGACGCCACGAATGCGAAAGACCGAATGGAAATAAATGGGTGCGACGGAACGAACTAAAGTGAATTTTACAGGATGAAAGGCTGGCCTTCTAACGACGCTTAGGCCCCCACTCAAAGCCCCTTGAGACTTTGAGCCCCCTCTATCTGAGAAGGAAAAGTTCAAGCTGATTGACTCCAAGGCAAACGTCCCATACCAGGCGAACATCCTTGAAACTGAAATTCTTGAGCTAGACATGTGCGGGGATTTTCAGGTCATTCTTCTCTCCCAAAGCCTTTCCAACAAGCCCGCCAATCGCACCGCCCACCAACGGCGCGAGCCAGAACATCCAGAGCTGCGACAGGTAGGCTGCTCCCGCAAAAAGCGCCGGGCCGGTGCTACGCGCAGGATTGACGGAGGTATTCGTGATTGGGATAGATATCAGATGAATCAAAGTCAGGGCGAGCCCTATCGCGAGAGGTGCAAAGCCTGCGGGCGCGTTTGTGCTGGTCACCTTCATGATGATTAAGAGAAAGAAAAACGTGAGAAGTGCTTCTGTAAGCAAACAAGCAGAGAGACTGTACTTTCCTGGACTTAAATCTGCGTACCCATTTGCTGCGAACCTCCCTACCTCAAAACCCGGTGACCCTGAAGCTATTGCATACAAAGCCGATGCTGCCAGAACCGCGCCAAGCACTTGCGCCACGATGTAAGGTAAAACCTCGCGGCTACCGATGCGATTGCCTATCCATAAACCGAATGTCACGGCCGGGTTGAAATGACCGCCTGAAATAGGGCCGACAGCGTAGGCCATAGTTAAGACGGTGAGGCCGAAGGCCAGTGATACTCCGGCAAATCCGATACCAAGCTCAGGAAATGCAGCTGCGAAAATCGCGCTACCACATCCGCCGAAGGTGAGCCAGAACGTCCCTAAGAACTCTGCCGCTAATTTCCGTTGCATATCAGCGCCCTGCTTGATGATCATGGAGAGGATGACTTCCCACCTGACCAAAGCTCGGGGAGCAGGTCTGCAAAGCATAGATCAAGTGCATCAATACGGTAGGCGACGAGATCACCAAGCGACCTGATCTGACCGGTGCTTCAGCCCCCGGCATGCCCATGGGATCACCTAGCACGGAGGCAGGCCGGCGCTAGAAGCGCCTATTACGTCATGGGGCTGACTAAGTCTGGAATTGAGATCGTGTTAGCAGATTACCTAGCTCAATAACCTAGTGCCCTAGTTTCAAGGGCTCAAACTGCCAGCAGATATCCTTTGGAGAGCATTCCAGGTCAACTGTTATCGGATGCTCAACTACTGCGAGAAGTCTCTGAACTCGTGAACAAGGTATGTTCAATGTGGCCTTGGAAATGGGGAGACACTGACTCTAGAACGGTTCGACGATAATGCAATGGCGTGATCTTGAACCAGATCCGGAACGCCCGCGTGAAGGCGCTTTGCTCTGAATATCCCAGCAGTTGTGTGATGTCCGAAAGCTGCAATCCGAGATCAGCCAGATAGACCAATGACTGCTGACGACGAACCTCGCTCAGTACGGTCTTGAATGTGAGTTTCCGTCGCCGAAGGAAGCGGAACACTAGAGCTGACGAAAGTCCCAGTCGCTCGCAGATATCATCCATTTTGGGATTACCGCATGGCAATGCATCTCTGATAGCGCGTTTGACTTGGGACATGAACGCGTCGGGATGCGGCAAGACCTTGAGCAAAGTTTCGGCCTGGAGCTCCATGAGTTTTTTCATGTAGTCATCATGGGAGTTGACTGCCAGACCAAGGGTTTCAGCCGAAATTCTGACGCTCAAGCAATCTGCGCCAAAGGTCACAGGGCAACCTAATAGCACAGTGTATTCGTGATGCACATCTTCAGGCACTATTTCAGGGAAGGTTATCGAGGTGAAGTTCAGCGACGAATGGCCTGTATAGAGCCGGGAAAAAGCCACTGTTATACCTATCAAAACGCCCGTCGAGAAATGCGTGGAGCGTCCGTAGGACTTGTCCCAGCTCAGCAGAACACCCTCTGCGTTCTGATGGATAGTCAGTGGTGTTAAATTCTGAAGTAAAGGTTGAAAGCGTTGGAAGTAATCCATCACCTCCCCCAGCGTTGAACACGACATCGTCAAATAACCCAGCACACCTGCATGATGGGGCTCGGCTGACAAACCAATTTTTACGCCAAGCGCAGGCACCGGATCGAGTTCGTAGGTTGATTGAAGGATGCGCCACCAAGTATTCATGGACAAGCGTTCTAGGTGGGAAAAAGCGGCTAAATCCGCCCTTAACTTAAGTGCCTCGATTAAACGTCGGTCAAGGTAAGCCTCGATTAGTCCAACCAGAGTAGCAGGCAATTGCACATAATCTTCCACGCTGCGGAAGCTTTCATCCCCATTCATAGCCTAACCCCCCCTATCGTAAGTATGACGTATCCCGATGGGTACTCAGAGGTTCAGAAGCAGAGATACTGCAAAACATTCGTTGGCCTTTGCTGCGCCAAAGAGCGGACGATAGTCCGACGGACTCAGCTCGTCCAGCCCGTTCTCGATGTTTAATTGAGTCCATGTTTTGCGGCATGTTGCCGGTAGCGTAAAGGTGTTACTTTGTACCAGCTTTTGAATGCTCGGGAGAATGCGCTAGAGTCTGAATATCCTAGAAGCTGAGCGATCTCGCCGAACTGTAAGGACGTATCGCCGAGATAATTAATTGCCAGCTTCAGACGGATCTCAGTGAGTATAGACTTGAACGTCACACCTCTTTCTTGCAAGCGTCGATATAGAGATCGTGAGGTAACACCCATTAGCGTGCAGACGCTTTCAAATCCAGCTTCGCCGTCTTGCAATGCCAGTACGATCGCTCTCTTGAGCTCTGCCAAAAGCGTATCAGGCTGGGGAAGCACTTGTGCCAAGCTTTCAGCCCGCTGCTCCATTAATCTCATCAAATAGGGGTCATGCGTGTTAATGGGCAAACTGAGGAGTGCCAACGGGATTACGACGGTCAACGACTCCTCTTGGAAAGTCACCGGGCATCCCAATAGCTGCCGGCAATTCTCAGCATAGGAACGAGTGGCCGAATGGGTGAATCGGACGGCGGCGAATGTTGCTTCAGCTTGACCTGTCAATGAACGGGTCAGCGTCAGAAGACTGGCTACCAAGACCTCGTCCGAGGTCAGCGTTGATAGGCCATACGTAGAATCCCATCTGATACGAATCCCGCCTTTTTCCTGGTCAATCAGCATCGGCGTCTGGTTATGGAGCAGCACCTGATAACGTTGAAATCTAATCAGTGCTTGCATAACGGATTGGCATGACATTGACAGATATCCCAGCACGCCGACGTTATGCGGCCGAATCAAAAAGCCGATTTCTATTCCGAGTGCAGAGCGTGGATCCTCTTCATGTACTTTATCCAGGAGACGCCACCACGTCTCGATTGCAAGGTATTCAAGAGTAGCTAACTGTGCCAGCTCGAGACGCAGGTTAGATGCTTGGAGCGAGCGCTTATCTAGGTACTGGAGAAGGAGGCCAGACATTGTTCCCGAAACATATACGTCTACATTGTTCAATCAATAAATCCGTCTTTAGTAATGCCTTGGCGGATTTTGTCAAAAAAAACCGATAAAGGTCAATACACACACCGCACTGGCGAATAGAATAAGCGCGCCATTTATCCAGCGCCAAACTTCTAGGGACGGTCTGCACTTTCCCTCTTTGATGCGAAACAGTAGGTCAGTCATCCTCAAAAAAACGAGCGTCGCCTCACTAACTATCGTCAAAATCTCAGCGCTTGAAAACTGGCACAGCACAAATCTGCTAGTGCCCGCTAATTCTTGTGTCAAGAAGTTTAACCGCTTTAATTTTCCGACTGCGAAAGAATAATTTATAGGAGATCTAGATTGGACGAAGAGGCCGAGCAGTGCTTGAAGACTCTGTCTTCCCCTGCAATACGCTATTTTGAATCGGAAGGCATTGGGCGGTTTGATCTAGATGTTTCCCTACAAAATGGAAATCGCCAAAGAATGCTTGAAGCCTACTTGCGATATACTGTCAGAGGAGTGGTAGCAAACCACCGATTCGTACAAACCTGGTTAAGACCGAATGGAATCCTGACAGTAGACGTAAGCTGAACCAGCTTTCACTCAACGGTGGATACAAGACATAAGCTGTATTTTTCACTGATACACCTCAGTAAACTGATCAGGTCTATGTACATATTTGAAAAACCCCTCTTGCGCCCCTTCGTACTAGACGACATCACCCTTGAACTGCCCAGTAAGACTATATCGATACAGGCTATTATCCAGCCTGCAGGAATAGAAAAGCTTGGTACGCGAGTCGCATTCGCGGCCGATTGGGGGCGTCCATAGAGGTAGCCCTGAGCATAATCGCAGGTATCTTCATCTAGCCAAAACGGCAGATCGGGTAGTGAATGGGTTCACGATAGCGCCAGCTATCTAATGACCGCCGCACTCCTCGGCGTGGGGTACGGGCTGAACTACTCAGTGATCAATGGTCTAGCGGCCAATGAGGCGCCCACCGGGCTGACTGCTCAGGCGCTTTTACTCTTCAGCCTGTCGTACTTCATCGGTGTGTTCGGATTCCCATTCATCGCTGGCAAGCTGATCAGTTCCACCGGAATACATGGGATGCTGTTAAGCATTGGTTTAATCGCGTTGCTGGTTTGGGGATTGAGTGTAGGCCGTTGGCTATTCTGGCGATTTCGGAAGACGGACATGCTTTCATCCCGAATATAACTTTTCAATTACCCATCAAGGGATGAGCACTGTATGCCGTAATAGTCGCTCATCTGTGTCTGTCGATGCGACTGCCAGACTGATACTGTTGGGCATCCACTGCAATTTGATGAGGCAATAATGGATCTCGCCGCATTACCCTTTTGCACCACCGACTGGTCGGCCATAGAACCGATTCCGCATTCAGGAGAGAGCGGAACGGCTCATTGGCGAACCCTCCAGTTTGGTTCTACACGTGTACGGATGGTCGAATACAGCCCAGGCTACCTCGCCGATCATTGGTGCTGGAGAGGTCATATCCTGCTATGCCTGGAAGGTCAGCTTCAGACGGAACTAGAGGACGGTCGCCAGTTCACTCTCACGGCCGGGATGAGCTATCAGGTGGGCAATCATGCTGAAGGACACCGATCATTCACCAGCACTGGTGCGAAGTTATTCATTGTCGATTAGCTTTGTATAGGTTCAGGACATCCCCCTTTTGCGTAACTAAAGCGGTTGCCACTTATGCGGCAGCAGCTCCGCAATATCACTCGCCCGCTGTGTCGGCAGGCGCGTGAGAACATCTTTCAGATATACATACGGATCATAATTGTTGGGCCGCGCCGACTGGATCAAATTCATGATTGCCCCAATGCCTGAAGTTGCTCGGTATCCAGTTCCATTTCTGAGCCATGGCGAACGCCAGGCCAGTGAAACTTGCCTTGGTTCAGCCGACGCGCCTCCAGCCATATTCCGAAGCCGTCATGCACCAGCACTTTCTTGCGATTGGCGCGGCGGTTGGCGAACAGATAAGCACAGTGCGGCTGCGCCGCATCGAACACCGCAATCACCTTGGCTAACGCCGTATCGGTGCCTGCCCGCATGTCCATCGGCTCAGTGGCGAGCCAGATGGAGTCGATGCGAATCAACGCAGAAGGTCTCGAAGAAAGGTCGCGCAGGCAGCAGCACTTTCAGTGGGCCAGTTCACTGTGACGGTGCCACGCGGGTGCAGTATTTCAACGCAGATATTCGATGATGATGAGTGGGACTTTGTCCCGGCCAGCGGCACGGGTAACGGAATAAATGCAGGTTGCAGCGCTGTGCTTTTCTGCGCTTTCAGCCGAATCCATTTGTGGACGAGATTTGCGTTGAGGCTATGGCTGAGTGCGACGCTGGCAATCGAAGCGCCGGGCTGGGCACACTCTTGAATGACCTGGGCTTTGAAGGACTTGGAATAGGAACGGCGTGATGGCTGCATGAAATCCCCGCTTAAAGGCTAGAACTGGTGCCCACTTAAATTTAAGTGCACACCATGTCTTGGCTTTGCAGGGCTGAGTAGATGACTTGGCCGGACGCATACCCTCAAAGCACGGCTAAGCTCACCTGTCCTAGTCTGTCAGCTAACCTGCGTCCGCTGAACGGCCAAGCGCTTTGGCTGGGGTGGCCTACTCTTCAGCAACGGATGGAAAGTCTTCCACCCCTGACCCATAAGGAGATGTGTCATGCCCCTGAATTTCGATCCCCATAGATACTGCGAAACGCTCAGCCGCAGCACTGTACTCAGCGATCAAGTGATAGGTTGGACGGGCCGATGGTCAATCCTTGGAAGCTTCGTCGTTTGCTCCCAATGTTTGGCGATGCAACAGGTAAAAGACGCAACCGAGCCCTTTCTACATCAACCAGGTTGCAGGGCGATGAGGGACAATCAACACCCTTGGCATGAGCTAGCTGACCTCCTCACCCATATTCCGCCGCTAAGCGCCTCAAAATCGTTGAAGCTTTGAGTCAGTGAACACCGCGCTAACTGCGAACAACTGATATTCATACGCTCGGGTAGATTCTGAGCGCAGACATGCGGACGCAATCATTGGTTTAAGCTCGGCTTCGACTGCGCAGAGCGTGGTCATTATTCAGGCGCCAAAACGCATCCACCGAAGCCGTACGCGCACTGCGCGCTACATCTACACTCCCAAATCGTGCGCGAGCTAGTCCTCGCTCGCTTCGTCAATCACTCAACCGACTGCATCAGTTGCCATTGAAAATGGCCGACTGAGATCAGTTCTAACGCGTGATCGAATCTTGATGCAGTCATCGCGATGATCTTCCTCAGTATCGATGCTATGTGCACGCATAGCGGCCCTCAACCCCGTTGTTTCAGTCACGCCGATCTGAGACGCGTGCATTCTCATCGGCCCTTTGTTTCTCCTCTGCTACCCGCCGTGCTTCCTTAACTTTACTGCGACGATAAGCTCCGATTCGATCTTATCGTCGCGGTGTCACGTCATCGCTACGTCACAAAACGTCATTAGACTGGGGGGATTGGGACAGTTTTTTCTAGTCTAGAGGATTCCGTCTTGCCCTCTCCAATCACGCCCACTGATTCTCAAATCTGCTCTGGCAGCCCCGTCCCGGCTGCGGAGTATGTGCGCATGTCAACTGACCACCAGCGATACTCAACCGAAAACCAGTCAGCGGCCATTCATGCATACGCAGTCAGCCATGGGATGGAGATTGTTGCTACGTATCGCGATGAAGGCAAAAGCGGCTTAGATATCGGTGGTCGGGACGCGCTGAGTAGGTTGATCAATGACGTCCAGGCTGGGGCTATCCAATTCCAAGTCATCCTTGTCTATGACGTAAGTCGCTGGGGACGATTTCAGAACACAGATGAAAGTGCTCATTACGAATACCTTTGCACCAAAACCGGTGTTCAGGTTGTGTACTGCGCGGAGCCCTTCGACAACGACGGTTCACCACTCGCAACTATTTATAAAGGCATCAAACGGTCGATGGCGGGCGAATACAGCCGCGAATTGTCCCAAAAGGTCTTCGCCGGGCAATGCCGCCTGGTCGAAAAAGGCTTCCACCAAGGAGGGCCTGCAGGCTATGGACTGAGGCGTGCATTGATAGATGACCAAAGCGCGTTCAAGGGGGTGCTTGCACGGGGTGAGTACAAAAGCATCCAGACTGACAGAGTCATCCTGATTCCAGGCCCAGAAGCTGAAATCGAGGTTGTGCAACGTATCTATCATCAATTCCGCAATGAGCGCATGAGCGAGCTTCAGATTGCTGACGCGTTAAACGCTGACGGCGTGATGACCGACTTCGATCGCCCCTGGAGCCGAGGAAGTGTCCATCAGGTTTTGACCAACGAAAAATACATTGGCAACAACGTTTACAACCGAACCTCCTCCAAATTACGAAAGGGTATTGTCCGTAACGCGCCGGACAAATGGGTTCGTTGCGACGGTGCATTCCAAGGCATCGTGTCGCTAGTGGTCTTTGCAGATGTACGAGAAATAATCCTAGAGCGCTCTCGGAGGCTGGACGACGCGCAGCTTTTAGAAATGCTCCGTAGTCTATTGAAACGCGCGGGCTCGCTCTCCGGCATCCTGATCAATGAGCAGTGCGACATGCCGTCTAGCACTGCCTACATAAGCCGCTTCGGTGGCCTTCTACGTGCCTACACGCTAATCGGCTACACGCCAGACCGAGACTATCAATTCTTAGAGATCAATCGCTCCCTAAGAGCCATGCATCCTAAAGTCCTTGAGGACGTAGTCGAGCACTTCGAGCAGGTAGGCGCGGACGTAGAGCCGAACAATGGTAATGATCTGCTGACCGTCAATGGTGAATGGACGGCATCGGTAGTTATTGCCCGGTGTGATCCTACCCGTGCTGGCAGCCTTCGGTGGAAACTTAGATTCGATGTCAGCCTAAAGCCTGACATCACCATCGCAGTGCGCATGGAGGAAGGTAATTCAGAAGTACGGGACTTCTACCTAATTCCCTGGATAGACATGGGCACATGGCCGCAAAGAATGGCTGAAGAAAACAGTCCACTGATTGACAGTTACCGCTTCAAAACTCTGGACGTACTTGACGGGCTAGCAGCTCGTTGTTTGTTGAAGGAGGTATGTAAATGAACATCCCCTCGGTGGCACGAGAGCGTGTGACGCTCATTTCCATAGACGAAATCCAAATCCTCAATCCCCGTTCGAGGAACAAGAAAGTCCACGCCGACCTTATCGACAATATCAAAACGGTTGGCCTCAAGCGCCCGATCACTGTAAGCAAGAAACCCGATGCTCAGGGAAACCTAAAGTACGACCTTGTTTGCGGACAAGGTCGTCTGGAGGCTTT
Source organism: Pseudomonas rosaeacicularis (assembly GCF_057128745.1). Lineage (NCBI taxonomy): Bacteria > Pseudomonadati > Pseudomonadota > Gammaproteobacteria > Pseudomonadales > Pseudomonadaceae > Pseudomonas > Pseudomonas rosaeacicularis. The sequence continues at coordinate 316,824 of NZ_JBSKHT010000003.1, forward strand.
CCTCGCTCTGGAAGCTTCGGAAATTCCGGCGTTTGTCATTGATGCGGTTGAAGAAGACTGTCTGGTCATGAGCTTGGTGGAAAACGTGGCTAGGCGGCAGCATCGCCCTATAGATTTGATGAACGAGATCGGAAGTCTGAAAGCTCGCGGTAAAACTGACAGTGATATCGCAAAGATAATCGGCACCACAGCATCATGGGTCAGCATGATTGTTGGCTTGCTTGAACGCGGCGAAGAGAAACTACTGACAGCAGTAGAGACAGGGCTAATTCCTCTCAGCATAGCAACGGACATTGCACGGAGTTCTGAAAGCAATATTCAAAATATACTCACCGAAGCTTACGAACGGGGTATCAAGGGGAGGCGAAATACCCAGCTGCGCCATCTCCTGGAAATGCGAGCCAGAAAAGACAAACTGGTACGAGGAAACTCATCAAGCAGCATCCAAAGCAAACGAAAAAAAATGACCCCATCGGAACTGAGACGTCTCTTTGAAAAAGAGGCTGAGCGGCAGCGCCTCATGGTCAAAAAAGCATCCTATACCCACGACAGGGTTGTCTTTGCTATGGAGGCCCTTAAGGAGCTGCTTTCGGTGCGGGATTTCGAGAGCCTCCTCTACTCCGAGCAGTTGAATTCTTTGCCGAAATTGATTCAGCTCAGGCTGACAAAGTGAGGGGATAGTAATGGCTGACCAAGCACTCACACCTAGCAAACCAAGCCCCGCGACTGTGCCTAAAAGTGCGTTTTTAGATGCATGCATTCGCGTCAAGGTAGCCGATGTTCTGCCCCTGAAAGCCTTGCGACCAGGTGTCAAAGAAAGCCAAAAATATCAGCAAATTGTAGCGTCGATCCAAGATGTTGGATTAGTTGAGCCTCCAGTCGTGACGCTCGCGCCAGGTAGAGGTGGACATTACTTTTTGCTAGACGGGCATTTACGCGTTGAGGCACTGAAAGAATTAGGAGAGTTGGAGGTCGATTGCTTGGTGGCGACCGAGGATGACACTTACTCCTATAACAAACGTATCAACAGGCTCTCAGCCGTCCAAAGCAACAGGATGATTGTTCGGGCAATGGAGCGCGGTGTATCTGCTGAGCGACTGGGTAAAGCCCTCGGGTTATCACCAGAAACGATCAAGCATAGATTCCGGCTTCTGAATGGCATCTGTAGTGAGGTCATAGGACTTCTCGGTGATACAAATTGCCCAGCCGCTGTTTTTATTCTTCTACGGCAAATGAAGCCCCTAAGACAAATGGAAGCGGCTGAGCTGATGCTTGGGAACAGAAATCTGTCGGTCATGTTCGCCCGAGCCCTTCTGGCTGCTACCCATCCTGATCAATTATCGGCACAAGCGAAAAAAATCAACGATCAGAACGTTTCCGCAGAATCGATTGCCCGCTTGGAGCGAGAGTTGGCTGCCTTACAAATGCAGATTAAAACAGTCGAGGATGACTACGGCCCCGACGTACTCCACCTCACCGTAATAAAGGGCTATTTGGCCAAGCTTTTGGCAAACGCTTCCGTTGTGAGGTGGTTGGCAAGACACCAGCCTGAGTATCTGAAAGAATTTCAATTAATTGCCGAGCTCACAGAGCTACCGTGGGGGTTGGATGAACCAGAAGCCCCACGACTTGAGCTTGTGACAAACTCCAGAAAATAACCACCGATTGCGCATTGCATTAAAGGACTAAGCTCGGTGTAGCTGCCGGGGCACAAATTGCGCGGCAAATCGTGACGCCCGCGCGATATCGTGTGGCTTCGCTTGCCTAAGCCGTTTGAGCCAGCCGGTACGGCAGCAGCGTCGAGAGTCGGATAAGCCAAGAAGATGAGGTTGCAGAGGTCATCCGGGGAGATCGGCCCGTCAGACAGCGAGGGTCTGCCGTCATGATATCCATCCGCGCACTAAGCATCTCCCAACCAGTTATTAGAATCATCCGACACCCCAGTTAATGGCTTTGAGTAACTGTTCAAATCACTAGCAACCGTCATGGTGAATACCGGTTGTCCCTCTCGACTGAGCGGATTCAACATGCCAACCTGGTGCTGCGCCCATGTAACCCAAAGCCCCAACGCTTGCTGTGATTGTTCATCTTTAGGCGCAGACTCGATCACCGCACTAATGAACGTCTGAAGCCGCTCTGCTCTTTCCCAGTCGAGAGCATTTTCAACCAAATTCGACCTGAGCTTTTTGGCCCGGCACGTTAACTCATCCTCCTCCTCATTTTCGCGCGCCTGTTTCGCCCATTCACGCTCTTGGGCCTCCCGTTTCTCTCGGTAAACTTTCACGGAGGCCGCGACTCTCGGTAGCGTATCGATTATCTGGCCCAGTTTTTCTTCCAGTCGCCCGGTCTTAGTGTCGCTCCAGTTTTTGCGTTCTCTCAGCTCCGTACTAGCGATGATGTGCAGGCTTAACTCGCCTGTCGGATGCCATGAATATCGAGGGTCAACGTCTGAAAAGTCAGGCGCCCACGGCTGGCCGGGTTTCGAGACTCGCGGCGGGGGTCTGGGTATTTCCATCCGAGTGATCCGCTCCTGGATATTTATGAGGAGCTTCTCACCATCAACGATTATCTGCGTTCCCGCCGTTTGCACGCTCCAATCATAACCTAGCAACTTGGACTCCTTTATTAGCGTGTCGTACAGAAGAGCGCAACGGTCAATCTGTGCTTTGGATACTCTTCCATCAAGGAAGTCGCCCGACTCCAGGGAGGAGTAACCGCTGACGACCTTGGCTTTGCGGGCGGCATTGATCCAGCGCTTTACGAGCGGGTGCGGGTCAACAAGCGAAGATGGCATCGCGATTTGACGACTCGGTATAGCTGTCATCTTGGCAGGCAGTTTTGAAAACGTCTCTGGATCAACGACCCGAAATTCGATGACGTCCGTGGACACAGGAGGCTTGGGTTTCTTTGGCCGCTTGGATTCGGGTTTGGCCCAGTGGCCCCGGGTCGGTAGGGTTATGCCTGCCCGACGACAGGCTTTGGCCAGTCCCACATCAGATACCCCAATCTGGCGTGCCAAGAGGAGTACGGGAGTTTCCCAGACGAGGCGGAACATCTCCTGCGGAGTGAATTGTTTGGTGATGTACATTGCGGGCTGGGTCTCGTCTTCTGCTGGAAGAGGACTCAACGATAGTTGAGCAGCGATTATGCGTCTGCCGGATGCACTCGCTTAGCCGAAGATGCCTTTATACTGCGCCGCTTAATTTGCCACTGCCGTCACCATGAAAAAAATACTGCTTGCTTTAGCGTTGTCTTTATCTTCAGTCCTCCCCGCCTTCGCCAACCCGCCCGCCACGTTTACCGAAGCTAAAATCGTCGCCAAACAAAAGGTCTATCTGGATCAAGCTAGCAGCTCAATGGGTGAGCTTTACTGCGGCTGCAAGTGGACGTGGGTAGGAAAATCAGGAGGTCGCATCGACGCTGGATCTTGCGGTCTTCAGGCCAGGAAACAAGAAAATCGATCTGAGCGCACGGAGTGGGAACACATCGTTCCGGCCTGGACATTTGGGCATCAGCGCCAATGCTGGCAGAACGGCGGTCGCGAGCATTGCGTGGATGACGATCCGGTATTCCGTGCGATGGAAGCTGACCTCTTCAACCTGTACCCCTCAGTAGGTGAGGTTAATGGCGATCGCAGCAACTTCAACTATGGAATGGCCTCTGGTATCGCTCCGCAATACGGCCAATGCAAGACCAAAGTCGATTTCGATCAGCGTGCCGCCGAGCCGCGCGACGAAGTGAAGGGTTTGGTAGCGAGGACGACGTTCTACATGTTTGATCGATACAACTTGAACATGTCGCGTCAGCAGCAACAGTTGCTGATGGCATGGGACAAGCAGTTCCCGGTGACGGCCTGGGAGCTGGAACGGAACAAGCGCATCACGGCAATCATGGGCCACCCCAACCTCTTCGTGACAGGCGAGCGTTCTTGGGCTTCGGGTTATAAGCCATCTGGCGACGGTATTGTAAGCACCCTTCCCCTACGCGCTGTGAAGCCTGTGCCCGCCGAGCCTCAGGTGATCAGCTCAGCTTCCGCTGGAGCCATCATCGGGAACAAAAACAGCCACGTTTATCACCTACCAACAGGCTGCCCGAGCTACGACAAAGTGTCGTCCAAAAACCAGATTTCATTTGCGTCAGAATCTGAGGCGACGGCGGCGGGCTATCGAAAAGCGGGTAATTGCAGATAAGGTGCCGCATGGCTAGAGGATGCAGTGCTTGATCGCGCTGCTTTCGCGCCGAGATGCTCAATCGGCCTCCTGATCAGTCTGCAGTAAATACGCCGCTTTAACGTCCCCGATGGTGAGCCATCTCTAATTCCAGAGGAACGTCCCGATGGCCTTACAGAGCAAAATATTCATTGGTTGGGACGTTGGTGGCTGGAATTGCGATTACAACCCGAAAAGCCGTGACGCGCTGGTGATTCTGGATTCCGGGCGCGAAATTCTCGGCCAACCTTGGCGTGGAAATCTTCGGTCGACGATCAACGAATCAGCAAATACCGAAGAATTCGTGCGCAACCTATTAGTGTTATGTCGCGTCAACGACCTCGAACCTGAAACCTTGAAAACCACCTTGGCGATTGACACCCCATTGGGGTTTTCCAAGCCGCTCATTGATTTGCTCACCTCAGACAAAACTGCGCCCAATATCGGGCTGGCGTCTGAGAATCCATACCTGCATCGGCAGACTGAACACTTCCTTTTTAAGATGGGCCTTTCTCCCCTCTCCCCGATTAAAGATATGATCGGGAGTCAGGCAACCAAAGGAATGCACGTCCTAAGACGGTTCGCACCAACTCAAAAAACTTGCGGTGTATGGACTGACGGAAAACTGCTTCAGGCAATTGAAGCCTATCCATCAGCCTGCAAACAGTCGCATTGCGTTGACGAGCTAAGAACACCGTTTTATGAAGAACTGTTGGTGGATGATCAAGTCGCTAGGAAATTTGCTTCCGGCCTGGAGCACGTGGATCTACAAGACGCACTTACCTGTGCCTTGCTAGGTTGGTTGTTCGAGTATAAGCCTGAGTCATTAGCGCAGCCCCTACCCGAAATTGACCCTGTAGAAGGCTGGATATTTGTACCCAAGGATGGTTTGCGCTGGGCGAGTTGCTAGGAGCGTTCCCCGTCGAGATCGGTACTTGATAGACGTGCTTTCCCGGATAGCGACCTCCTAAAGACACCTACTAGGTCAGCCGTTGGGAATTGTCACAACTGAGTCATCGACCTTGAAACGCCTACATCAGTGCACTAACTCCAACCTAAGTAGAGCTAGCGATCCCGGGCTTACATTGAAGGGAGCACTTAGCCTTCATAGTAGACACCATGACGTCGCCAAGGCCCTAGCCGCCTGACCAATCGTTAAACCATCTGGGTAGCAAACCTACCCACCGCATCGACCACCCTCTTGGCACCATCCTGAATTTCGACGATAACGTGCCCTGCCTGAGTCGCAAGTTCCAGCCCCTGCTCCGCTTGGTACTTGCTGTTGGCCATCTCACCCACGGTTTCGTCGACCAGCTTTTGGTTCTGCAAGACGACAGAGGCAATCTGCTCCGTGGCCGTGCTGGTACGTCCCGCCAACTGTCGAACCTCATCTGCAACCACCGCAAACCCCCGACCTTGTTCACCTGCTCGGGCGGCCTCAATTGCCGCATTCAATGCCAACAAGTTTGTTTGCTGAGCGATACTGCTGATTGTCTGAATGATAGAGCTGATAAGCACTGACTGCTTCCCGAGCGCCTCTACCCCCCCGGATGCAGCCTGCATATCCACCGCGATTTTGCGCATGGTATGCATTGTGTCGTTGACTACGACTGCTCCGCGTTGAGCAGTGACATCAGTTTGTTGAGAAATCTCAAATGCAGTCTGTGCTGCTTCGCTGACCTCCAGTTCACGTGCCACCTGATCTGTGACCACCGTTGCAAATTTGACGACTTTGCAAAGGGTTCCCTCGGTGTCATAGACCGGGTTGTATGTCGCTTCCAGCCAGACGGTGTGGCCGCGACTATCTACGCGCTCAAACCGGCCGGCGACAAATTCTCCCCTGTTCAGGGTCGACCAGAAGTCTTTGTATTTCTGAGCAGACGTTTCTTCCGGCTTGCAGAAGATACGGTGATGACTGCCTTTCGCTTGGCCCAAGTTGTAGCCCATAGCTTGCAAGAACTGATCGTTTGCTTTGAGCACATGACCGGAGAGGTCGAACTCGATTACCGCAGTCGAACGGAGTAAGGCATCAATGAAGGAGCTGTTTTCCGAAGCCTGTTCCAAACGGGAGGTGATGTTGGTTGCGTAGCAAGTCACATGGCTTAAATTGCCGGAAGCATCGGCGATAGGTTGCCAATGCGCATGCAGCCACACTAGGGAGCCATCTGCGTGTAAATAACGGTACTCATCGGTAATGGATTTTCCTGCGGCTACTGCTACCCGGAAATTCCGAAAGCACGGTAATTTGGATACGTACAGGGGTACGATTTCATCCATGGCACGACCACGCAGCTGCTCCTGGCTGTAGCCCAAAGCCTCTGCAAAATTATCGTTGCATCCAATGATTTTGAATGTCGAATCAATGCTGAGCGTTAACATTTCACGGCTCAGGCCATCGCGTATCTGACGAAGCTCCAAGAGCTCGGCCGCTTGGGAAGCAAGCTGGTTCTTAAGTTTGGTGCTAAACATGGACAGCGGCCTCTTCGGTTATATAGAGGCTATCGGCGGAGATCGGAGCAAATTTAGACTAGCCGTCGGGCGTAATTTGCAGCTCCTCTGCTATGGATTTATGGGTAGTTAAATCCGGCGTCAACGCCTGGCTTTAGACTGAGACGGCTTATGGGAGTCCAATGAAACCGAACCTTCCTACACAAGAGTTCAGCAAGATGCTTAAGGGAAGTGCATCAACATTGAGCTCCTGCTCGACAAGCCTTTTAAGCATTGCCGTTCGACTGGCCGCAAGCGGAAACAATGAAGAGGCATTAAAAATTATTGCCTTGGCTCAAGAGCTGAACGGAGCCGAAGATGTTCTTCGAGGTATTGTGCAGGAAGCAACCGATGGCAAGATTGTCCGGCTGAGCAGCCACTGAATTACCCACATACGTTCGATCCGATTCCTCTAACCATAGAAATCCATGTCCCAATGACCGCAAATGCTTAGGCAGGAACGGCATCGTCTCTGGTCGCGTCGGCTATTTCACTGAGGCGCAACTCGCCCTGCTGAAAATTCTGGATCATTCGATGTATAGCTTGCGAATCAGGTGAGTTCCCAGCTGCCTCAAGCCGTTCCGCTATACGTAGCAGTTCCACGCACGACCACTTCAGGTCTGAGCTAATGCCGTACAGCTGACGACGGATTTGAGTGTTCATATCAGGTGCCATGTTTTAGGTAGTCTCTGAAGTAGAAAGCCAAAGTGCATGCCGGGCTGCCAGCTAATGACCAAGCGGCATTAGATGGCCTAAAGCGCGGTGTGGAACGGGCTGCTGAATCCTTCGAGCGGTCTGAGTATTTTCATATTGAACGTAGCCTGTATGGGCTGGCTCATTTCGCTTTGACCGTCCAAAGCTGATCGATCTTCGTGGTGAAACTGCTACTCATAAGATCTCGTCGCATCCCCCATGCTGGTGCTGTTGGGACGCTGGCCGCACGAAGCGTTCCCCGTCCCCATCGTCCGTTGATTTCGTCTAGCACACTCATGACTTTGTCAGCAGCCGCAGGCTGCGAATGCGCGAATAAGTCATCCGTAAACTCACCAGGCTGGCGGAGATCCATGAGCAGCACTTCTGCCTTGCTATATTTGAACCCTGGCCTGAATAACCGATTTACTGCCTCCGTCGCCGCCTTAGTCATCAGCCGGACGTCGTTGGTTGGATATGGCAGTTCGACCAATGCACCGTTGGCGTACTTCGCTTCTTCGGGGTTGAACATCCCGGTTCGGATGCTTACTCGGATTTTTTTGCACAGTGAGTTTTGTGCCCGAAGCTTCTCTGCAGCGCGCTGCACATATGTGGCCACCGCCTCTTTGATTGGCTCAATATCCGTCAGTCGATTCCCAAACATACGGCTGCAGCAAATTTCCTGCTTCGGCGGCTCGGCCTCGCCCAGTTCGAGGCAAGGTGTGCCAGCGAGTTCGCGGGCCGTCTTTTCAATCACCACGCTAAACTTGTCCCTGAGCATCCTGGCGTCAGCTTGGGCTAAGTCCATTGCGCTCCTAATCCCCATCACTTCCAAGTGCGCTCTCATGCGCTTACCGACACCCCAGACTTCACCAACATCCGTGTTGCGAAGCGTCCAGTTGCGGTTGAACTGATCACGGAGATCGACCACTCCACCCGTCTCGTCGATAAAACGTTTGGCCGTATGGTTTGCCAGTTTTGCCAAGGTTTTCGTAGGGGCGATTCCAACCCCTACCGGGATGCCAGTGCGCTTGTGAATGGCGGCGCGGATGGTGCGTCCGAATGCTGTCAGGTCACCAGGAATGCCCGACAAATCAGCAAAGGCTTCATCGATGCTATAGACCTCGAGTGCAGGCACCATGGATTCGATGATCGTCATCACACGTTCGCTCATGTCGCCGTAGAGCGCGTAGTTACTGCTGAACGCGACGACACCATTGCGGCGCAGGTGATCTTTGATCTGGAAGTACGGTGCGCCCATCTTCACGAACTCTTTGGCGTCGTAGCTGCGCGCGATCACGCAACCATCGTTGTTTGAAAGCACCACGATTGGCGTCTTGGCTAGGTCAGGCCGGAACACCCTTTCACAGCTCGCATAGAAGCTGTTGCAGTCGATCAAGGCGAAGACCGGCTCAGGCTTTGTCATGGTCGCGAACGCTATATTTGACTACACCCCAGATCGTGAGCTCATCACCTTCCATCACGTGGCGGGAAGGATATCTAGAATTTTCCGACTTGAGAATGACGTCCTTGCCCTGCAAGCAAAGGCGTTTGCAAACTGGCTCTGTGTTGAGTGCCGCGATGACGATATCTCCATGAACAGCATCCAGGCTGCGATCAACAATCACCAGATCCCCGCAATAAATCCCCGCGCCTTGCATGCTGTCGCCTTCAATCTTCACGAGGTACACATGCGGCGCCCGGATGTCAAAAAGCTCATCTAGCGAGATGTGTTTTTCGATGTGATCCGCTGCTGGCGAGGGAAAGCCAGCAGGTACGAGGAACGAATAAAGCGGCAGCTTTTGGCCGCCGGCCGACAACGGGCCAAGGATGGTGACGCTCATGATGAAGCCTTGCCTAGGGTAGCTGTATGTATATACAGTTAACGTTCTCAGGCGGCTGCGGTCAATCTCATATCCAGGAAATTTCGACGGGTGGAATTATGTGCGGACGCTACTCGATCTACGAATCGATGGATCACTACCTCAAGGAGCTTGCGCCAAAGCAGTTGGTGATCAATGGCTACGACCTCTGGCCTATAGAGCGCTACAACGTCGCACCGACGACTCGTGTCGAAATCATCCGACCAGTACAAGGCGGCTTAAGCATCGACAAGGTGAGATGGGGATGGTCGCCGTTTTGGGCGAAAGGGAAAAAGATCGACCCAATTAACGCCAGGGTTGAAACCGTTATGATGGGGAAATTCTTCAAGCAGCTCTGGCCGAATGGCCGAGCTGTTGTGCCTGCAAATGGCTGGTACGAGTGGGTGAAAGATCCGGTTGAGCCCAAAAAGAAGCAACCCTATTTCATTACTTCAAAAGATCAAAAGCCAATGTTCTTCGCTGGCTTGGCTGAAGTACACCTTGGACTTGAACCCGACGAGCGTGACGGCTTCGTCATCATCACTGCAGATAGCGATCAGGGCATGGTCGATATCCATGACCGTCGGCCAGTGGTGCTAGCGCCCGAACATGCTAGGGAGTGGATAGATCCGGAGACTTCACCTGAGCGCGCGCGAGACCTGGCCCTGGCGTGTTGCCGACCAGTCGAAGAATTCCATTGGTACGAGGTTGGCAAAGAGGTTGGGAACGTGCGCAATCAGGGGCCGCAGTTGATCGAAGCTATGCCGCAGCCGTCAGACGTTCAGCCAAAGTGATGCGCTAAAAGTGTGAACGACTATTCCGTGCCGGAGAACACTCTGGCAACGTTCTCAAATGCCTAGCGTGAAATGCCAAGTGAAAGTAGTCGGCCTATCTTTGCGCTGGCCTCTAGCATCAATTGCGTCAACCTAGGTAGATCACGATCATCCTTTCGATATTGGGGGATGGTCGCAGATATCGAACCGCGAATTTTTCCGTCGGCAAAGAAAGGAACTGCCAAGCCGAACGCTCCAAGGACACGTTCGCCAGTACCCGTAGCCCATCCACGGTCTTGAATAATCTTCAGTTCGGTTTCGAGTTCTGGCCTGGAGGTGATAGTGGCTTCGGTTATCCGGATCAGTTCAATTGAGTTAGCTACTTCCTTACTACAAAAGGCCAAAACTGCCTTTCCCGCAGCCCCCGCATACAGGGGTACATCGGTGTTGATTGCCAGTTGATATTGAATAGGCCTCCAACCCTGTATGACGTCCAGAAACGTTGCACGCTGAGTGGTCTCATCGTAGGACAGGATCGCTATCGTTTCACCAGTCTCCTGCACAAGGCTCTGGACAGTAGGACGACTCAAATCTGCAATATTTGTCTGCTGCCCAATTTTTGAAGCCCATTGAAAGAGCCGAGGGCCAGGGAAAAGCCTGTTGCCTACCCGACTCAAAACTTCGGTTTGTATTCCAGACTGGATGAGCCGCTTGCAAGTAACAGCATTGCACAGCAAAAGACTGTTGAGAGCGGCTGTGTTATCCCAACCTTCTGGCGAGGCGTATGCCAAGAGCAGGAGTCGCTCCAGCCGCACTACTGTCGACTTAGCATCCTCAGCGCTGATAGACCGTATCTGCTTGACTCGCTTCAAGCGCGAACCGACTTCTATCGCCATCTCATCAACGAATCGTGAAACGGCCTTATCGATTTGGTCACTCTTGACCGAAACTTGCCCGTTTACCGAATGCACTGACACTGCCACCACGAGACCATTCCCCAGGCTCTTGGTAGAAATCGCGAGCGGCGCAGGGAATTCTGACTCAGACAAAGTACCGGACTCGCCTCGAAGCGCTGCGCCGTTAACATCCCCTTGATCGCAAGCAACATCTTGCTTCGGGAGAACCTCCCTGAAGCAGCGACCAATATCACCGAACGAGAGCGGGTAAAGGACTCCCAGTTCTGGCCTGAACATGAGTGAAGACATAGCCTGGCCACATGCCGCGACAAAGTATCCACCACTCAACGGACAACAGATGGAGATCAAAGCAGTAGCGTTCGCTAACTCAGCGAGTTGTTGAAGCGACCGAGTTCCCTCATCAAGTTCATTCATGGCTCTGGACGAATTGGCGAGAACCGTCAGCCTCGGCCCGAGAGTGTACTTCCCAGTGCCTATCTCTAAGGCCAGCCCTCTTTCAACCAATGCGACGAGGATGCGATTAACGGTGGAGCGACTTTCAGACAGCTCTGCCGCAAGCTCCCGTACTCCCCAAGGCTCTCCATCGACCCTCCTGACAAGTGCGTCTAGCACCTCGATTAGCCGGGTATGGCTTGAGGTCTGCAAGACACTCTGAGGAGCGTTATCTGCTGGGTCGAGTAGAGCCATCTTGAGGTTATACCGTTTAACGGGCCCCCATTCTGACCTTTTCAACCGCTCGACCGCAAATCTCGACCGCCTATTGACAACCAAAGCGAGGTTCTAGAATCTAGATAAAACAAAAGCAGGACACTGTCCCATTTTTTGAATAGGCCAAGCGTCCGATAACCCGAGGTGCCCATGAACAACAATAACGTTATGGCCGAGCCCGTCGCACAGACTGTTGAAGAAACGGAACAGACCAGGAAAGCAAAGAAGGCCACCAGGGCCGCTGTATTTGGAACGTTTGTCGAGTACTACGACTTCAGCGTCTACGGGTACGTAGCTGCCACCCTCGCTATGGTTTTCTTTCCTTCCGATGATGCGACGACCGGGCTGCTAAACACTTTCCTTGTGTTTGGTTCAGCGTTTTTGGTGAGACCGCTTGGCGCTATCGCATTCGGCTGGTTAGGGGACAAGGTGGGCAGACGCTTCAGCCTGATCGCCAGCATCACAATGATGGGAGCTGCGGCCACGCTTATAGGTCTATTGCCCGGCTACGCGCAAATCGGTGTTTGGGCCCCCATACTTCTGGTCGCACTGCGCATGCTTCAGGGATTCTCCGCTGGTGGCGAAATCGGGGGCGCCGCTAGCTACATCCGCGAATGGGCGCCACCTAAACGCCGCGCCCTATACATCTCTTTCCTCCCCTCCATCGCTCAGTTCGGTAAAGGCCTGGCGGCCGCCATTGCTGGTCTTGCTGCGGCAACCCTCGCCGATCCCGAGATGCTTTCGTGGGGCTGGCGTATCCCGTTCCTGCTGGCACTTCCACTGGGCATCATTGGTCTTTACATGCGACTGAGCATTGAAGACAGCCCTGAATTCGCATCCAAGAAAAACGATGCGAAAGTCAAACAAGGTCAACCTTTTGCCGAGCTGATTCGCGACTATCGCAAGCCTTTGGCCAAGGTGATCATGATCGCTATGGTTCAGAATATCGGTACCTACATTGGCACCGTATTCATCGCGGCCTACTTCAGCTCCATCCTGGGATATTCGAAAGGCGCAGCCTCTACTATCGTTCTGATTGCCGTAATCCTAGCCGCATTTTTGATTCCTCTCGCCGGCCAGCTCGGCTCTTATCGCGGCGGCAAATCCATCTTGCGATACGCCTACGTGGCCTACGCCGTAGTGTCGATTCCGTCCTTCATGCTTATGCAGCAAGGCTCGGTCAACCTGGCAATGGCTGGACTAGCACTCGGCATGATTCCGTACGCACTCTGCCAAGCGGGTACTTACTCGGTGATGCCGGAATTCTTCCCGATGCATATCCGCCACACCGGAGTTGCATTCGGCCACAGCGTAGGCGCGGTCATTGGCGGCGGTTCAGGCCCATTCCTTGCGACCTGGCTGATCGGTGCAACCGGCAACCAGTCCACCCCCGCGTACATCTTGTGTCTGTCAGGTCTTCTGGGACTAATCGTTATCTCGACCGTTCGCAGAAATGCGCCGGCGGCTGGCGATGACGCCAATACCCACCAATTCTCTTAAGGTGATGATCATGCCTTTGATTTATGTGACTAGCCCGATCCACCCAGACGTACTGAAAGCGCTCTCCTTGGTGGGTGAGGTTCGACTTGGCTATGGCCCTGACGCGGTCTCTTACGCAGACATTCAACAGCAAGTAGATGCCGTATTTTTGCGCGGTGGTCATATCTCTGCAGAGATGATCGCCACCTCCCCGAACTTGAAAATCGTCGCAAGGCACGGCGCGGGTTACGACAACGTGGATTACAAAGCAGCAGCGGAACTCGGCGTCTGGGTCACCAATACACCAGGCGAAAACCGCAGAAGCGTGGTGGAACACGTGTTCGCTCTGTTGTTAGGTTTGAGCCGCAAAATTCAGCTGGCAACCGACCAGACCCGCAACGAAATCTGGGCAGCCGATCGACTGGCCCTCACAGGTATTGAGCTCGAGGGGCGCACTTTGGGCTTGATCGGATTCGGCGACATCGGTCAGCACGTTGCACCCGTTGCTGAAGCTTTCGGCATGAAGGTGCTGGCGACCGACCCAGCCTATGACGCGAGCTTTGATAAACGCTTGGTGGATCTCGACACCTTGTTGGCACAAGCAGACGTAGTAAGCCTTCACGTGCCTCTGCAACCGGGCACCGAGAACCTCATTGGCGGGGCTGAAATCGAGAAGATGAAGACAGGCGCCATCCTGATCAACACCAGCCGTGGTGGAGTGATCGATGAAGCGGCGGTTGCCGAAGCGCTTCGCAGCGGGAAGCTAGGCGGTGCAGGTGTCGACGTACTTGCTGCGGAAAACACCGACATGATCACCCCGTTTAGCTGCAACACATTCCCCGTTTCAGACCTGCCCAACCTGCTCGTCACGCCTCATGTTGCAGGACAAACCAATGAATCATTACTGCGAGTTGGTATGAGCGCGGTAGAGGCCATTTCTGCGGTCTTGCGCGGTGAAGCGCCGCTGCACCCGGTCAATAAACCTGTATCCAAGACGTTCAACTAATAGCGCTTTAACGGATTCACGCCGAGGTCACCATGTTTATCAATGTATCTGATGAAAGCATCACCGTGAGCGAAGATTGGGAACGTGCGTCCCTTAAACAAATTGAAGAGATATCGCATTACCCGGTCGCACTGATCGGCGATGTAATGCAGCGTCTGGGAATGATGGCTTCTGCTATCCACCATGTAGCGGGTAAAGCTTCGTTCTTCGGTACGGTACTGCCTATCCTCACGTGGGAAGGTGACAATTTAGCCATCCACAGGGCATTGGACGATGCCAAGCCGGGTGATGTCCTAGTCATCAACGGCAACGGTGAAACCAACCGTGCTGTCTTTGGTGATCTGTTGGGGGAGGTATGCCTCGCCCGCCAGGTCTCGGCAGTAGTTATAGATGGTGCCGTTCGCGACATTGAAGAACTGAACGTCATGGGTCTGCCGACCTATGCACGAGCGGTGAATCCAGCGGGCCCGTCCAAATACGGCCCAGGTCAGGTGGGTTCGCCAGTCGCGTGTGGCAACGTCGTGTGCAATCCAGGGGATGCGATTTTGGGCGACAGGGACGGAATCATCGTCATCAGCCGCCATTTGGTTCCATCGCTGGCCGACAAGCTGAAAATCCAGGATGGGATCGAGAACACTTTCAGAGAGAGAGTCCGCGCGAGTATTCGCTAATCGTCGTCCGCGAGTATATGGGGACTAACAGTTGGCCTCCTTTGGACAACGTTTAACGTTAAAACTGACTGTCACGACATGGTGCATCTTGCGTGCTGGTCAACTCAAAACCCAAACCACCGAAAAACATAAAAATACGGGAGTTTGATCATGCGCAGACGTTACTGGGTATATGGACTTTTGTTTTCGCTGACCGCGATCAACTACATTGATCGTATGGCACTGGCAATTGCCTCTCACCAAATCACTCAAGAATTCGACATTAGCCCATTCATGCTGGGGCTTCTACTGTCCTCTTTTTTATGGCTTTACCTCTTTGCACTCATCCCTATGGGCATGCTGGTAGATCGATACGGCACCAGGCTTGTCAACTCTTGGGGTATCGGTGTCTGGTCGGTGGCCACCCTTCTCTCTGCAGCTTCCGGCGGTTTCTTCTCGATGCTTATCACCCGCCTGCTGATGGGTGTCGGAGAGTCGACATCGTACCCCGCTGGGGGACGCGTTCTGCGCGAATGGGTACCTGCAGGTGAGCGCGGATTGGCGACCTCGCTGTTCCATGCCGGTAGCCTGATAGGGCCAGCGATTGCTGCATTGGGATTGAGCATTGTCGTCAACAGCTACGGATGGCGGGTCGCTTTCGTTATAGCTGCCGCCGTTGGATTCTTATGGCTGACTGCCTGGCTAATCTGGTTCAGACAGCCTGAAGTCGCGCGCTGGTTATCTGCCGAAGAACGGGACTTGATCCTGAGCACCCGGGACACCGGTATCGCCTCACAAAACACGGACGAGCCAAAGCTGGGTTTGAAAGCGCTGCTTCGTTCGAAAACTATCTGGGCAATAACGTTCACTCATGGTTGTGCGGTGTACACCACTTATCTTTTTCTTACTTGGCTGCCGAGCTATCTCCAAGCTGAAAAAGGGCTGACTCTTTTGAAAAGCGGTCTGTATACCGCCATCCCATATCTCGGCGCAGCTGTATTGGGGATCGTCATAGGATTGCTGGGTGACCGCGTCATGAAAGGCAAAGCGCTTGGGGGAGGCCAACGTCGAGTAGTAGTCGCAGCTTGTTTGTTGATGTCGACACTGATCTTCTTCGTGCCGTTTCTGGACGATATACGAGTCATACTTGCCTGCTTCACCATTTCCCTGACGGGTTGTACTGCCGCCGTTGCCGCTAACCTGTCTCTTATCAACGACCTGATTCCATCGAAGGAGGACTCCGGAACGGCCATCGCGGTCATCAGCACTGGCGGTAACTTCTTTGGCATCTGTGCACCTATTGTGACCGGCTATGTGATCTCAATGACGCACCAGTACCACTACGGTTTCGTCATTGCCGGGGTGCTACTTGCGTTGGGCGCTCTCATCTCAATGTTTTTTACGCGCAAACCGATTGGCCAAACAAAGGAGACCGACCATGTACGCGTCGCCGCCCGTACTTCGCACTGAAGTATTCGCCACTTACCCTTCCTCCCTTCAAACGGGAGACGAACGCTCCAGCTGGAGCGTGGCGCAGCCCGGAAAGCACATTTTCAAGAGTTTTCTAGAGGGCCCTTCCTTCGACAAAAACGACGTGCTGTGGTGTGTGGATATCGTCAACGGACGCTTGCTGAATGTCGATAAGGGTGGCGTGTTCTCGGTTGCTGCTGAGTACGATGGCTGGCCGAACGGCCTGAAGATCCGTGAGGATGGGCTGGTGTTTATCGCCGATTACAAACACGGAATCATGACTCACGAACCAGGCTCCGGAAAAGTAACGCCGCTGCTTGAGCGCGCAGGCGTAGAACGCTTCAAAGGCGTTAACGACCTGTTCTTCGCTCGCAATGGCGACCTCTACTTTACCGATCAAGGTTTGACGGGACTTCAGGATCCGACTGGCCGCCTGTTTCGCATGACGGCGAGCGGGCGAATAGACTGCATCCTCGATGCTGTCCCGAGCCCTAATGGTTTAGTGATGAACCCGGACGAGGATGCGTTACTCCTTGCGGTGACGCGTGCGAACGCCATTTGGCGTGTCCCTTTAGACGGCTACGGTGCCGCAAAAGTGGGCAACTTCATCCAGCTGTCTGGAGGTGTCGGCCCTGACGGTCTGGCGTTGGATTCCGATGGCGGCCTTTGGGTCGCACACGCTGGTCTGGGCTCGGTTTGGGGCTTCAGCGCAATTGGCGAACCCCGGGCAAGAGTGAAAGTACCGGCAGGATTGCTCACAACGAACCTGGCCTTCGCCTGCGACGGCAGCACCAATCTCTATGTGATCGAGTCATCCACCGCGACTATCCACCGCGTCGATGCATCTGTGCCTGGAAAACTAATGGCCTCACACGGTTAACGAGGTCGACGCCTCCCCCTTCTGCCAATACGTTATCCATTCAAAAAACCGCATGCCGGTTGGAGTTTTATCATGATCGCTCGGTTGCTACCGTCCAAAAATCAAAGCGTGAATTACGACGAATTTCTAAAGCAGCTCGCTAGTGCGGGCTTCCGAGGAAACATCGCCCACAGCTATGGCCAGCGGATTGTGCTTGCAACGGATAACTCGATTTATCAGCGTTTACCTCAAGCAGCTGTGTTCCCACTGGATGCTCAAGACGTTGAGATTCTTGCAACGCTGGCGGCTAATCCCGAGCATAGAGCCGTTGTCCTGACACCAAGGGGTGGCGGAACAGGAACCAATGGCCAGTCGTTGACCGATGGGATCGTCGTCGACCTGTCACGTCACATGAACAGCATTCTTGAAATCAATGCTGAAGAGCGCTGGGTGCGCGTCCAGAGTGGCGTGGTCAAGGATCAGTTAAATGCGGCGCTGAAACCCTATGGGCTGTTTTTCGCGCCGGAACTCTCCACCTCCAACCGGGCAACGATTGGCGGCATGATCAACACCGACGCCAGCGGCCAAGGAAGTTGCACCTACGGCAAAACCCGCGACCACGTTATCGAGCTTTCGACGGTGTTGCTTGGCGGTGAATTACTAAACAGTGCGTCAATTGGAACAGGTGCTCTGGAGCGAGAGACTGCGCGTCAGGATCGGATTGGTGAGGTTTACCGATGCGCTGTCGACATTGCGGATAACCAAGCCGATCTAATTGAGCGAACGTTCCCGAAACTGAACCGCTGCCTCACCGGCTATGACCTGGCACACCTTCGCGAGCGGGGCAATCGATTCAACCTCAACAGTGTGCTGTGTGGCTCTGAAGGCTCCCTAGGTTTTATCGTTGAAGCCAAACTCAACGTCTTGCCGATTCCCAGATATTCAATTCTGGTCAATGTCCGTTATGCCGGGTTCATGGATGCGCTGAGGGATGCGAATGCGTTAATGCTGCTCAAGCCGTTATCGATTGAGACTGTTGACTCCAAAGTCCTCATGCTTGCGATGAAGGACATCGTTTGGCACGGCGTCGCTGAATACTTCCCTGAAGATCCCGGCATACCGACCTTGGGCATCAACCTCATAGAGTTCAGCGGGGACGATGAAGCCGCCGTTCAGCAAAGCGTTCATGACTTTGTATTGCATCTGCAGCGCGACACCTCCGTGGTGCGCCTGGGCCACACCCTTGCCATAGGTGCCGATGCACTGAAACGCGTCTATGCGATGCGTAAGCGAGCGGTCGGCTTGCTGGGCAACGTCAAGGGTGAAGCCAGGCCGCAGCCGTTCGTTGAAGACACCGCCGTGCCACCCGAGAACCTTGCTGAATTTATTCAGGAGTTCCGTGCGCTACTCGACAGCCATGAACTGCAATACGGAATGTTCGGCCATGTCGATGCCGGCGTCCTGCATGTGCGACCGATCCTCGACATGAAAGACCCCACTCAAGCAGCCATGATCCGGCCCATTTCCGACGCGGTCGCAGCCTTAACTCAAAAGCATGGCGGCTTGCTGTGGGGTGAACACGGCAAAGGGTTGCGATCGCAGTATGTTCCGGATTTCTTCGGCGACCTCTACCCTGCCCTGCAACAATTGAAAGCCGCTTTTGATCCAAACAATCAACTCAACCCAGGCAAAATTGCCACGCCGAAGACAATTCCGAACGCGCGCCTGACGCAGGTAGACGGTGTAGGTTTACGCGGCGAACTTGACCGCACTATTGACGAGCGTGTCTGGCAATCCTATGACGCAGCCCTTCACTGCAATGGCAATGGCGCCTGCTATAACTTCGATCCTGACGATGCGATGTGTCCCTCATGGAAAGGCACGCGTAATCGAGTGCATTCACCGAAAGGACGTGCCTCGCTGATTCGCGAGTGGTTACGACTGCAAGGCCAACAAGACGTTGACGTAATGGCTGCCAGTGATCACATTCGATCAACGAGTACCGTTACAAGCATCGCAAAGCGAGCCGTCAACACCGTCTCCCAGAAAATGGGGCAGCAAGACTTCTCCCACGAGGTCTATGAAGCAATGGCCGGCTGCCTGGCATGTAAATCCTGCGCAGGGCAATGCCCGGTCAAAGTCAACGTGCCTGAGTTCCGCTCCCGCTTCCTTGAGCTGTACCACAGCCGCTACCTTCGTCCACTCAAGGACTATCTGATAGGTTCGCTGGAATACACAATTCCCTACATCGCTCGTACCCCACGTCTGTACAACTTTGTCATGGGCGCCCGCCCCGTTCGCTTCATCCTTGAGCATGTTGCCGGCATGGTCGACAGCCCTTTGCTGAGCATCACGAACTTCGACGCCATGTGCCGGCGTTGGAGTGTAGAGATCGCCACACCTGAACGTCTGTCGACACTGGATACGCAGCAGCGTGCGCGCAGCGTAATCCTTGTCCAAGATGCTTTCACCCGATACTTCGAAACCCCCGTGTTATCGGATTGGATCGAACTGATCTCAAGGCTTGGCTACCAGGTTTACATCGCACCCTTTGCACCCAACGGGAAACCGCTTCAGGTGCAAGGTTTCATCAAGGCTTTCGAAAGGGCCGCACATTTCAACGGCGAAAGTTTGCATGACCTTGAAGGCTACGAGATACCGCTGGTAGGACTAGATCCCGCGATGACGCTAGTTTATCGCCAGGAATATTCAAAGACGCTGGGCAGCGACCATGCACCCACCGTATTGCTACCTCAGGAGTGGCTCGCCGGTGTGCTCCCACAGGCTCAAGGCGTCAAAGGTGCTGCTCCGTATTACTTCCTTCCTCACTGTACTGAAAAGACAAATGAGCCGAACAGCATTGGCCTTTGGCAGGAAATCTACGAGCGAATAGGCCTCTCGCTGAAGGTTCAAGCGAGCGGCTGCTGCGGCATGTCTGGCACATACGGTCACGAGACACAAAATGCGAAGACTTCTGCCGTTATCTATAGTCAGTCATGGGGCCCGCTGGTAGAGAAATTCAACCAATCCGGGCGGCTGTTGGCCGATGGGTATTCGTGCCGTAGTCAGGTCAAGCGCAAGGACGGCGTGACGGTCTTACACCCCCTGCAGGCGCTGCTCGCTGTGATGCGAAAAACAGTATCATAGGCTGGTGGTGAGCCGTCGAAGGCGGCTGATGAAACAGCTTTCGACGGGTGTAGCCAAGTAGCCTTCTGTGAAACTGCGCAAGGGCCACCTGATGTTCAGCCAAGATAAGAAAGACCTAACATCACGCCGGTCAGCGTGAAAAGCGCCAGTACTGTGGATGCAGCAATACTGGCAGTCACTTCCTGTTCAGCCACCTTGTAGCGTGTGGCATAAAGGTAGACGTTGGCGCCGATGGGCAGCGCAGCGGAAAGAATCATCACCTTGAATCCAACGCCCTTCAGGCTTACCAAAATACCCAGCGCCAACATGACCAGAGGATGAATGCAGTTCTTGGTCAGCGCCAAGGCCAGTCCCGTTTTGATATGCGCGAGATTTCTGCTCATTGCCAGTGTTGCCCCTACTAGCATCAGTGCAATCGGGGAAAACGCGTTGCCTATGAGCAGCAGGGTTTTATCCAGAACCGGCGGCAGTAAAAATCCAGTGGCGGAGAACAACAGGCCCATTAATATCGGAAGTGGTACCGGGTGCAGAAGGGTGGCGCGTGTCGCCCTCAGGAGAGTGGCACCCAGCTTCAATAGCCGAGAACCCCAACCGGTAGTGGCCAAACCGGCGCTCGCCTCTCTGGCATCAGCGAATTCAACCAGGCTGGTGACCATCGTAAGCATTATGAGTGAATGCACAGACATCAGCGCGAACAGTGTGACTAGACCCTCCTCACCATAGGTCATGTTCACTAAAGGTACGCCTATCATGAGCGTGTTGGAGAACGTGGTGGATAACGCGAGCACTGCAGCCCGCTTATTGAATCCATGCCTGACCATGACTATTCCAAACACGATCCAGATCGCGCAGAAATAAATAGCCACTGGAGTGAAGTCAATTTCCGCCAAGTGAACGGAGGCCATGCTGCGAAAGAGCAACGCGGGCGCGAGCACGAGAAAGGCGATATTGGAAACGTCCTGCATCCCCTCTGCCCGGAGCCAGCCAAACCTAACAATGATGTAACCCAAAATAATGAGCGTAACGACTGGAATCAGTGCTTGAAAAACCGGGCCCAGCATTAAGTCCACCTCAAAATACCCTAATCATACGCGCGGGCAGAGCGAGAAATAACCCCGGTCTGCTAAGCCATTGCTAGCTTGAAGCGCCGGCGTAGAAAAGTCGCCGCATCTAAGGCTTGGGCTGGCATCGAATGTCAAAGTCATGAAAGTAATGACCGAAGGGCGACTGTCGATGCCAACAGCACAGGGCCTGAGTGCTACAACGCCTGATGGCCGCTACTTTGTTGTCAAAGGTCTGCGATGGCGCTGTTCGATCCCCACCCTAGATCAATCTGAATGGCATTGAGTGGCCAGCAGGCAAACCGGCGGCTCGCTTTTTCGGGACTGGCAAAGCGGTAGGCAAGTGGGTAGTCAGGGCCATAATTAATCAAGCCCTGTCCTTGCCTTCGGTTATCGAGGTGTGATGATGGCTTTGAATCAGAGAAAGCGTTGATATCGTGAATCTTCCCCTTCGCTCACGACCTAGATGATGAGTTTCGCGCGGTCACGCTTGAGTTGCGTGACGAGCGTGAATCGATCGTCCGGATGAATTGTCTCCGATGCAACCATCAGGTTGCCGTCCTGATCCCGGTACTGCCGCAGGATTTTCAAACCGGGTGAACCGGGCTCGGCATTCAGATGCCTGGCGATCTCAACGCTCAGCAGCACAGCCCGCACTTGCTGGTCGACCACTTCGATGTGGCGTCCGAATTTCTGTTCAATCAATGCAGCAATCAGTTGATCAGGGTGTTGTTCGGCCAGCTCAATCACGGCCGCATACTGCTCGAGCGCGTAGACGTCAGTCCAGCAAAGCGGCGCGAGGGCATTCTGCTGATCAACACGAATACTCGACACGCAAAAATAGTGTTCGCCTGGCTCCAGGCCGAGCCTGCGAGCCTGCGCAATATCCGCCACAAAATGAGTGACGTGCTGAATGCTGCGCACCTGAGTTTCCGCCAGATGCGCGAGGTCTGAGACTGTCGCCAGCGACTGCGAATACCCACCTTTAGGCGAAATCGCTTCAACGCGAGTGCCGACCTTCTTGCGCCGGGAAACCATCCCCTGAATCTGCAATTGAGTGATAGCGGCTCGAATCGTGTGCCGGCTGACGGCATACAGATCGCAGAGCTCGAACTCCGTAGGCAAGAGTGATCCCACCGGAAATTTTCCGCTGGCGATGCCCTCCATCAGATCCTTTGCCACCAACCCATAGCGAGTCTCGTTCATACCTTCCGTCAGCCCCCGACCGTTACCGAGTTGACAGTGTATCAGCGAAGGCGCAAGACTTATGTACGGACATAAAAAATATGTACGGCCAATAACAACATATTAAGGATTTCCCATGTCTACTACCGTTTTCGATTCCGCCCTGTTCCGCGACATGTTCGGCACCTCCGAAATGCGCGACGTCTTCTCAGACAAAGCCCTGATCCTTCGCTACATCGAGGTTGAAGTTGCACTGGCGCGGGCCGAGGCTCGCTGCGGCGTAATCCCGGCCGAAGCCGCCGAACAGATCGCTGCGCTGTCCCGGTTCGAAGCGCTGGACATGGCGCTGATGCAACACGAGACCGAAATTGTCGGATATCCGATTCTGCCTCTGGTCGAGCAACTGTCGAAGATCTGTGGTGAGGCCGGACGTTATGTTCATTGGGGCGCCACTACGCAGGACATCATGGACACCGCCGTCGTCCTGCAAGTGCGTGCAGCTCTGGCAATTGTCGAACGTGATATTCAGGCAGTTCGCGGGTTGCTGGCTGATCTGGCCGTGCGCTACAGGGACACACCGATGGCCGGCCGTACGCATTTGCAGCACGCGTTGCCGATTACCTTCGGCTACAAATGCGCGGTCTGGCTGAGCATGTTCGACCGCCACGCCGAGCGCCTGGTGGAACTGCGTCCCCGTGTCGAAGTGGGACAGTTCGCCGGCGCGGCGGGCACCCTCGCCTCCTTGGGCGACAAAGGGCTCGAAGTTCAGGAAGCGCTGATGAGCGAGCTTGGGCTGGGCGTACCTCAAGCGACCTGGCACGTGGCGCGTGATGGGCTCGCCGAGACGCTGAACTTCTTGGGTCTTGTCACTGGATCGCTAGGCAAGGTCGCTCTCGACGTCATGATGATGATGACCAGCGAGTTGGGCGAAGTGTATGAGCCTTTCGTCAAAGGACGTGGCGCGAGCAGCACCATGCCGCAAAAGCGCAACCCTATTTCCTGCGAGCTGATGTACGCCGCCGCCAAGGGCGTGCGTCAGCAAGCCGGCCTGATGCTGGACGCGATGATTCAGGATTTCGAGCGCTCGACCGGGCCGTGGCAGGCAGAGTGGATGGCGATCCCCGAAGCGTTTTCGCTGAGCGCTGCCTCACTGGCCCAGGCGAAATTCATGCTCGCCGGGCTCGAAGTGCGCACCGAACGCATGCGTCAGAACCTCGAGATGACCCAAGGGCTGATCGTCGCAGAAGCCGTGATGATGGGTCTTGCGCCTGCGCTTGGCCGACAGGTCGCCCATGACGTTGTGTATGCGGCGTGCCGCATGGCTAACGACCAGCGGATAAGTTTGCTTGATGCCTTGCTCGCTCAAGGTGAAGCCACAGCCGAGCTGGACATTGAGGAGCTCAAACGCCTCACCGACCCGGCCAATTACCTGGGCCTGGCGCCGCAGATGGTTGACATCGCCATCCGCCGGGAAGGTGCCGTCAAACGCTGATCCTGTGCAAGGGCTCGATCCAGTCGGGCCCGCTGTGTCGCTTGCCAACAAAAACAATGAGACTGCAGACATGTCCAATTCCGGCAAAAAACCGTTCTATAAAGATCTAACATTCCAGGTAGTGGCCGCAATGGCGTTAGGCATTGCCTTCGGCTTCGTCGCGCCCGAGGCGGCCGCCAATTTCAAGATTCTTGGCGACATCTTTCTCAAGCTGATCAAAACCGCCGTAGCGCCGCTGGTGTTCTTCACCGTTGTCCATGGCATTGCATCAGCCGGCGATATCAAGCGCGTAGGCAAGGTTGGCATTCGCGCCTTGATCTACTTTGAAGTGGTATCCACGGTTGCGTTAGCGGTAGGCCTGCTGTGGGGCAATCTGCTTGAAATCGGATCGGGCATGCACAATGCCCATCCGAGCAGCGCTGCTGCCGCCGCTGCAAGTGCCGCAGTCGCCAAGGGGCACGCGCCCGCGTCGACCATGGACTTCATCTATGGGATTTTTCCGGATAATTTCGTGGGTGCGTTTGCGGGTGGTCAGCTCCTGCAAGTTCTTGTCATATCGGTGCTCTTCGGATTCGCCCTGCTGGCACTCAAGCCCGAACGTCGCGAAGTCATCGAAGACGGTCTGAGTCGTATCTCAGAGTGCTTCTTCGAGTTCATCAACCTGATTATGAAGTTCGCACCGCTGGGCGCTTTCGGCTCTGTGGCCTATGCCGTCGGCAGCAATGGCACTGCGGTTCTGATGTCCTTGGCCAACCTGGTGCTGATGTTCTACGTGGCGATCGCCTTCTTCATCTTTGTCGTGCTGGGCACTGTCTGTCGGCTGGCAGGATTCAGTCTCTGGCGGTTCCTGAAGTACATCAAGGATGAAGTCTTCATCGTGCTTGGCACAGCATCTTCCGAAAGTGCCCTGCCGCGTCTGCTGCAAAAGCTCGAGAAGTTTGGCTGCTCCAAGCAAAGCGTTGGCCTGGTACTGCCTACTGGGTATGCCTTCAATCTGGATGGCACCTCCATTTACATGTCGATGTGCGTTCTGTTCATTGCCAACGCCTACGGTGTCCCGCTGACATGGGAACAGCAGCTCGGCATCATCGCCATCATGCTCGTCACCTCAAAGGGCGCCGCCGCTGTATCCGGAGGTAGTTTCGTGGTCTTTGCTGCCACCGTGACTGCCATCGGCTCCTTACCAGCAGAAGGATTGGCTTTGTTGTTCGGCGTTTATCGATTCATGTCGATGGCCATCGCGACCTGTAATACCATCGGTAATAGCGTCGCTACCGTTGTGGTCTCCAAGTGGTCAGGTGAGTTTACGGAACAGACAGCGAAAGCGGAGTATTCGCGTGTTTTAGGGCGGAAGCCTGAAGCTGCCCTGTAGGCTTGGACGGGTAAGCGATCCCGTCTTCCTGCCGCACACCACCCTGTGCGGCAGATGTGAGTGACGCGATACTCAACGACGACAGCCATTCGGCTGTCCGCTAGTTAGACCTGTGTCCAATATTTTACTGACGCCTATGCCAAGCCGAGTATCAAGCGCTCGAAGCAATCGGCTTGGTGACTGAAAGTGATAGACGACACCATGGCGTCATGGGATGAATCTTACGACACCAGATGGCCGCTACTTTGTTGGCAAAGGAAAACTTTAGCGCTGCGCCAACCCTGCTTTGGATGAAACGGAGAGGCAGCGATGGGTCAATGACTTGATGCCTGCGGGGCGAGCAGTGAAGGCAGCGAAAGCCTCAGGTGACAAGCGAAATGAAGGAGGCGCGAGCAGCCGTCGATGTGGCCAAGACCGGTCTCGGAGAACGAGGCCCGGTTTGGTGGGATGGTGGCCAGCCAGATCTGAACAAGCGCAAAGTGACCAATACACCTTACGCAGAGTGGTACCGGTGACTAGGCGAATCTGCCTCTTCGTAATTTATGGTCGTCCCAGGAGGCTCGATAAGTGTATGCGTCCGGCCAAATCATCTATCCAGCCCCGCAAAGCCAAGACATGGTGTGCACTTAAATTTAAGTGGGCACCAGTTCTAGTCTCATAAGTGGGTATTTCATGCAGCCAACACGCCGTTCCTACTCCAAGTCCTTCAAAGACCAGGCCATCCAAGAGTGTGCCCAGCCCGGAGCTTCGATTGCCAGCATCGCTCTCAGCCATGGCCTGAATTCTAACCTCGTCCACAAATGGATTCGCCTGCAAACGCAGAACATCACGGCGTTGCAACCTGCGTTTATTCCTATACCTGTACCGCTGGCCGGGGCAAAACCCCACTCATCATCATCGAATATCGGCGTTGAAATTCAGCACCCGCGTGGCACCGTCAAAGTTAATTGGGCAACTGAAAATGCTTCTGCCTGCGCGACCTTTCTTCGAGACCTTCTGCGATGATTTGCATTGACTTAATCTGGCTCGCCACAGAGCCGATGGATATGCGCGCAGGCACCGAAACGGCGCTAGCCAAGGTGATTGCGGTGTTCGGCGTGGCAAAGCCGCACTGTGCTTATCTGTTCGCCAACCGCCGCGCCAATCGCATGGAAGTGCTGGTGCATGACGGCTTCGGAATATGGCTCGCGGCATGCCGGTTGAACCAAGGCAAGTTCCACTGTTCTGGCATTCGCCATGGTTCTGAGATGGAACGGGATACCGATCAACTTCAGGCATTGGTGCTGGGCCTGCCATGGCAACGTGCAGGTTCTGGAGGCTCGATCACACTGCTTTAGCGGCTGCCATTAGCCCATCGACCTATCGCCGCAAATAGCCTGCTCTGGCAAAATTGGTAGGGGTATTCAGTATTCCTGTCGCTGTAGCGTCTCTGTACGAGTTAAATAGCCGGAGAGTGACGGGAAGTACGGTGACAATTCAGACACCACACGACACCGGTGACCAGAAGTGCAATCGCCGCAATTTCATATGAGTCGGGCAGCCGATGCTCCCATAGAAATCCAAAAACCAGCGCCGCTAAAGTCTCAAACACGAACACTTGAGCGCCTGGCAGCCGCAGCACAGTAGGCCGCAATTCAGAATCTGCGCTGAACAAACGTCCCAACGCTTCTTGAATGCAACCGGGCTTGCCACGAACTCGTTTGCGCTATCTCAGCCGCCGATGTGGTGCCCGTCCTCGTGCTGTAGAAACAAATAGGAAATTGAAGTGTTTGAAGTTATCAATTGGCCTGAGGATATGAAGCCCAGCCGCTCACAGATCCACTTCACCAACGAGCTTGAAATTGCAGTCCGTGGAACACAACATTTTCATTGGTCAGGTGCTAAATTTACTCATGGGTCAACTGCTCGGGAACCTGGGTCAGCCTACCTGAAAGGTTATTTTAGAATGGCAGCTGTTCGGCTTTGATAATGTCGTTTCCAGCGCAAATGGCTCATACCTATCTTGAGAAAGAGGAATGACTCATGAAAGCAATCTACATCGTAGCGCTCGGGGCTTTTTTGTCGGGTTGTGCTGGAGGCGGAAGCAGTCCAGCAAAGGACGCGCATTCGCCAGCGTTGCCAGGCGCCAAACAACTTAGTGGTAGCGAAATATCTACCCAATTCGTGGGACGCTCACACCAAAGTGTGACCTCAGGAGGGCAAACGTTCACCGAGATTCTCACAGCCGACGGAAGAGCCAAGATCAATATAGCTGGGAACCCCGAAGCGACCGGAGATTGGCAGATAACTGGCGATGTTATATGTGTTACGTACTCGGCATACGGAAGGGAATGTAACATCGTGAAGGCCGATGACCAGTGGTTCTGGCTCATCGACAAGGATATGGGGACAACCAACAATCGCTTCCCAAGATGATTCTGTGAGCTCATTACAAAGGCCGGTAACAGTAACGACGGGCATAAGTCCGTCGTTAACTTAAAGCAGAAGACCCACTTCACGTCGTTGCACCTTTCTCACCATGCTGGAAAATCTGGAGACATGCCCACCTGAAATTCCCTCTGAAGATGCCAGCCGGGATAATCATTTAACCCGATCTACCTCATTTGAGGCCACCTGTTTGAGCCTGTACAAGGCATACGGCCGAGAGTAGCTTCAATACCAATTTTCAAGGATGGAGATGGCGAGATGAGCAATGATCAACGAATGGTCATTTGGTCAGCAGCTTGGGCGTTAGTCGGAGGTACGGTCGTCTGCACAGGATGCATGCAAAGCCAACGGTTGTCACAGAGCGCAGCGCCTTTCCTCCACGAGTCAGCCTGCAGATCCAAGGATGAGGTCGGCGAGGCTCCATGGGCCGAACTCCAGGACATTCTTGATGCAGAGCGAGGCTGAATTCTCAGCAGATGACGACTTATGCATTGCGGGGCTCCTAAGTAGCGAGCTAGAGAAGCGCTGCTCAGGTTGGAGAGTGTGGCCTGTTCCTCCAACGCGAAATGACTCAATTTACCTTGAGCTGAAGCCTAGCGACCGCATCAAGATCAAGGTTGCTTCGACCACACAGAACTAGGTGATGCAGCCAGTGCTCTCTCTGGCCAGAGGCTTTGGGCTGGCTTATTTCCTGAAGTTTTGCGCTACCGCGCCGTGATAGCTTGACCCAAGCTGGACTGCTGACGTGACGCTTACATGTTGGCGTAAATGAATGCATTAGGAGCCCCATCATGCCGAACTCCTCTCCTCTAACCATCGCCGTATTGCTGGGCTCGGTTCGCTCCGATCGACAGGGCATCAAAGCCGCTAGGCTGCTGCTGAGCGCGCTCGAAGATCGCGGGCACGAAGTGGTACTGGTTGATCCAATGATCACTCGCCTTCCCTTGCTCGATCGCATGTACAAGGAGTATCCCAAAGGATCTGCCCCGGTCGATCTGGAACAACTCGCCGCTCTCTACCGGCGAGCTGACGGCTTCTTGTTGGTGAGTGCGGAATATAATCACGGCGTACCGCCAGCGCTGAAGAACCTCCTCGATCATTTCCTCGAAGAGTATATGTGGCGCCCTTCCGCAATCACGTGTTACTCGGCCGGGGGCTTTGGTGGGGTTCGAGCGGCTATGCAGCTACGGATGATACTAGGTGAGTTAGGCATGCCCAGTATCCCTAGTCTGTTTTCCATCCCGCATATCGGCGATGCGTTGGCTGATGACGGTCGACCTAAGGACGAACGCACGACAAAACAGATGAACAGATTTCTGGACGAATTTGAATGGTACGCCCAGGCACTGCGACGTCAGAGGAAGAATGGCACCCCCTACTGACCTTCACGTCTAAAAGAAAGCGCAGGATGACGGCCGACGGCTAAGTCGGCCTTGCGATTAATTATTCCGCTCGGCTGCATCAACCATCGCAAGCCACTGTTGAACGCTTGGTCGCTCTTGCATTCGAGCGTTCCAAGCACGCAACGCCTCGCACTCTTGCGGCACAGGCAGCTTGACCAGAGAGGCGAAAATCATACCGCCTAGTAACGCAATGTCCGCCATCGAAAAGTGATCGCCCGCTACAAAGGCTTTGTTGCTCAAAACGCTATCAAAATAATGCATCCCCCTGAGTGCCTTGTCCCGCATCCGCTCACCCCACTCCCGGTTTTGATAGAGCTCGACCTCGGGGCCAAGACCCGGCGTTGCGTGGTGGAAGTAAACGCTGACCGCATCCAGAACTTCAATCTCCGCGCGCTTGGTCATCATATGGATCAAACCCTTCTGAGTCGGCGTTTGGCCCGTGAGGACAGGGTCTCCATTCTGGGAATCCAGATACTGAGTGATAGCGGTGCATTCAGCGATCAAAGTGCCGTCCTGTAGTTCCAGAACCGGAAGTGTCCCCGAGTAGTTGATGGCCAAAAACTCAGGTTTCTTATGCTCGCCCTTCCACAGGTTGATCGGGACGAACTCCGCTTGTGAGAGGAGGCCTTTCTCTGCCAAGGCTATGCGGACACGCGCTGGATAGGGGCCGTTGTACCAGTCATAAATTTTCAAAGCGAGGCGTTGGGATGCATCAAAATCTGTTTTTTGGGAGGTCATGATTATTTGCCTGTCTGTCAGATGGTAGGCAAATCCTGCGCGTCTTGGCTTACCCGTGTCAACCCCTACCTGCCAATTGGCAGGTTTGAAATAAAGAGGGTAATATTCGAGCCAGCAACTCAGAGATTTCTTCTAGGGAGACAAAGCGTGAGCGAGAATGCTCGGGAAGCAATCCTGAACGCCGCCAAAATGGCAGCACAAGTTCATGGTTACAGCGGGATCAACTTTCGAAGCATCGGCGATGTGGTCGGCATCAAAAACGCCAGTATCTACTACCACTTTCCGAGCAAAGCCGACCTGGGAGCTGCGGTAGCCCGGCGCTATTGGGAAGACACAGTTACTGCCCTGGAGGTCATTCGTATTGCCAATCCCGACCCGGCCCAAAGCCTGGCGCAGTACCCTTCCATCTTTCGCATTTCACTGGAAACCGACAATAAGCTATGTCTGTCCAGCTTCATGGCGGCCGAATACCATGATCTTCCTGCAGTGGTTCAAAGCGAAGTGCTGGCGTTTGCCGACATCAATGTGGCGTGGCTAGCGCGAGTGCTGGGTGATCTAGGGTTGGGCGATATTAAGGTGTGCGAACGACGTGCCGGCGCTATTTATACCGCTGTTGCCGGCGCTCAGTTGATTTCCCGGACTCGCTCCGATATCGGCGTGTTCGACGAATTGATTCAAAGTTATCGCGAAGCGGGACTCATCCCGACTTAGCGATGCGCAGCACTTTGCGGATGACTAATGAGGCGGCGCAGAGTTGGGGCAAGTGGATCTGAGGTCTGGGCAATGCGCTCCAACCACACATCCATCCGTACGCCGGCGTTTGAGAAATGGTGGTATCACTACGCCGCGCAGGCACGGGCAACGTAGCACTCAACCTGAGCCCCTAGACATGGCTCAACTCAGGCCGGAAAACGCTAAAAATTGCTCTCTTGGGTGCGAGAACATTGGCCTGCGTTAGAGTCTTGAGCAAATAGTGCTGCTGGCGACGGTTGCCCTTAAAGTTGAAGGACGTCTCCATGGCTCTGCCCTATTGAGTTCATGGTCATTGCCGCTCCCGAAGCTGTGGCGTGGCGTTTACTGGTTAGATAATCGAGAAATAAATGCGCAGAATTGGGGCTGAGCTACAGCCTCCACCCGTTATGTAGCAAGGGATTCAGACGCAAATAAAGTGAAATAAATCGGCAACGACTATTTCGATAGTGGCGGCGCGATGGAGGGGGAAGCTACAAGGCGCAAGCGGAGCGCGCAGGCGCGTGGATGAAAGCCCGCAGGGCCAAGACGCCAGCTGCACCGGCGGCTTGGTTCACGACAGCCGGCCCGCAGGGCGCGCCCGACTGAGCAGTTGATAGCGCTGATGCCAGGCGATCAGGTTACCGACTTGGTCATAAACACTCGAGCAAAGCCGTCCTCACTAGCCCGATGGGTTTCCTGATAACCAAGCTTCTTGTAGATATCGATGTTCTCGGTCATCAACTCATGCGTGTAAAGCCGGATAGCCGGAGACCCAATGTCCCTCGCATATTCCTCAGCGAACGCCATTAGTTTTTTCCCGATGCCTTTACCTCTGAACAGAGGCGCGACTGCGACATTCACCAGTAGTAGTTCGGCCTCCTCCGATGCAAGAACTACGACCCCAACGATTTCAGTTCGAAGGACAGTAACGAAAACTTCGCACCGGGTGACGACTTGTCGATAGTCCTCGAGCATAGGGGCAGGTTTTCGGCCAATGCCTACGATGTAAGGCTCGTAGGCCTGAGCTACTAGCGCCGATATCTGTTCTGAATCTTCGATGTCAGCTCTGCGAATTTTCGTTGGCGATCCCATCGGGTGTCCTTGGCTCCATAGTCAAAACAGGTATGCCATGTGACTGCAGATGACTGCAACTCAACGAGACGACGCAGGAACTCGCTCGCCTCTCAATCGAGTAGTACCTCCCTCAGCAGACACCAAGGTAACGTAGCCCGACGCTTTGCAGACCTCATGATCAATGTGGAGGTGCTGTGGGCGGGTCAAATATGGTTGAGTACCCAAAATACGATGAGGCACCAGGTAACGCCTATGGCGACTAATGCCAAGCTGAACTCAAGATGGGTCACGCCCGAGCAGCGTCAAACGAGCGTTTGATTCTCATGCTTGTTGCCGTCATTGATAAGCGAGGGACTGAGGATAGCCTTCGCCCATGTAGAGTAAACACTCGGCCGGATTGATCTTAAAAAGCACCCTCGCGATTGCTGCCGATCTTATTCACGTATTCGGGTTTGTTCGTGAAGGTCTGCACTTATAAAAATATTGCCACTGACTGCTCTTGGGACGCCAGCCTCTAAACTTCAGCCATAAAAAAGCCCCAATTAAGGGGCTTATGAAACGCTTCTGGACTACGAACATCGCTGAAGTACACGTTGTTGCACTGTGGACGAAGAGGAGAGAGACGTCAGTACAGAATGAAAGCACTGTATATCCAGCCACTACTTCTGTCAATAGGGGGGTCGGGTTCGATCAGCGAGTCATCCAATAATTGGATGTCGCCTGAACCAGAGATCCAAACGCGTCTTGGGGCGATCTCATAGACTCACCTGGGGACGTAGTGGCAGACAAAGGAAACAGGCATCCCCAGTGGAGGCCCGCAAGGTCACTCAAGGCGGCGATCAGATGTCGTACCACGGCTCCTCACCTACATCGA
This sequence comes from Pseudomonas rosaeacicularis, assembly GCF_057128745.1. Classification (NCBI taxonomy): domain Bacteria; kingdom Pseudomonadati; phylum Pseudomonadota; class Gammaproteobacteria; order Pseudomonadales; family Pseudomonadaceae; genus Pseudomonas; species Pseudomonas rosaeacicularis. The sequence goes on from NZ_JBSKHT010000003.1 coordinate 349,438, forward strand.
ATTCGCCGAAGGAGCCAAGGTAAAGCCGGCGGCAAGGCATCATGGTGATGAAGCCCTCTTCGAGGAGCATCTTCGGGATTGACCACATCAAATCTGTTATTTCCCACGGTTCCGACACCACCGGCTTGAGCCGCTCGACGATGGCGTCCAAGTCGAAATCCCGCATCGCGATAAATGGCCCAGACCTGTCATAACTCTCGTAAATACCCGACGCGATGGAGATGACTTCGCCTTGTTTTACGATCGTGCCGGACATGTGTCTTTCCTCAAAGCTAAGCGGATGGCAGGCTTGAGTTGGGCCATTCCGTCATGATCAATGCGATACATAAGGAGGCAGGTGATGGTGACTGTTTGCTGAGCGCAGAAAATCGCGGAGGCTTTTTCGACCAAAACCCTTTCTAAACGTAGCAACGGCATACCTGCTGTTCAGTGTCGTAAGTACCCAGAAACGTCCTTCACGCTCCGCCCTTACGATGTCTGAAGTCCGGATGAAGTGCCCATCCTCGAATCGTCCAAGGTTGTCTTTACGGGCATGGCCAAAGACTACTCCCACGCCAGTTCTGGACACGACGAATACACTGCAAAGATAAGCAGTGACAGGCCTGTGAAAGCCTTGGTCTTGAGCTTTCGTAATGCGCTTGAGATCAAAATAGGTAAGTCGTTTGCCGTGGTAATTGATTTCAATCGTATTTGTCATACTGTTAGCCTGTGAATCATTTGCTGATGGCAAGAACACACCGCGTCAAACGTGCAGGTTTGCTGCGGGCATTCAATTATGTCAGGCGGCCCGAATCATGCTCGAGAGGAAAATTGGATGTAGATTTGTGAGCAATCCGGGGTGGAAATCCGGTTGGTGGGAGCTGTAATAAACCGAGCCGCTCTCTACTTCGAGCACGAAAACTTCGCATCCCGCTTCATCGTTACCCACGGACACGCTATTTAGTGATTCCAATTTCCAGCTTTTATCGCCCGTCATCCACGACGGAATGAAACCCTGGACGTCGGTAACAATTTTATGGGCGTTTTGGCTGATCAACATTCGCTGAAGCTCATGTCGGGTATCAAACATGTACGATAGCTCGGTCGAGCACCCATCTTCCTCAATCTGGAGTGTTGCGTGGTACCAGTGTGTTTTAAGAAGCCGGGAAACCACGCGCCAAAGGGTTTGGCCTTCACCGAACATCCCCGGTACTCCGGCAATGTCGTCATCGTCAGTTCTAAACATGGAAGTCTCTGCATGTGTGAGTTGCCAAGACGGCACTGGTTATTCGAAGAAAGAAAAAATTGTCTGGAGGCTAGCGGTCTGCCCATGGCCAAGGCCGATCAGCACGTAGATCGTGTTCTTGGTTTCAAACATCACGCCGTCATCAAAGCCGACGCACATCGTCGAGCGAACCCACCCCCCCGGCGGAAACCGACCCCGGCTGTCATGGATGACGTTTTGAGAGAAAACGAAAAGAGGCAGATGGTTGGCTGCGTGGACTTTTTCGAGTTCGTCTGGCGTCAGGTCGGCACGGAAGATTGTCCAGTCCTCTACTAGGCAATAGCTCCTGCCAGGAAAGCCTTCCTCCAACAGTTTCATGGCCTCTTCTTTGGAGGCGACTGGGCTTTGGATGGAAGTGCGAGCTCCTTTAAGGAGTTCAATTTCGATAGGGCCAGCCATGGCAGCTCTCTCTTGGAGTGATACGCATAAATTGACAGCGGTCGGTCTGTGTCAGCGTTGCGTACAGTCAGCTGAACCGCCAAAATCACCTATGCATAACTATATATATTTGAACGGTGATTGGCAAACACGGCATACCGTCTCTTTTGACGGGATGTTGGAATGTCTTTGCGTCGCCCCTTTGCTGCTGTTCTGCAGCTACTTCGACTATCCAAAGGGTTGCAGCAGCAAGCCGTTGGTGGAGACGTTACTCAGGCCTACGTCAGTCTCTTGGAGGCTGCTAAAGCGACAGCGAATATTGATGTGACCGCCGCGCTGGCGGACTCGCTGCACCTTAGCCCTGCAACATTCTTCGGGCTGACCATCGCTGCCAAAGAAAACCGTACCCCAAGAGAGGTCATGTCTTCAGTCATTGCTGAACTGGAAGATCTGGGGCTTGCTGACACGCTTCTGCCCTCGGCGCCTAGATTGCTCGAGGCGCCAAGGGTGACTGAAGGACGGGAACGCAAGCAACAGATCCAGAAGCTCAAAGTCCAAGGCTATAGCCGTGCCCAGGTGTCCCGGGAGTTGGGGTACGGATGGACTACGGTCAATCGTTTCTGGGATGACGAGGGTGGCAATTGATGGCTTTTATTCGTCCGACATATCTCGGCTACCGGGGATCGCCCGATACCTTGAGGGCTTCAAATGCTCAACTGTCTTAACCAAGCTATTCGGGTTGTTAGGAGGAGACGGGCGCCTACTTATAGCCAGTGATGGCTTTTGGCCCGGTCGACGGCTAGGATCTGGAACTCATTATCATCAAGGACGGATATGAAGAGTCTCATCGCAGCAATGGGCGTTTGTTTGGTACTTGGCGGTTGCGCTACGTCACACTTCACCGCCGGGAGGGACTTCTCTTCGGCTAGTGTGGCGAGCATCACTAAAGGCAAAACCACGACTGCTGAGTTGAAGTCGCTATTTGGTGAGCCCTACGCCAAGAGTGCTGTCAGCGAGACTGACGAAAAGTGGATCTACACCTACACCAATGGCTCAGCCCATGCCCAAAGCTACGTGGTCACTATGAAGGTGACGACTACAGGCACTCAGAAAACTCTCGACGTCTTGATCCGAAATGACGTGGTCATCAACTACACGTTCAGCGAAGGCCCCGCTCCAGGTACGACTACCGCGACCAACTAAGACCTCTGCCTTACAGGTGGGCAGTTCTACGCGTTGTGCGGAGTCCTGTTGATGGAGCAACTGATTTGGACAGAATGTATGCCTTCGTAGACGAGTCGGGAAACTCTGACCTGGACACTTCGAAAAAAGGAAGCTCACGCTTCTTCGTCGTCTGCTCCATCCTCGTCGCTGAAAAAGATCTAGAAACTGCCTATGGGCAAGGAGAGGCAATACGTAAGCGCCACTTTCAAACCGGCGAAATCAAGTCCAATACCCTCAAGGCTAAGCATTCAGACCGACGCGCTCGCATTCTCGCCGAGCTAGCTGAACTGCCGCTCAAGCTTTACTTAACCGTCGTCGACAAATCTCGAATCCACTTGGACGGCGGCCTTAGGTTCAAAACCTCCTTCATCAAGTTCACCAATGGAATGCTGTACGACCGCTTGTTCGGCAGCTTCCGGAATCTCCAGATGATCGTCGATGAGCATGGTGGCCTCGAGTTTCAGCAAAGCCTTAAGAGCTACGTTGCGGATCGCTTCGTTGATGATCTATTCGGCGACAAGGACGCTTTCCGGACTAAGTCGAGTAAGGATGACGTTCTGATTCAAGTGGCAGACTTTTTCGCAGGCACTGTCGCGCAGATATACGAGAGCAAGGCTTCAGAAGACGTGGTGCGGGCCTACAAAGCCGTCCTCCGTGATCTGACTCTTGACCTTGTGGAGTGGCCTCGTAAATACCAAGATCTGCTGCCGCCACCCCTAGACGAATCGGCGTATGCCGACTACCAGGTGCACGAGGAAGCGCTCCGCCAAGCTGAGCGTTTTAGCGAGCGGCTAGGCCGGCATCCCGATGAAGATGGGCGCCTTCAGTTGTGCATCTTGAATTTCTTGCGATTTCAAAGCAAGTTCGTCACCAAGGACTATGTGCCCACATCCGAAATCATTGATCACCTACAAGATAGCGGCTTCGGGGAGCTTTCCGACCAGAAGATTCGCTCCAGTGGCATAGCCAAACTACGCGACGCAGACGTTATTATCACAAGCTCCGCCAAGGGCTACAAAATTCCTCAAACTAGAGCGGATATCAAAGAATTTCTTGAGAGAGCCTCAGGGATAGTCGTGCCTCTGCTAGAGCGGGTCAAAAGGGCCCAGCGAATTTATCGGCTGAGTAGCCTTGGGGAATACGACATTGTGAAGGCCGCCAATCTTACCGAGCTCGCCAAGCTGATCGATTCATTGGAGGCATTCGCTCATGAGTGAGGCTAGGCAAGGCGCCGACGCTGTCGTACTGGCTTCAGCATCAGCGAAGCTGATCCAGGATGAAGTGCTGGAGGTGCTTCGAGAGGCTAAGGTGCTCGCTCGGAGATTCTACAAGCTGACTGGCAAGCCACTGGGAGTTACTGGCGAGGTGGCGGAGTACGAGGCGGCGACCAAACTTAACCTCCAATTACATGCTGCCAGACAGGCTGGCTACGATGCGACAGAGATCCGAGACGGCGGCGTTGCAAGGATCCAGATTAAAGGCCGATGTATTCTCAACCCCTTGAAGATCAATGGGCGCATGGGGGCAATCGACCTGCGGCAGCCTTTCGATTCTGTGCTGTTAGTGCTGCTTGATTCTGAGTTCAATGCATTCGCGATGTACGAAGCGAGTCGCGGCAAGGTGGAAGCTGCTCTTATCCTGCCAGGCTCAAAAGCTAGAAACGAACGAGGCGCGTTGGCCATTAGGCAATTCATGTCGATAGCTACCCTGCGTTGGGCTCGCCAAGACACTCCTGTTACTTATTCGTGACAAACCTGAAGCGCAAGCGGAGCGCGCGGCCCATGATGGGCCAAAGGCTTGAGGATGGAAGCCCGTAGGGTCAAAACCTGCGCAGCAGGGTTTGGTTCACGACAGCCGTACCCCGAAGTGGGGCAAGCCCAAAGCGGATATACCGTGAATCGCCATTGAACTACCAGGCAGGAAGATGGCCGAAGGCGTCCCTAAGTAGACCCTGCGTCATGACCGAAGCGGGGCCTTGAAGATAGTACTCCTGGCTGCTGATATCAAAACGCACAGGATTAATATGAATGACAGTCGCACCATTACCCAAAGCACGTAATGGGACTTGAGCCGCAGGGTAGACAATCCTCGACGTACCAATCGAGAGGAAGACATCGCATTCCTCGGCAGCTGCCAGATCTGCGCTCCATGACGCAGACTATTCCTCAGCGAGGATGTGTTTGGCATTACCTAGGAGGCGGGCGAGATTCGGCTGCTTCACTAGGCCTGTAGCGAGCTCCATAGGCATTCCAAGGCGTCCAAGTATGCAAAGCGTGAACAGAACCTGAAGCCGAAGCACCAATGCAACCAATGCGGCACCCTTCAGAGCCTTTTTCTCGCCTTTTTCATCGTAGTGGGCGTGATAGTTTCTGGTGTTTTTGGTGTCCTTTACCATTAGCTCAACGGTCGCCTGGCCTCCAAATACTTCAACGAAGGGCTCCAGTAGTACAGCCAGCCGCTCACCTAGCGTCAGTTCATTCGCGAAGCATAGGCGTTGCTTGACCCATTCCCGCTCAGCCTCGGGCACCGCGTCCACGATGCCTTTAAGCTTTTTGGTGAACTCCGCCGTTGACAACCTATACCCCGGTAGAGTCCTACGATGAAAGGCTTCAAGTGCCTGGGCAATGGCCAGAAACTTTGTATCGTTATAGGCCAGGCCTTCATCCTGGACGGCGAAATAATGATGAAGAGCTGGCATCAGCGTGTCGTACTCGTCCAGCCATGCTTGAATCATTGCGCTGAACTGCTCAGCAATTTGCGAGTAAGGAAGAAGCATCGCCCGAACACGCGTTTTCTTGGCGGTCGTTCCATTGTTCAAACTCTGAAAGAACACGTCCTGCCAGCGAGGTATTTCCTCTCCTTCTTCTATAGAGCTTACGCGGAGCGAATGGATAGCGACTGGGTGCCCAATGCATAGAGCTAGGAAGCGGGTGATCTTGTGCGAGAGAGATACGAAGAAAGATAGCGGCTTGCAGGAGTCGGATTTGATGGTGAGGCATGCTTGCTGTCGAAGCTCGGTAACTGGGTATTTGACCCTACCTGGGAAGGTAGCCTTCATCCCGATCTCAAGTACGACACCCTCCTGCAGGCTGCATGAGACAGTCGACGGCATGCCAAAGTCGATTATCCAGTCAGAGGATTTCATTCCCGGGATCGGTCTGAAGGCGGATTTCCCATACCATTCGCTCAGCTCATCCACGGCAAACTCAAACTGGTCGAACTGGCACTCTTCAGGCATCCCCATCCCGATGTAAGCGATCCGAGCGGTGATCAGAGATGTAGCGGCACCGCCGCCGAGCGATAAATTCATGGTTTCATAGGAGCAGTCTTCGAGAGTGGTGTACCCACCTTCGATTTTCCCTATCAGACGACCGATAAACATCTCATCAAGTGATACGAACGCATTTTCATCTGACGTCAGATGAAGTTCAATCCGTCCACCATCCAGAATTTTCAGGATTCCTGGATAGCGTTTATCAGGTTCGGTGGGAGTGAAGAAAAATCCATTTTTTACGGTGGGTTCAAAAACGCGCATCAGGTCACTCCTTGGAGCCTATTAGCGGTGCGTTGAGGCAATGACTGAGCATAACCGTTGGACATGGGTTTGAGATTTTTGCAGGGATTTGGTTTACGGCAGCCGTACCCCACAGGCCGATTGAGCGAGGACGGATCGCGATCTATACCGCCGATGCTGAGTACCTTACCAACCGGGTATTGAAGATCATGCCAGGCGAAAAGCTCCCTCGCATTTTGAGGGGTGTTCGGGTCGAAGTTGATCTAGAGGTGTAAGACCCGGCTGTATCAATCAGCTCCAATGCCAGACGCCCCCCAAGCACGGCGTTTAGCTCGTAAAAAAACACTTGATCGCAACGATCCGGTCAACGTCATTTGACTACCAGTGTCTCCTTGCCAGTGACTGGGTCGCGGGAACTCTCAATGTGACAGGGACTGTCATTTCCAACCTCGTTGAATAACGAAATGACCTGATCGATAGTGATGAACGACAAAAACTTATTCTTATCCCGGTCGGAGGTAAAGAAAACTCCGCACAGGCCCCCGTCAGCTGACTGACAGGGTGCAAGAACAACGCTGTGGATGATTCTCCCGCAAACGAACATTAGGTCTCGGGACTCTTCGTTACTCCTGCCCAGGTCGTAAAGTTCGTCGAGCTTGTGGTTATTTTTCCACGTTACGGGCTTAACGTTTGCATACTTCCTGAGGGAGAGAAAAAGGTTACGTGTCCTATCGGTAAGCTTCGTGGGTGTTTCGATAAGCCTCCTAACCGAATAGAAACCGATGAGGACGTCGCGCTCGACCTGGGCAATCTGATTATCAGAAAGGTCTTTCGAGGCCTTAAGCGTCTTCAGACGCTTGGCCAATTTCAGCAGCGGCAGCTTCCAGTCTTCGCTTTCCCAGACCATGTTGTGAGTCCTTAGAATTGAGCCAATGAATAGGAAAAGCGGCATGACCACATGGAGATTATGAGCGCACCAGAAGTATGTCCATCACCGTCGAGAGGCGTCGAAATCAGGATACGGTTGGTTAATGCAATGCGCGCGGATCTGTTTTGTTACGGTGTCCAATTAGGGAGTCCGCCCATCCAGCGAGTGCGGCCATGAAAAAAAGAACTGCGAAATAGCGCGTCAGTACATCCTTGTGAATAGACCAACCTGTCAGGCGTACGACTTCACGCCATTTGCAAATCTGCCTACCAGGAGGTACCCAACGCAATCTGAAGTCAAGCCGAGCAGGCAATTGCCGCTTCATTGCAGGTTTCATCATGAGCAGCACATGGTTATCGGAATCAATCCTGCGCTCAGCGGTAAGCCGACCGATTGGTAACACCTGTCGGAGGTTAGATCACGCCTACCGCGATCTCCACCTGTCCATTCACCAGTCAAGCGAATGAAATTACGATGTTATCGTGGAGTAGAAACCTCTGCCCTTCCGCAATCCCGGGATAGCGATCAGCAAATTGGTAATGCACGTAGTAAGCAAATTGCTTCATCAATAGGGAGTTATTGATGGCGACATTTATAGCAATCTGCAGGCCCGGCACACAAACCCAGCGACCAATATTCAGGCGATGAATAAGCCATGAATTGAAGGGACATGTTGGCTAGCGCTGAACCTCGCTGTCTAAAAAATCTCAAACGCTCCTCCATCCAACCACGAATTCGCTTGGCACCGGAAATTCTTAACGCCAGCTAGGCGGACTCCGAGAGCCACACAGCCCCAGACACCCCAATGCAATCGCGAAACAGACCAGGGCCAACAGCAGCACGTACATTAACGACGCACAGATAACTGACGAAACCGCGATTGTGCCGTCGAAATCTTTCGATGGAAGCCCGGTGGCCTGTGCAACGGCCCATCGTGCAGCCAGGTAATGCCCGCATGCATAAAGGTCATCACAGAGCGGCTGAATTCGTACCGCACGATCAATGCGAGCAAGACCTAGCTAAATCCAACGAGCGTCGCTTTACCCTTTATAGCTCATTGCCTCTATGGGTGGTACGATCTCGATCATGTTGCTGCACCGTCATTCACAGCCTCCACAGGACATAAGGCTTATATGAGCGATACAAAATCACTTGCTGTCGTCTTCGTGCATGGCTTCACTGGCGGCAGCGAGACTTGGCAAAATACGCAAGGAGTGAAGTTCAAAGAGCTCCTGGAGTGCGATGCGGAAATCGCAGACGCATTTGATATGATTGAATTCGAATACTATACGCAAATTTCTGATATTTTCAGTACAGATCTAGTGCAGAAAGCGATATCGCTATTCGGGTTCAAACCCAAAGTCAGATATAATAGACCTATAAAAAAACTTGCTCATGAATTGAAGACCTTTCTACAACTCAATGCAGAACAATATGTGGGAGTGGTGTTAATCGGACACAGCATGGGCGGTCTGATTTGCAAAGAGGTCATTCTTAGCCAAGAGCGAGATGATGAACCAGCAATCAGCGGCTACGTGTCTATAGCTGTGCCACACAAAGGCTCACTAGAGTCTTTATTATTCTCCATTGTGAATATAAACAGCAAAGAGCTTGTACCACTTAACGAATATACGAGCGACCTTAACAATCGATGGATTGACAATAAAGGCAAACTTCCGGAATCTGCTTACATCATCGGCCAGCATGACCAGTACGTTCGTGATACCAGCAGCCTTCCCTTCACAACAAGGTCGTATAATGTCCCGCACGACCATAGCAGTGTCTGCAAACCTGAGTCCATCAACGATGGCTCATACAAAGCCGTACTTAAGTTCCTCAAAAAAATCGCCAAGAATCAGAGAATGTCGGAGCTGGCAGGGTTAAGCTATGACGATGTATCCCCTGATTACGACAAAGAAATATTTGTTATCAAAATGATCCTCTGTGACATCGGCGAAAAAGGGATGGACGATGCTAAAGAATCATTTTTTAGCGCAGAAATAATAACCAAAGCTGCCGATAGTGAAGATAAAGTGCTGTTACAGGACTTGAGAAAGAAGGTTCTTTCACTATATCGACAGACGTTCAATCTCCACGCCAGCTCCAACACGCCTCCAAACACAATATTCGCCGAAGTGCATCAGCAGCTCCTTAATCAAGATAAGTCAACATTGGAGGCAGGCGCCAAGTACATAAATTTCTTACATAAGAAAGGATTACTTCATCAAGCCGCCAATAGCCTATGCACGACTGTGACTTGGTCAAATCACACGACCGTTGAAGAAATCAAGAGCATGCTAAAGTGAGCTTAGATTACGCATTCTTCGATTATAGAGATGAGCGTTATGCGGCTCTGTTCAGACTTTGGCTAGTCATCGATAAGCTCTCAAAAAACAAAAAAGAAAAACTTCAGCTCACGCTGTATAAGACGCAGCAAATTGATCAAATTATAAAACACCCTGTTCTCTTCAAAAAAACCTGTGAACTTCTCAGCGGTTCAAACCAAGCTCGCCACGTTGGCGAGGCTTTGTATAGCACATCACTAAATCACAGTTTCGCGGCCGAGAAAAAAGATTTCATGAGTAAAATCATGCAACTTGTGCAAGCGGAAATAATCGCTGTGATCAAAGAGGGTGATCAGTGGCTGTTGAGGTGTCTGATCCCCCCTCCACCATCGAAATCCGAGAGCCATGTCCATATAGAAAGCCAAATTATTGCGATCAAGGGCATTGTTTTAAAATCTGAGTCTATAGTCGACAAGCTAATTCTGGGTGCATAATGGAATCCAACCCGTCACTGATTATCAATCGCCTAGTTCTCGCGGGCATAAACGGAAACTATGAGGCTACCTTTAAGTCAGGTCTCAACATTGTGCAGGGTTCTATGGACTCAGGAAAATCTACAATCCTGCATATGATTAACTACTGCCTTGGTGGTTCTAACAAGAAAATCCTCTATGACGAGGTGAGAGCGAAGGTTAGGACTATATTCCTCGAACTATCACTCAACGGCAACGTTTTTACTCTTGAACGTCCACTGCTGGAACCGAAATCCGCAGTAAAGGTATACTCCAGTCACTTTCAAGATCGCAACGATTTCTTTCCTCAATTTATGTCAGCTGATTCAACGGGTAATATGCCAGACGGCTGGTTATCTGACTTCATCCTTGAGAACCTTGGAATTGCCAAGGTTAAAATTAAAGAATCTTTGTCGAGAGCCGATGCAGACGAAGACAGATTAAGTTTTAGAGACCTAATGAAACTTATGTTTTTGAGGCAGACTGACGTCGGATCGGACTCACTGCTAGATTACAGAAATCCGGCAGTGTTCATTAAGAACGTTGCCGTCCAAAAGTTTGTTTACAACGTTCATGACGAGCGCTTGGCGTCGTTACAAACACAAAGAAAAACTGAAAATGACAGTTTAAAGCAGTTGAAATCCACGCAAGAAACGCTTTCAAAATTCCTTAAGGAAGTGGGAGTTCCTTTAGACGATTTATCTTTCGGCGACAAAATCGATAATGCCAAGCTAGAGATTTCCGAACTGGACGCCGCAGTTCACAATCTAAAGCAAAACTTCGAATTGACCTCGCAGACATCGCTAGCACTTCGCAAGACGATCAATGTTCTGAGAGCGGAGCTTGATGAAAAATCAAAAAACATTACCGCGACGAAAAGGCGTATTGCGGAATTTACGAAGCTGAAGGCAACCTACAGAATAGAGCTTGACAACATCCAGCTATCCAAACTTGCCAGACCTTTTTTATCGCTAGTACCATTAGACAAGTCCATCCCTTGTCCAATGTGCAACAGTGACTTACCGATCGCATCACAGGCTATTCCGGCGGACGAAATTGATGCAGTTGAGCGTTCAGTAAAGAATAAGCTTTCAGGACTAGACTCAAGTATAAAATCTTCGCTCGAAAAAATTGAACTGTATCAGGCTGAATACAACCAGTCAGAGTCCCTCATAAGTAATCACACGCAAATCTTTGACGCTAACAACATAACAAGTATTTCTCCGATAATCTTGATGATCGAGACTGCAGAGAAAGCGAAAGTCCAAGCCCATGTTGAGCTTTCATCACTAAAGAAAAACCTGGCAATCTTCAGAAAATACGATGAGACACAAGCCAAGATAAACAGCAAAATTACTGTTATATCTAACATAGATTTGCTCATTCGAAATGTGGAATCTGGACTGACAGGTTTAGCCGACATCGTATCCAAACTTAAAATCATTTTCTCAAAATACATAACGTCTAGCGGAGTTCAAAACGCAACAGGCATATCATACAACAATCAGTTTGTTCCTCAGTTTAGAAATATCTCGTACTATGATCACCTGTCAGGCGGAGTAAGAACAGTCATTTCAATAGGCACATTTCTCGCCCGATTCATATACGGTTTACAGTCACCATGTAATCTGCCGCCTTTTCTTATGATTGACACCCCTGGACAAAACATAGGAAGAAGGAAAAACGAAGGTGATGACGTAACAGTCTCAGACCCAGCTATCTATGAGACCATATACGCGCAACTTCTATCTGCCATAGATTATGCATCGGGCAAAGATATAGATTGTCAAATAATTGTTGTAGATAACGATTTTCCCGACATTCTGATTCGAGATGAAAATAATGAGAGGTACCATCTCGTAAAGCAGTTTCAGAAGAATAATCCTAAATTCGAGAAAGGGCTTATTCATGACGCTTGAGAGCCAAAGGTGACCCTTGATCATTGCTGCGCTGCTCCTACCGATGCGGGTGGGGATTGACCTTCCGAAGGTTGAGCTGGGACTACAAAAACACTTACAGTCTAGAGGATCCCTCCAGACTCATCTGCCAGCGCGATTCTCAGATCTAGAATGAGGAGCAAGCGGAGCGCGCCGGCCCGAAAGGGCCAAAGGCGTGAGGATGGAAGCCCGTCAGGGTCGAGACACGTAGTGGCTCGATTCACGACAGCCGGCCGGAACGGCACGCCCAAACCTCAAGTCCCTCTAGGCTTGGCCCGCGCCGTAGCCTCAGCCACCAATGGGTCATCAGGCCAAAAATGCTTCGGATATCTACCCATGTGATCCTTCTTCACCTCTACACAGGTACTACACCAGAAATTGGCTAGATCCTGAATAACGAAGCTGTCGGTCGTTGACAAGAGATGCAGCGTCGGCGGCGGGGTTGGTGTAGTGCCAATGTGAGAGATTTTTCCAAGCCCAAAAGCTCCCGTATCAGGCCTAGAAGACAAAGAGGGGCGATGGCAGGTTTCCTCTTCAAGAGTCACATTGTGAGTCTAAGACCGAGTGGAGTAGTCACAACTTTATAACCAACGATTCTGGGGGTGAAAGCCGTTCGCGCACCTACACACCTACACAACTTTCGTATATCCGTGTCCATTAAGAGTTCGATTCCCTTCACCCGCTCCAACCAATTCCCGTCCCGCGTCGCCTCCCCGGCTGACGCAGGACAACAAAAAACCGGCTCTCTTCAGAGCCGGTTTTTTTGTGGGCCGGATTTCTCCGGCCGCTGACAGCATTCAGCCGTTAACGATGCTTGCGCTTGTGCTTATTGCGGTTGGATTTGTGGTCGTCACCGCCCAGGTTGTTACCTACCGCGCCGCCCGCTGCGCCGCCAAGGCCTGCGCCGATGGTTGAGCCGGTCGAGCCGCCGAGTTGATTGCCGATGAGCGAGCCACCGGCCGAACCCAGACCGCCACCCAGCGCAGCTTCCACCCGATTGCCTTTCTTGGCTGCCACTGCACCGCCTGCCGCGCCGCCGACGCCTGCGCCGACTGCTGCGCCAGTGCTGCCGCCCATTTGCTGACCGAGCACGTTACCCAGCGCTCCGCCCAGGCCGCCGCCGACTGCTGCCGTGCCATCGCCTGCGGCGAAAGCGCCTTGAGATACCGCGAACGTCAGGGCTAAAACGGAAAGTGTACTGCGCATGATGGCTTTCTCTGTTGAGGTTGATGGCATTCTGATTGCTTACACGTCAGACAGCAACGCGCGCTTGGGTTTGCCGACATCTGGTATCAACTTTGAAACACAATGTAAAAAGCCTCGGCAATTGCCGAGGCTTTTCTGGACGGCTGCTGCGTCATTTCGTTTGGGCTTGCCGTACTGGCGCTGTTCGCTGTTTGTAGGCTGGTAGGGAAGCTGCGAATGCCATCGCTTCCTCTTTTGTGCCAAAAGACCCGAGCCGGTCATCGTGGGTGCAGACTCGCCAAGGCCCATTGTTCACATTAATCACTTCGTAACCATTGAGATGCATTTTTTGCAGTACCGGAGTGCTCATAGTCACCACCATTGTTGTCATTGTTCCGTGAATGTCCGACCCACCTTACGCCCGACCGAGCCCTGCACGCATAAGGACTCGACGAAGGGCACTCAAGGTTTCAGGGGGATTTCTTCGTCTTCTTCAGACAAGCTTTTGCCGTCATCGGGATGCTTCCAGGTTTGCGGCGGGGGCATTTCGTCTGCTTCGGCGAGCGTGTCATCGATATGTTCAACGCGCTCGAACTCTTGGGCTTCAGCACTTTTCTCCTTTTCCCCGCCCCGTTCCATGGGACTTGGGTGCGGGCCAGGACTTTGCGCGGCGGTGCTGTTCACAGGATCGGTTTTCATGATTTACCTCGTGATCAAACGGGCGACGATGAATCTGATGCGCAGCTGACTTTTAGAAGTCGCCACATCTGGCGGGTTCGAATTATTTTGAACCGCGCGTCGCGCAGCCCTGTCGTTGACAATGCAGGGCTAGGTTCCTATAAGTCCTCTGCTTTTCGGCGCCCCGGCCACGGCAATCCTCAAACCCACAGCGAAGCGAGAACATGGAACACACGGATTTTGACGCAGCCCTCGCGCACTGGGACGAGTTGCAGACCACCACGCCCTGCACCGGACTGCTGCTGGGCAACGGCGCCAGTCTGGCGGTGTGGAAAAATTTCTCTTACTTCTCGCTGTTCGATCTGGCTCAGACCACCCGCAACAAGCCCTTGAGCCCCACTGAACTGGCGCTGTTCAAAGCCATGGAAACCAACAACTTCGAGCCAGTGCTCAGCGCTCTGAAGACCTCCATCCGGGTAAACGCAGCGCTGACGATCAGCTCATCCTCACCGCGCAATCGCTATTTCGCCATCAAGGAAGCACTGATACACGGCGTGCGCTCTGTGCATATCCCGTGGAGGTTGATGGAGCAGAAGACGCTGTCGGCCATCAGTCAGGCTTTGAGCGCGTACGGCAGCGTGTACTCGACCAACTACGATCTACTTGCCTATTGGGCTGCGATGCATGGCCAAGGGCAATTCGATGATCTGTTTGGTGAGGACGCGACGTTCCAACTTCATGACACCAAGCCCAGTGCTACCAGACTGCTGTATCTGCATGGCGGCATGCACCTGGTGAAGAACTTCGACGGCAGCGCCCGCAAACTGCTGTCTTCGGAAAGCACTTTGCTCGGCAGCTTCGCCGTCAACGCACTGGACGACGTGCCGCTGTTCGTCTGCGAAGGCAGCAGCGAGGAGAAGCTCAAGGTCATTCGCGGCTCGGATTATCTGTCGTTCTGCAACGCTCAACTGGCTCGCCATGAAGGCGCGCTGTGCATCTTTGGCCATGCGCTGGGCAAACAGGATCGACATATCGTCGATGCAGTGCGCGAGGCGAAACCTGCCAGTATCGCAATCTCAATCCTGCCGCGCAGCGAGTCGTTCATTCAGCATCAAAAGCGTCACTACAGCGCGCTGTTTGAGGACCTGGGAGTGGCGTTGAAGTTTTTTGATGCGAAGACGCATCCGCTGGGGGATGCAGGGTTTTTGGTGCCGGTGGAGAAGCTAAAGGTCTGAAGGCCTGGGTCGCCCAGGCCAACGCTTCATTTCTACCCAGCCCAACCCGATCACTCGTTACCTTGTCCCAAAGACCCCACCACAACGGCCCCACCTGGTGATTTTTTATTGACGCTCGTGGCGACGGTTTCCGTGGTGAATCGCACGCTGCTCAGGACCGCGAGGCGGTCACTGCTGGTGGTTTTGACAATGCTGCCGCCCCACTGCGCCGCAACCATTGCCAGCCAGGCGAACAGGAACACCACGATTGCTTGCAACGCCCATTTTCCGATGATCGACATAATGTTTCTCCTGGCTGAATTCGTTGGCGTAAGTTTGACCATCAAACTGTTGCAGTCAGGTTGCATTCAAGTTTCGAACCAAGTTCAGCCGACCGTACGTGAAACATGCCAGACCCCGCCATGGGTCAACGGTGACGGCACCTAAAAAGTGTACGGATAAATCTGTCACTAGCTGTAAAGCAGCCGCATCGCCAATCTGTGGCTAGATGAGCGCCCGTTTTCTACCCATAACAACAAGGCACGCTCCATGATGTCCTCACGCGAAAACACCGGAATGATCCTCGGACTGATCGGGGTGGTGATCTTCAGCCTGACGCTGCCCATGACCCGCATCGTGGTGCAGGAAGTTCATCCGCTGCTCAACGGTTTAGGCCGTGCATTGCTGGCGGCCATTCCTGCTGCAGCGCTGTTGTTGTGGAAACGGGAGAAGTGGCCAACCTGGCCGCAGTTCAGAGCCTTGATGGTGGTGGCGCTGGGGGTGATCGTCGGCTTCCCGGTGCTGTCGGCCTGGGCAATGAAAACCCTGCCCGCGTCCCACGGAGCATTGGTCAACGGCCTACAGCCTTTGCTGGTAGCGCTTTACGCCGCGTGGCTGTCTCACGAACGTCCGTCCAAAGCCTTCTGGGCCTGCGCCGCCTTGGGCAGCGCGTTGGTGCTGGGTTATGCGCTGATCAGCGGTGCCGGAAATATTCAAGCAGGAGACATCTGGATGTTCGCCGCCATCGCGCTGGGCGGTCTGGGCTATGCCGAGGGCGGTCGACTGGCGAAGCAGATGGGTGGCTGGCAGGTGATTTGCTGGGCGCTGGTGCTGTCGAGTCCGATCCTGCTGGGGCCGGTGATCTATCTCGCTTCCCAGCACCAAGGGCCGATTTCGACAGGTGCCTGGTGGGCATTCGGTTACGTGTCGATCTTCTCGCAATTCATTGGCTTTTTTGCCTGGTACGCCGGCCTGGCCATGGGCGGCATTGCGCGGGTGAGTCAGATCCAGCTGGTGCAGATCTTCTTCACCATGGCCTTTTCAGCGCTGTTCTTTGGTGAGCACATCGACCCGATAACCTGGCTATTCGCGGCAGGCGTGATTGTCACTGTGATGCTGGGGCGCAAAACTGCCGTCATCGCGCCCAAGCCGGTCAGTACCTCGCTTTAGATCAGCGCATCCGCACGGAGCAGCGTTTCCAGGCACTGATCCTGAATCCCGTAAAAGGTCTTCAGTTCCTGAATTTTCGCCAGCAACTCAGCGGGATCACCGGGCGTGGCGCGCTTGACCGCCAGAATCATCTTGTTCTTGTTGGTGTGCTCCAGCGAGATGAACTCGAACACCTTGGTCTCGTAGCCACAAGCCTCCAGCAGCAACGCGCGCAACGCGTCGGTGACCATCTCGGCCTGCTGGCCCATGTGCAGACCGTATTGCAGCATCGGCCGTAACAACGTCGGACTCTGGATTTGCAAGCGGATCTGTTTGTGGCAGCACGGCGAGCACATGATGATCGATGCGCCTGAGCGGATGCCGGTGTGGATCGCGTAGTCGGTGGCGATGTCGCACGCGTGCAGCGCGATCATCACGTCCAGCTCGCTGGGCGCCACCGAACGCACGTCGCCATGCTTGAACACAAGGCCCGGATGCTCCAGATGTGCAGCCGCGTTGTTGCACAACGTGACCATGTCTTCTCGCAGTTCGACGCCGGTCACTTCCCCCTGTGCCTGCAAGGTGTTGCGTAGGTAATCGTGAATCGCGAAGGTCAGGTAGCCCTTCCCGGAACCGAAGTCGGCGACGGTAACGGGTTGGTCGAGCTTGATCGGCGAAGTCGTCAGGGCGTGGGAAAACACTTCGATGAACTTGTTGATCTGCTTCCACTTACGCGACATGGCCGGGATCAGTTCGTGCTGCTTGTTGGTCACGCCCAGATCGGTGAGGAACGGCCGGGTCAGCTCCAGATACCGCTTCTTCTCGCGATCGTGCTCAGCCGACGGGGCCTCTCGTTGTTGCTGGGCCTTATTGCGAAATAGCGTGCTTTTGCCCTTTTTGCTGAACTCCAACTGCACTTCGTCGGTGAGTGAGAGCAAGTGGGCGTTCTTGAAGGACTCGGGCAGCAAGCCGGCGATCAATGCCTGCGCCTCGGCAAGCGGGTAGTTTTTGGTGATGTCCCGCGTCTTGTAGCGGTAAACGAAGGACAGACAAGGCTGATCCTTGACCGTCAGCGGCTTGATGATCACCCGTTGCAGTTCAGCCTCGGTCCCGACGTATTTGGCCAGCACCAGCTTGATCAGCGAGTTTTGCGTCAGGCAGGTATCGAGCAGGCTCAGAAACTGAGCACGGTGATCCGGCGCGGGCTGGGCGTTGGGTGCAGTGACGGACATCGGGTGGAGCCTCGGAAGCTGAAAATGCGAGGACGGTATTTTAGGCGGGTTGTGCAGACACGGTAGATTTAATTACAAAGAACACCGCTTTCTCTGTAGGAGCGAACTTGTTCGCGAGGCGACATACCTGACAGGCCGGGATAACCGCCTCGCCAACAAGTTGGCTCCTACAGGGGAGCGCATCAATCCAGAACAATCAACCGATTGGGCAACTCATTGCGCCCTTGCGTCACCGGCACGTGTTCGCTGAGCAACTGCCCGCATGCATGTATGCAGCCGAGAAACCCTTCCAGCGTCTTGCCGTCCCTGACGTGCTGCGTGAAGACGTCCACCATCGCCCGCCAGACCAGGTCATCCACGCGATGGGAGATGCCGTGATCCACGAGAATTTCGACATACCGCTCCGCTTCACTGACGAAAATCAGTATCCCGGTGCCGCCCACGGTCTTGTGCAGGTTCTGCTCCAGAAACTGACGACGCGCCAGATTGCCTGCGCGCCAGTGCCGAACGTGCTCTGGCACCAGACGACTGGTCACCGCTGGCAAGCGGCAAATCAACGCGACCACGATGAACGTGCCGATTTGCGCCATCAGCAACTGATTGGCATCCAGCCAGTCGGTGAACAGATTGATTGGCCCCGGCAGCAGCAATGCCACCACGCCAGCCCAGATCAGCGGCACGTAAGCGTAATCGTCCGCCGATGCCGCCAATACCGTCACCAGTTCAGCGTCGGTAGTGCGCTCTACCCGATCAATCGCCTGAGTGACTTGTCGTTGTTCTTCTTCATTAAGTAGCGACATGCTGTGCAAATCCCTGTTGAGCGATCAATTACCAACTGCCAGACGCGCCACCGCCACCAAAACTGCCACCGCCGCCGCTGAATCCACCGCCGCCTGAACCGCCACCGCCGCCCCGCGAACCCAAGCTGCCCAAAATGGCACCGGTCAACAAACCGCCGCCGCCAGAACCGCCTCGCCCGCCACGACCGCCCCTCATGTTGAGGAAGATGAAAATCACCAGAATGATCAGAAAGGCCAGGCTCTGGAACATAGAGCTTGAAGATTCAGAACTGCCCGTGGCCCCTGCAGCCGGTTCGGCGAGCGGATCACCGCCCAGCACCTGCACCATGGCTTCGGCGCCTTTGGTGATTCCACCGACGAAATCCCCCTGCTTGAAGGCCGGGGTGATGATCTGGTTGATGATCACCGAGGACTGCGCGTCAGTCAGGCGTTCCTCCAGGCCATAGCCAACCTCGAGGCGCACCTTGCGGTCGTCCTTGGCGACAATCAACAACGCGCCGTTGTCCTTGTCCTTCTGCCCTATCCCCCAATGTCGTCCCAGCTGATAGCCGTAATCCTCGATGCTGGTGCCCTGGAGATTGGGCACCGTGACCACCACAACCTGCTCGGTAGTCAGTTGCTGATGAGCCTTGAGCATCTGTGACAGATGTTCTTCGCTCGCGGCATCGAGCATGTCAGCAGTGTCGACCACTTGCCCGGTCAGCGCCGGGAAGGTCAGTGCCGCCTGCGCGGGCAAAGCAACACCGACCGCGCATACCCACAAAGCGGTGAACTGCATGACCCGTCGCAGCGCGCGCATCAGAATTTCACTTGCGGGGCTTTGTCCGCATCGGCGGCAGTGGCTTCAAAGTTCGGACGGATCGGCAAATCGCTGTACATCACGGTGTGCCAGAGGCGACCCGGGAAAGTGCGAATTTCGGTGTTGTAACGCTCTACCGACGCAATGAAGTCCTTGCGCGAGACGGCAATGCGGTTTTCCGTGCCTTCAAGCTGGGACTGCAAGGCCAGGAAGTTCTGATTGGACTTGAGGTCCGGATAACGCTCCGATACCACCATCAGACGGCTCAAGGCACCCGTCAGCTGACCTTGCGCATCCTGAAACTGCTTGAGCTTGGCCGGGTCGTTGAGCGTCGAAGCATCGACTTGAATCGACGTTGCTTTGGCCCGCGCTTCAATCACCGCCGTCAGCGTGTCTTGCTCTTGCTTGGCGTAGCCCTTGACGGTTTCCACCAGGTTGGGAATCAGGTCAGCGCGGCGCTGATACTGGTTCTGCACCTGTGCCCATGCGGCCTTCACCTGCTCGTCGTAGGTCGGAATGTTGTTGATGCCGCAACCTGAGAGAAAGGCGCTCATCACCATCAACAGCATCAGTGACAATTTGTAACGATGACCCCGGAACTGCTCACAGCGTTGGAATTGCATGGCTTTGTCGCTCCCTTTCGGTGATAGAGGTGTCTTCCTGCCTGATATGACTTTAGCCAAATCAGACGATCCCCGGCATAATCTCGCCCCAACACGCTGTCAGGGTGCTGGATTGCTACGCCGCAATCAGATAAAACTCGCTGCGCTACAGATACCCTTTCGGCATCAAGAGTTCAGCGACTGCATCGTCCTGATGACAATAAAAGCCGAAGGTTTGAAACCCGAACATAATGGCCGCCCGGTATTACGCGTGAGTTGCCGGACAACGCCTTGAGAAATCATTCATGAATAAGCTGTGTTTACTGGGTCTTTTCATCGGTCTGGCGAGTCAATCCGTGCTCGCCGCCAGCACTGAAACAAGCAATGTTTCCAAGTCGCAGGCTAAAAACGCCTTCATCTCCAATCTGATGAAGCAGATGACCCTCGATGAAAAAATCGGGCAGCTGCGCCTCATCAGTATTGGCCCGGAAATGCCCAAAGCGGCCATTCTCAAGGAAATCGCCGCAGGCCGAATCGGCGGCACCTTCAACTCCGTCGTACTTCCCGACAACCGTGCCATGCAAGACGCCGCTGTGACTCACAGCCGCATGAAGATCCCGATGTTCTTCGCCTTCGACGTGGTTCACGGCCACCGCACCATTTTCCCGATCAGCCTGGCCCTTGCGGCCAGCTGGGACATGGACGCCATTACCCAGACCGGCCGGATTTCGGCGATTGAAGCTGCCGCCGACGGTCTGGACATGACCTTCGCGCCAATGGTCGACATCACCCGCGACGCCCGCTGGGGCCGCAGTTCCGAAGGGTTCGGTGAAGACACCTATCTGGTGTCGCGCATCTCCAGCACCATCACTCGCGCTTTCCAGGGCAGCAGCACCCAGGCGCCGGACAGCATTATGGCGGCCGTCAAACACTTCGCCCTGTATGGCGCCGTTGAAGGCGGTCGCGATTACAACACGGTGGACATGAGCCCGACGCGCATGCGCCAGGATTATCTGCCGCCCTATCGCGCCTCAATCGACGCGGGAGCCGGCGGTGTGATGGTCGCGCTGAACTCGATCAACGGCGTGCCCGCCACCGCCAACGCCTGGCTGTTGCAGGACGTACTGCGCAAGGAGTGGGGCTTCAAGGGCGTGACGATCAGTGACCATGGCGCGATCAAGGAATTGATCGACCACGGCATCGCCAAAGACTTCCGCGAAGCGGCGAAGCTGGCGATCAAGGCTGGCGTCGACCTGAGCATGAACGACAAGGCCTATGGCGAAGAATTGCCAGACCTGGTGAAGACTGGCGAAGTCTCGATCAAGGAAGTCGATAGCGCAGTACGTGAAGTGCTGGGGGCGAAATGGGAGATGGGCCTGTTCGCCAGCCCGTTCCTGCGCATCGGCGACGCGGCCAATGACCCCACTGATCGCAACGCCGAAAGTCGCCTGCACCGTGACGCCGCTCGCGACGTCGCGCGCAAAAGTATCGTGCTGCTGAAAAATACCAACGACACCCTGCCGCTCAAGAAGCAAGGCACCATCGCCGTTATCGGTCCGTTGGCCAAAAGCTCGATGGACATGATGGGCAGCTGGTCGGCAGCAGGCCTGGCGCGTCAAACCGTCAGCGCTTACGACGGTCTGGCCAACGCGGTGGGCGACAAGGCGAAGCTGGTATTCGCGGTCGGCGCCAACATTACCGATAACCAGGAAGCGATCAATTATCTGAATAACATGGACGACAAGATCGGCGTCGATCCGCGTCCTGCTCAGGAAATGATCGATGAAGCCGTGAAAGTCGCGCAGCAATCCGACGTGATCGTTGCGGTGGTGGGCGAGTCGCGCAACATGTCCCACGAAGCCGCCAGCCGAGTGGACATCGTCATTCCCGGTCGCCAGCGCGAGCTGATCAAAGCGCTCAAAGCCACGGGCAAACCGTTGGTGCTGGTGTTGATGAACGGCCGCCCGTTGGCGCTTGGTCAGGAAAACGAGCTGGCTGACGCGATGGTCGAAAGCTGGTTCCTGGGCACCGAAGGCGGCAACGCGCTGGCGGATGTGCTGTTCGGCGATTACAACCCGTCGGGCAAGCTGGCGATGACTTTCCCTCGCTCCGTCGGTCAGGTGCCTTCGTACTACAACCACCTGAACACAGGTCGTCCGTATCGTGTCAACGACTCGAACTACACCTCAAACTACTTCGAAGAGCCAACCGGTCCACTGTTCCCCTTCGGCTACGGCCTGAGCTACACCCAGTTCAGCGTGTCGGACATCGCGCTGTCCAACAGCACAATGACGCGCAAAGACAAACTGACCGCTACAGTGACCGTCAAAAACACCGGCAAAGCCGCCGGCGCCACGGTGGTTCAGCTGTATCTGCGTGACATCGCGGCATCGATCAGCCGTCCAGTGAAGGAGCTTAAGAACTTCGAAAAAGTCATGCTCCAGCCCGGGGAAGAGAAGGTCGTGACCTTTACCCTGAACGAAGAAGATCTGAAGTTCTTCAACCCGTCGCTGAAATACGCCGCCGAAGCAGGGGATTTCAAAGTGATGATCGGGCTTGATTCGGTGGATGTGAAAGAGGCGAGCTTCAAGTTGTTGTAAGCGCCTCGCTCGCTTTTCTGTAGGAGCCAACTTGTTGGCGAGGCGAACAATGCGGTTCTCCTGACACACCGCCTCGTCTGTAGGAGACAACTTGTTGGCGAGACCAGCAATACGTTTTTGCTGACACACCGCCTCGCGAACAAGTTCGCTCCTACAGGTCAATCGTCGACAGGTCATTTCTATGCCGCGCACCGCCCGCCTCTTTCTGTATGCAGCGCTGATCCTCGCGGGCGCCGTGATCGCGGCGAGCCTGGCGATGGATCAGGCGCGACGGCATGCGCTGGAAGACGACGCCAATCGCGCCCGCGATCAACTGTCCCTCTACGGCAACACCCTGCAAACCCTGATCGAACGTTACCGCGCCCTCCCCGCCGTACTCGCGCTGGACCCGCAACTGCGTGCTGCATTGAGCGGCCCGGTCAGTGCCGACACCACCCAGGCGCTGAACCTCAAGCTTGAACAGATTAACGGCGCGGCCCAATCCTCGACCCTCGAACTGCTTGATCGCACCGGGTTGGCGGTGGGCGCCAGCAATTGGCGTTTGCCCAGCAGCTATGTCGGTCACAACTACGGCTTTCGTCCGTACTTCCAGCAAACCCAGGCCCAAGGCACGGGCCGTTTTTATGCGGTTGGCGTGACCAGCGGCATACCGGGTTATTTCCTGTCCAGCGCCGTGCGCGACGAACAAGGCCGTTTCCTGGGCGCGATGGTGGTCAAGCTTGAGTTTCCGGACCTGGAACACAATTGGGCCCAAGGCGAGGATCTGTTGCTGGTGAGCGACGCCAAAGGCATCGTCTTCATCGCCAACCAGCCGGGCTGGCGGTATCGATCGTTACGGGTATTGAGCGAGGAAGACCGCGAGCAATTGAATGCGACGCGCCAGTACGACAAACAACAACTCACCCTCCTGGAACAGCAGCCGCTGCACACCTTCGCCGACAACAGCCATTTGAGCCGTGTGCAAGGGCCCAATGGCAGCGCCGACTATCTCTGGCAATCACTGCCGCTGGCGCCCGAAGGCTGGACGCTGCACCTGCTGCGCAAACCGCAACTGGCTGCCGAGGACACGCGTAATGCTGCACTGGCCGCAGCGGGCGTCTGGCTGACGTTGGTGTTTCTCGGACTGTTTCTTTATCAACGCTGGCGACTGGCAAGGCTGCGTCAACGCAGCCGTGAGGATCTGGAGCAATTGGTGCAAGAACGCACCCGAGACTTGCGCACCGCTCAGGATGGCCTCGTGCAATCCACCAAACTGGCGGCGCTGGGGCAGATGTCCGCCGCGCTGGCCCACGAAATCAATCAGCCGCTGACTGCGCAACGCATGCAACTGGCGACCCTGCGTCTGCTGCTGGACCATGGCCGCGTCGATGACGCTTACAACGCGCTCAAGCTGCTTGATCAACAACTAACCCGCATGGCCGCGCTCACCGGGCACCTGAAAACCTTCGCCCGCAAAAGCCCAAGTGGGCTGCGCGAGCGCCTCGACCTCGCCGCAGTGGTCGATCAGGCGCTGTTGCTGATGGATGCTCGATTGCGTGATGAACGGGTCAGTTGCGTGCTGAACCTGACGCGCCCGGCCTGGGTTCGCGGCGATGCCATTCGCCTGGAGCAGGTACTGATCAACCTGCTGCGCAATGCGCTGGACGCCATGAGCGACAAACCGCTCAAGCGTCTAGAGATCCGCATCGACGCGCTGGAAGACAAGTGGCGTCTAAGCGTCATCGACAGCGGCGGCGGGATTGACGAGGCGCATCTGGGCAATGTGTTCGATCCTTTCTTCACCACCAAACCGGTGGGCGACGGTCTTGGGCTGGGTCTTGCGGTGTCCTACGCCATCGTCCATGAGCTTGGCGGTCGTCTGAGCGTCAGCAATTTCGTCCAAAGCCCTGATGTCCAAGGCGCGGGCGCGGAATTTTCCTTTTGCCTGCCCAATGCGTCGGAGATTCAAACCACATGCTGAATTCGGTGATCGTGGTCGATGACGAAGCGCCCATTCGCGAAGCGGTGGAGCAATGGCTGACGTTGTCTGGTTTCAGCGTGCAGGTGTTTAGCCGCGCTGAGGACTGTCTGGCACATTTGCCAGAGCATTTCCCGGGCGTCGTGCTGAGTGACGTGCGCATGCCGGGCATGGGCGGCCTGGCGTTATTGACGCAGCTGCAATCGCTGGACGCTGATCTGCCCGTGATTCTGCTGACCGGCCACGGCGACGTCCCGATGGCAGTGGATGCCATGCGCGACGGTGCTTACGACTTTCTGGAAAAACCCTTCACCCCCGAAACGCTGATGAGCAGCCTTCGGCGCGCCCTCGAGAAGCGTTCTCTGGTGCTTGAAAATCGGCGTCTGCATGAGCGCGCTGACGCCAAGACCCGACTGGACGCGACGCTCATCGGTTTGTCGGCAGGCATGCAGACGCTGCGCCGCCAAGTACTGGATCTGGCGCCGTTGCCGGTCAATGTGGTCATCCGCGGCGAAACCGGCAGCGGCAAGGAAATGGTCGCGCGCTGCCTGCATGACTTTGGTCCACGGGCGGGTAAACCGTTCGTGGCGCTCAACTGTGCGGCGATCCCTGAGCAGCTGTTCGAGGCCGAGCTGTTTGGGCACGAGAGTGGCGCGTTTACCGGCGCGCAAGGCAAACGCATCGGCAAGCTGGAATACGCCCATGGCGGCACGTTGTTTCTCGATGAAATCGAAAGCATGCCGCTGGCGCAGCAAGTGAAGCTGCTGCGGGTGATTCAGGACCGCCGCTTGGAGCGGCTGGGTTCGAACCAGAGTATCGCTGTGGATTTGAGGATCATCGCAGCCACCAAACCGGATCTGCTGGAAGAAGCCCGCGCGGGGCGTTTTCGTGAAGATCTGGCGTATCGCCTGAACGTTGCCGAGCTGCGTCTGCCACCGGTGCGTGAACGTCGTGAGGACATTCCATCGCTGTTCAGCCATTTTGCGCAGGCGGCGGCGCAACGCCTGGGCCGCGGTGCGCCGGTGCTCAGTGGCGGGCAACTGAGTCATCTACTCAGCCACGATTGGCCGGGCAACGTCCGTGAGTTGGCCAATGCTGCGGAACGCCAAGTTCTGGGGCTGGACAATCCTGCCTCAAACGATGCACCTGTCGGTCAATCGCTTGCGGATCAGCAAGAGTCATTCGAGGCCCACTGCCTACGTTCTGCGCTGACCCGGCACAAGGGCGACATCAAGGCAGTGCTCAACGAACTTCAGCTGCCCCGGCGCACGCTCAACGAAAAGATGCAGCGCCATGGGTTGCTGCGAGAGATGTTCCTGAATTGACCGCTGAATTCCGTAGGAGCCAACTTGTTGGCGAGGCTTGATGCCGGGTATTGCGGGATGTCAGGCAAGCAGTCTCGCGAATGAATCGCTCCCACAGGATTCTGCATCAGCGGAAAACCGCTCACAACTTATCGTCCATTAAGCGGATTCCCGCTCATAAATCCGCGCCACCCCTTCTAGATCAGCCCTCTCCCCGCTGGCACAGCTCCTGCTATCAGTTAAGCCAGACCGCATTTGCGATCCCTCTAAAAACAATGAATAGCAGGAACCTCATGGACATCCCCAACTCTCTGTCAACAGGGTCGGCTGCCACGCCGGTCGCTGAAAAAACCACCAAAAGCCGTCTGAAATCCATATTCAGCGGTTCGGTCGGCAACATGGTCGAGTGGTACGACTGGTACGTCTACGCCGCCTTCTCCCTCTACTTCGCCAAAGTCTTCTTCCCCAAGGGCGACACCACCGCACAACTGCTCAATACCGCTGCGATCTTTGCCGTTGGCTTCCTGATGCGCCCGATCGGCGGGTGGCTGATGGGGCTTTACGCCGACCGCAAGGGGCGCAAGGCCGCGTTGATGGCCTCGGTGCTGTTGATGTGCTTCGGTTCGCTGATCATCGCCCTTACCCCCGGTTACGAAACCATTGGCGTCGGTGCGCCCATCCTGCTGGTCTTCGCCCGCTTGCTTCAAGGCCTGTCGGTAGGCGGCGAGTACGGCACGTCCGCCACTTATCTCAGCGAAATGGCAACTAAAGAACGTCGCGGCTTCTTCTCCAGCTTTCAGTACGTGACGCTGATTTCCGGACAGCTCATCGCGCTGGCCGTGCTGATCGTGCTTCAGCAAACGCTGACCACCGAACAGCTGACCTCATGGGGCTGGCGTATCCCGTTCGCTATTGGCGCGCTGTGTGCGGTGGTCGCGTTGTTCCTGCGTCGCGGCATGGAAGAAACCGAGTCTTTCACGCGCAAGAAGGACAAACCCAAAGAAAGCCTGATGCGCACGCTGATGCGTCATCCCAAAGAGCTGATGACCGTGGTCGGCCTGACCATGGGCGGTACGCTGGCGTTCTACACCTACACCACGTACATGCAGAAATACCTAGTGAACACCGTCGGCATGAGCATCACCGACTCCACCAGCATCTCGGCGGCCACGCTGTTCCTGTTCATGCTGCTGCAACCGGTAGTGGGCGCGCTGTCGGATAAAGTCGGACGTCGGCCGATACTGATCGCGTTCGGGGTGTTGGGCACGTTATGCACAGTGCCAATCCTGACCACGCTGCACACGGTACAAAGCTGGTGGGGGGCGTTCTTCCTGATCATGGCGGCGTTGATCATCGTCAGTGGCTACACCTCGATCAACGCAGTGGTGAAGGCAGAGCTGTTTCCCACCGAAATTCGTGCACTGGGGGTTGGGCTGCCTTACGCGCTGACTGTTTCAATCTTCGGCGGCACGGCTGAATACATTGCGCTGTGGTTCAAAAGCATCGGCATGGAAACGGGCTATTACTGGTATGTCACCGCCTGCATCGCCTGTTCGCTGCTGGTTTACGTGTTCATGAAGGACACCCGCAAGCACTCGCGCATCGAAACGGACTGACCCAAAAGGCCAATGCTGGCGCAAAATCGAGGGCAGCCACGCCAGTGAACTGTCCTTTTTTCGCTGCCATGGCAGGTAAGTGACTGAATTGATAACCGGTTTTTGCAGTATCAATTTCAACGATGATCGCTACTAATGCGATTGACTTTTTAATAGTCCAGAGCCGAGTAAAGTTAGCTCCATACCGAGTTACAACTAACTAATCGATCTGGAGCAACTACCATGAAAACTAACAAACTGATCTTCGGCCTGGCGTTCTCGATTCTTGCCAGTAGCGCTTTCGCACTTCCAAGTGTTGAAGCTACTCAACAAACCCACGCAGCGATTGTTGCTGAAAACGGCTCTTCCCACACTAACATCGGCCGTGTTGCCGCTGATGGCGCTGACCGTGTAGGCGCAAACCGCGTTGCGGCTGATGGTGCCGACCGCGTTGGTGCAAATCGCGTCGCTGCTGATGGTGCCGACCGCGTTGGTGCAAATCGCGTCGCTGCTGATGGTGCCGACCGCGTTGGTGCAAATCGTGTTGCCGCTGATGGTGCCGACCGTGTTGGTGCAAATCGTGTTGCGGCTGATGGTGCTGACCGTGTTGGTGCAAATCGTGTTGCGGCTGATGGTGCGGACCGCGTTGGTGCAAATCGTCTGAGCTGATTAATAACTGGCTCTTCTCCAGCCCGGCTTTTGCCGGGCTTAATTTTGCCTGCAAGAAACTCCTCCTACAGCCCGAAAACTAAGGGTTCACGCTAAATTTTCCCGCCGCTGACGCAAGATTTTTCCTACTCAGCATTCGGAAAATACTCAGAATGACGGCCCCGAAAAAACTTAGAATCACAAAATAACTAATCAGTCAATAGACTTATTTAACGAGGTAAGGCAAAAACGCCCCAACCTGGAACAAAATCGGCTGGAGCGCTTTAAAACCGGGCGGTGTAGCCAACTATCATTTTCAACGATGTTCGCTAGCAACCTTGTTAACTTCTACCTAATACCTGCGCGCGTAGACTTAGCTCCATACCGAGTTAACAAATTATTTAACTTTGCTGGAGCAAACATCATGAAAACTAACAAACTGATTTTCGGCCTTACTCTTTCAATTCTGGCATCGAGCGCTTTCGCTCTGCCAGCAACTGACACTCACTCTGTTCTGAACGCAACCGTCGTTGCTGAAGGCGGTTCTTCCCACACTAACGCTTCGCACACCGGCTCTTATCGTCAGGCTTCTGATGGCGCCGACCACATTGGTGCTAACCGTCTGGCTGCTGACGGCGCTGACCGCGTAGGCAACAATCGTCAAGCCGCTGATGGCGCCGACCACATCGGTGCAAACCGTCTGGCTGCTGACGGCGCTGACCGCGTAGGCAACAATCGTCAAGCTGCTGATGGCGCTGATCACATTGGGGCTAACCGTCTGGCTGCTGACGGCGCTGACCGCGTAGGCAACAATCGTCAAGCTGCTGATGGCGCTGACCACATCGGTGCAAACCGTCTGGCTGCTGATGGCGCAGACCGTGTTGGTAACAACCGCGTCAGCTAATACCCGCTCCAATTTGCGTTCCCCACTAGCCCGGCTTTTGCCGGGCTTGATCGTTTCTGAGCCACGGATTTCTGCGCAACGTTCTGACGGCAGACAGCCGACAGCTCTGGAATCCGTCGCCAATGCCTTGCACTATGACGACCTTCATTCTTCCAGACCGTCGTTATCAGCTTTTTCAGGAAACGCGCCATGTCAGACGATATCCATTTCTACGAACCCGCCAACGGCCATGGCCTCCCCCATGATCCTTTCAATGCCATCGTCGGTCCGCGCCCTATTGGCTGGATCTCGTCCCACGATGCTCAGGGCAAGCTGAATCTTGCGCCCTACAGCTTTTTCAACGCCTTCAACTACATCCCGCCCATCATTGGGTTTTGCAGCATCGGGCGCAAAGACAGCCTGAATAACATCGAGCAGACCGGAGAGTTTGTCTGGAACCTGGCCACGCGCCCGCTGGCCGAGCAGATGAACCAAAGCTGCGCGGCTGTTGCTCCTGACGTAAACGAATTTGAATTGTCCGGGCTGACCGCCGAGCCCTCACGCATTGTCTCGGTGCCACGGGTGAAGGAAACGCCAGTGGCGTTTGAATGCAAGGTCACGCAGATCATTCAGTTGCAACGCGCTGATAAAGAAGTGGTGCCGAGCTGGCTGATCATGGGGGAAGTGGTGGCGGTCCACATCGCCAAGCGCTTGCTCAAGGATGGGATTTACGACACCGCCGCCGGTGAGCCGATCCTGCGCGGCGGCGGCCCGGCTGATTATTTCCAGCTGGGCCCGGAATCGCTGTTCAAAATGTATCGCCCCAAAGCCTGATCAGTCCTGTGCGAACATCAATTCGCCTTCAGGCGTCACGTCGATCAGCCGTTCCAGTTCCTGGACTGCGGCTTGATCGGCGTCCAGTGCGGTTTTGAATTTCTGATCTTGCAGGACACGGTGAAAAGTCGGTGCGCCGCCAGCGCCAAGGCCTTTGACCGCTATTGCAGCGCTGTAGCCGTCTTCACCGGGGGACGCCGCAGAAACGGCTTCGAAATGCTGGAATTCTTTGCGTGCCATCGATTTGGGCCCTGCTTAAAGTGAAAGCGGGGATTCTAAACTGGCTCAGTCTGTAGGAGCGAACTTGTTCGCGAGACGGCTGCGCGGGGTAACACCGAAAAAAAGGCTCGCCAACAAGTTGGCTCCTACAGAAACAGCAACCAGAATCCATAAGTCATCAGCCGCCGAATCGCCAAGTCATCCGGCCTTCCTCTCCAGTGGAAACGCATAGGCCGCCTGCGCCTCACTCGCACTCACGCTGACGAACGTCTGAAAATCAAAATGTGTGACCACGCGTCCTACGACCAGCTCAGAGAAAACTGTCAGGTCTGGCGAGCAAAACCAGGCATTCATCGCCTGCTCACCCGACCACGATCCGCTGATTACCCACAAGTCAGCGTCGGTCACAGACCTGTGCAGCGCAAAATGCAGGCAACCCGGGGCGACCGACGCTAACGCAATCAACGGGCTCAAAGCGGCACCCAACTGTTCGCTGCGTCCTGCACTTGCTCGGGCGGCAACGTGGTGGCTCACGACGGAAGATCTGGACATGTCTGCACTCCTTTGATCAGCCGCGTGAAAGCAGTTAGCGCTTGCGGCAGAACAGCAGACTAGCGGTGCAACGCGATATCTCGTTAGCCGATTACTGCGCAGTTCTTGCCTGATCCTGCGCTGATGTCAAATTCACGCGCGATACTCCACAAAAAAACACCACCCCGGCAGCCGGGACTTTTAAGCAATCGCCCCTGGCCTGCAGGGCATTACATTGCCTCGTCATCAAGACCACGACAGAATCAGGCAATCATCCGGCAGGATTCGCCTAACGTCGTTGCTTGCACAAAAATAAGCTATGCCCCATCGAAGGCTTGTCAGAGGATTTACCCATGGCGCAATCAGCCAGCCCCAGCGCTGCAAGGCAGGACCCGGTTTTGCCTGAGCTGAGCGCGCACATGAAGCAACAACGCGAAGAGTTGACGGACCTGATCCGGCGCTACGCCAAGGGTGAAGGCAGCCATCAGACCGAAATCAAATCGCTGCACATGGTGCGCCACGACTTCCCGACCCAATCAATCCCGGCCTTGGTCCAACCCGCGTTGTGCATCATGGCCCAAGGCAGCAAGGACGTGAAACTGGGCGACGCCTACTTTACCTACGACCCGCTCAATTACCTGGTGCTGTCAGTGGCAATGCCCATCAGCGGCAAGATCGTGCACGCCTCCGAAGATGAGCCGCACCTGGCGATGCGCATTGACATCGACCCCGTCGAGATCAACGCGCTGATTGCCGAAGCCGGACCCATGAGCGTTCCGGCACGGCCCAGCGGGCGCGGTCTGTATGTCGAACGCATCGACACTACCCTGCTCGACGCAGTCATTCGCCTGATTCGCTTGCTCGACAATCCCAAAGACATCCCCATGCTGGCACCCTTGATCCACCGCGAGATTCTTTACCGATTATTGCGTGGGCAGCAGGGGCATCGGTTGTACGAAATCGCCATCACCAATTGCCAGACCCATCGCGTGACCCAGGCGATCAAGTGGCTGAACGAGCATTTTCAGCAGCCGCTGCGCATTGATGAACTGGCCAAGGAAGTGAACCTGAGCGTCTCGACCCTGCACCATCGGTTCAAAGCAGTGACGGCGATGAGTCCGCTGCAATACCAGAAACAGCTGCGTCTGCAGGAAGCCCGCCGGCTGATGCTCAACGACGGACTGGAAGCGTCCGCCGCCGGCTACAAGGTCGGTTACGAAAGCCCGTCGCAATTCAGCCGCGAATACAGTCGGCTGTTCGGCGCGCCGCCATTACGGGACTTGGCGCGCCTGCGTAAAAGCGTCTGATCAGGCGCCCAGCACACGACACGCCTCTTGCGGCAGGGTGATCGACACCGGATGACCGATGCTCAGGCCCACACTTTGATTCGGCGTGCTCAGCGCGGTGAATGAAATACCGCCGCAATCGACCGTGGTTTCGATGGTCGCGCCGATATCGCGCACGAAGGTCACGGTGCCCATCAGGCGGTTGCCCTCGGCGGCCTGAGGTTGTGACAGGTGCACGTCTTCCGGGCGCACGAGCATTTTGATATCGGTGCCGATCTGAATCGAGTCGCTGATCGGCACTTCAATCGCTTCGCCGCCGGGCAGTGCGACCCGACCATTGCCCAGTGCCCGCGCCGGGAAGATATTCCCCGAGCCAATGAAGTCCGCCACAAAAGCATTGGCCGGGTTGCGATAGATCTCGATTGGCGTGCCGACCTGCTGCACCTTGTGCTCGCCCAGCACCACCACGATGTCAGCCATCGTCATGGCTTCGCGCTGATCATGGGTGACCAGAATGGTGGTGATGTTCAGCCGTTGTTGCAGCTGGCGGATTTCCACTTGCATCGATTCGCGCAGCTTGGCGTCCAGCGCCGACAGCGGCTCATCCAGCAGCAATAGTTTCGGATGGGAAGCGATGGCGCGGGCGATGGCCACACGCTGACGCTGCCCGCCGGAGAGTTTCGCCACCGGGCGGTCGACCATTTGCTGCAACTGAATCAGCTCCAGCAACTCGGTCACGCGGGCTTTCTGCGCAGCTTTATCGACGCCGCGCAGCTTGAGCGGATAAGCGATGTTTTCCCCCACCGTCATGTGCGGAAACAGCGCCAGCGATTGAAAGACCATGCCGAAGTTGCGCTGATGCGCTGGCGTGTGGCTGACGTCTTCGCCATCCAGACGGATCTCGCCACTGGTCAGGGTTTCCAGCCCGGCGATCATGCGCAGCAGCGTGGTTTTGCCACAGCCCGATGGCCCGAGAAAACACACCAGTTTGCCTTGGGGCAGGTGCAGATTGACGTCGGTCACGGCGCAGGCCGAGCCGTAGTATTTTTCGACGTTTTCCAGAATCAGTCCGGTCATGGTTCAAGCCTCATTCAGAACGAAACGCCACCTTCACCGACCAGCTTCTCCAGCGCCCAGATCAGGACGAAGTCGATGAGCACGATCAGCACGGCGAACGAGAAAACGGTGGGATCAAGCGACGAAACCGTGCGGCTGTACATCCAGATCGGCACGGTCATGACGTCGATGTTGTAGAGAAAATAGGTCACCGTGAACTCGTTGAACGAGACGATGAAGGCCAGCAGCATCCCGGCGAGAATCCCGGATTTCATCAGCGGCACCACCACATCGATGATCGCGCGAGTCGGGGATGCGCCGAGCATTTGCGCCGCCTCCTCCACTTCGCTGCCAATATTAGTCATCGCTGCGGTGCAGTTTTTAATGACGAAGGGCAAGGCCAGAATCACATGGGCGATGACCAGCCGCGAGGTGTCCAGATGGAACGGCAGACTGTCGAACACCAGCAGCAACGCCAACCCCAGCACCACCATCGGAAAGACCAGCGGCAGGGACATCAACTGCATCGCGACGGCTTTGCCTTTGAACTCACAGCGAGTCAGCGCGTAGGACGCGGGCACAGCAATCAGCGTGGCGAAGATCATGGTGAGGCACGCCACCAGCAAACTGGTGCCCATGGCTTTGCCCAGACTGAGCACGTCGCTGGAATCCGGCGAAACGATGGTCTGCCACGCGGCCTTGTACCACTGCAGGCTGTAACTGGCCGGCGGAAAGTCCAGGTTCGAGGCGCCGCTGAACGACATCACGATCATCGTCAGGATCGGCGTCACAGCCAGGAACAGAATCACTCCGGAGAGAATCGCGGCGAAACGACCGGTTTCCCCTGGCAACAGCGGTTGGGAGCGCAAAAGCGTTTTCATTGCGAAGCCTCCAGCATGCGCCGACGGCGACCGACGACAAATTCCGAGAGCGTCATGATCGCAAGCGTCGTGACGATCAACACCACACCTGCCGCTGATGCGGCAGGCCAGTTCATCAGCGGGGCGATCTGGTCGTGGACCATCACCGCCAGCATCGGCACGCGACGACCGCCGAGCAAAAGCGGTACGACGAAGCTGCTGGCGTTGTAGGCAAACACCAACGTCGCGCCGGTGATGATGCCTGGCAGGCTCATCGGCAGAATCACCTGACGAAAAATCTGGAATCGGCTGGCGCCCAAGGTGGCGGCGGCCTCTTCGTAACTGCGCGAAACCCCACGCATGGCACTGGCAATTGGCAGCACCGCGAGGGGGAATGCGGTTTGCACCAGCCCCATCAATACGCCGTTCTGGTTGTAGAGCATCATCACCGGCCGGGTGATCAGGCCCAGGCCTTTGAGCGCCTGATTGAGCATGCCTGCCGGGCCGAGAATCACCAGCCAGCCGTAGCTTTGCAGCAGCAGATTGACCAGCAACGGCAACAGCACGGCGGCGAGGAAGATCCGGCGAATGAAAGGCGATTGCAGGCGGGCCATGGTGTAGCCGACCGGGATCGCCAGGATGACCGCGATGACCGCACTGATCAGCGCCAGACGCAGGGTCAACAGCAGGGATTTCAGGTAATAGGGTTCAAACAGCTGGGCGTAACTGGCGAGGCTGAAGCCGGTCCATTCCGCGCCTTTGGTGCCGACGCTCATGCGCAGCACCAGCAGGCTGGCGATGATCAGCACAGCGAGAAACAGCATCGACGGCGTGAGAAACAGCCAGGCGCGCGCGGTAGGGGAAATCGACCGGGCGCGTGGCGAAAGTGGCGTCACGACCTGGGTTGTTATGGGTTGTTGTTCCATGGTGGTGATCTCAGTTTTAGCGGTGTCAGGAATGCGTTAGCTGCCTGCTAAATCCTCTCGCGAATAAATTCGCTCCTACAGAGCAACGCGATCTTCTGTAGGCGCTGCCGAAGGCTGCGATGCGATTTCCATGACACACCGCGTTCGCAGCCTTCGTAACCTCGGCAGCTCCTACATAATCAGGACGAGAATATCTCGGTATACCGGCGAATCCACTCTTCATGCACGGTCGCCAAAAACGCGTTGTCGTGCATGATCGCTTTGTCGGCAATCTGCTCTGGCGTGAGGATGTACGGGCTTTTGCGCGCTTCGGCCGAGATGACCGCCTTGGAGTTGACCGGGCCGTTGTAGATGTCTTCGGCCATCTTGCCCTGCACCACCGGGTCCAGAGAGTGGTCGAGGAAGGCGTAGGCCAGATCCGTATCGCCAGGGCGATTTTTCGGCATCACCGACTGCATCAGGTCGGTGTAGAAACCTTCCTTCATGCCGAAGGTGGCGCCCAAACCGTAGTTCGGATCGCGAATCTGTTTTGGGAAAAACGCCGGCGCGTACAGGCCGCCCATGTCCAGAGAGCCGGTGCGGAAAAGCTCGGCAATCTGGTTCGGGTTTTCGCCCAGGGTCACGACGCGGTCTTTGAGCTCGGCCAGCTTCTTAAAGCCTGGCTCAATGTTGTGCTCGTCACCACCGGCCAGTTTCGCGGCGATGATGATCAGGTCCATGGCCTCGGTCCAGTTCGGTGGCGGCAGGAAGATATTCGGCGCCATGTCCTTGTCCCACAACGCGGCGTAGCTGTCTGGCGCTTCTTTCACGGTGCGAGTGCTGTAGACCAGGCTGTTGCACCACAGCAGGTAACCGATGCCGTGACCATTGGCCCCCGTTTGGTATTTCTCCGGGACATCCTTGATGTTGGGAATGCGGTTGAGGTCCGGCTTTTCCAGCAAACCTGCTGCGGCCAGGCCTTCGGCGCCAACGCCTGCGAGGGTGATGATGTCGTACTGCGGACGATCTCCACCGGCCTTGAGTTTGGCGACCATTTCCGAGGTGCTGCCGGTGCGGTCGGCGATCACTTTGGCGCCCGTCTTGGCTTCAAACGTGGCGGCGATGTTGCGCAGTGCAGCCAGCCCAGTGTCATCGGACCAAGTCAACAGACGCAGGGTTTTGCCCTGGAACTTGGTGTCGCTTGCGCTCGCCCGGATGAAGGGCATGGACAGGGCTGCGGCGCCCACCGATGCAATGCCCACGGCCTTGATGAATTGCCTTCTGTTCAAATCATGTTTGTCCACGTCGGACTCCATTGTTTTTCGGCTGCAGGTTTGAGGGAATTCGCACATCCGGACCATGCTGCAGCGCCCGTGCTCCGGGCCGTTCAGCGAGTCGGCGGGGTCATCCTGCGGGGGCGGACAACCCTCAACAATCGAAAGTTTTTCATTGGAGCCATGTGTCCGGCGCATGCCTTCTCGCGAGGCATGCGTGGGCCATTAGAGAGCAGTTCAGAGAGCGCGAACGACGTGTTTAATTTCCTGAAAAGCCTGTAAACCCCACGGGCCTAGCTCCCGCCCAAGGCTGCTTTGTTTGTAACCGCCCCAGGCGGTCTGCGGGAATATCACCTGCGGCGCATTGATCCACACCAGCCCCGCCTGCAGCGCGTTGGCGACGCGTTCGGTAGCACCCGCGTCGCGGCCAACGACGCTCGCCACCAGGCCGAATTCGCTGTCGTTGGCCAGAGCAATCGCTTCGGCCTCGCTGGAAAAAGCGCGCACGCAAAGCACTGGGCCGAAGATCTCCTCGCGCCACAACGCACTGTCCAGGGGCACGTCGGTGAACACGGCAGGTCGTAAAAAGAAGCCCAACGGCTGATCGTCTGGACGCTCGCCGCCGCATAACAGGCGTGCGCCGGCTTTTTTACCGGCGTCGATGTGGCGCAGCACCCGCTGATATTGAGCTTTATTGACCAGCGGGCCCATTTCGGCGCTGTCTTCCAGAGGCCCGCCGACCTTAATGGATTGCGCCTTGGCGACCAGTCGTTCAACGAAGGCGTTAATCAAGCCTTGAGCCACCAACACCCGACTGGTAGCGGAACACATTTGCCCAGCATTGAAGAATCCACCGCCGCTGGCGAGTTCGACAGCGAGGTCCAGATCACCGTCTTCCAACACAATCAATGACGACTTGCCGCCCAGCTCCAGGCTCACACCCTTTACTGTTTCCGCCGCGCGCTGCATGACTTGCACGCCCACGGCATTGCTGCCGGTGAAGGAGATTTTCGCCAGCCCGCGATGGGCCGACAGCGGCGCGCCGACCGACAACCCGGTGCCGCACACCACGTTGAAAACGCCTGCCGGCAGACCGCTTTCGGCAATGATCCGCGCCAGTTCCAGTTCAGCCAGCGGCGTGACTTCCGAGGGTTTGAGCACCACGCAGCATCCTGCAGCCAACGCAGGGGCGAGTTTCCAGGCGGTGGTGACCATCGGGAAATTCCACGGCACGATCAGCCCCACCACGCCACAGGCTTCGCGACGCAGATGCGCTGAAAAGTCTTCGCTGGGCAGCCCCACCGGACGGTTTTGCTGAACGTCCAGACCCTCGGCCAAGCCCGCGTAGTACTCGAACGTGGCGATCACGTCGTCAACATCGATGGCCGCTTCGAAACCCGGCTTGCCGTTGTTGCTCGACTGCAACTGCATCAGCGCTTCGCGTCGGGCTGCAACGCCACTTGCGATCGTGCGCAAAATCTTCGCCCGCTCGGTCGCAGGGGTCGTCGACCAGCCCGAGAAAGCAGCACTGGCGGCATGCACCGCCAAATCAACCGATTTGCCATCGCCACCGGCCACCGTTGCCAGTCGCTCTTCGGTTGCCGGATTGATCACCACCAGCGACTCGTTGCCCGAGCGCCATTGCCCATCGATGTACAGACCGGCCCGTACCTGATTCAAAGCAGGGTTCAAAACAGTGGCTTCACTCACGATGCGTTCAATCCATTCATCCAGCTGCGCTGATCGATTTCGATCACGGTCGGGCCTTGGCGGTCGTTGGCTGCGCTCAATGCCGCTTTGAGCTGCTCGACGCTGCTGATCGCTTCGGCCGCGCAACCCAGCGCTTTGGCGACGCCGATGAAGTCCGGGGTGTAGATGTCCACGCCCACCGGCTCGATGTCGCGGTTGACCATGTATTTCTTGATCTCTTCGTAGCCCTGGTTATTCCACAGCAGGACGATGATCGGCGTGCGCGCCTCCACCGCGCTGGCGAGTTCCGACAGGGTAAATTGCAGCCCGCCATCGCCGATAAGACACGCGACGGGATTGCGCTCACCTTTGTCCTGACTGCCGAGCCATGCGCCGACCGCAGCAGGCAAGGCGTAGCCCAACGTGCCGTAACCGGTGGACGAGTTGAACCAGCGTCGCGGGTGATCGAGATCCAGCGTGAGGTTGCCGGTGTAGACCGGTTGGGTTGAATCGCCCACCAGAACGATGTTCGGCAGCACCTCCAGCACGGTTTTCAGAAACAGCGTCTGCCCCCGGGTGGCTTCATCCCACGATGCATCAAGAGTGGCGCGCAGTGCTGCGGCGCGCTTGTGGCCCCAGTCTTCGTTGCGCGGCGCCAAGTGTTCATGGGCCAGCGACTCGACCAAGGCTTCAGCGGCAGTCCGCGAATCGGACACCAGCGCCACTTTCGGCGGGAAGTTGCGCACGGTTTGATCGGGATCGATGTCGATGCGCAACAAGGTGCCGGGGATCTTGAAGTGGCCTTGGAAAGTGATGTCGTAGTCGGTTTCGGCCAGCTCGGTGCCGATTGCCAAAACCACATCGGCCGCTTCGATGATCTCGCGGGTGGGATCAAGGGACTGGGTAGAACCGATGAGCAGCGGATGATGGGAAGGCAGCATGCCTTTGGCGTTGATCGTCAGCGCGACGGGAGCTTCCAGCCGTTCGGCCAGTTGGGTCAACGCTGCAGCAGCATCGATCGCGCCGCCACCGGCCAGAATCAGCGGGCGTTTGGCGTTGGCGAGCAAGGTGCTCATCTGCTTGATCGCCGCCGGAGACGGTCCGGCGCGGGTGATGCTGACAGGCTCGCTGTCGAGCAGGTCGTCGGCGTTCTCGACCAGCACGTCCAGCGGAATTTCAATATGCACCGGGCGCGGGCGACCGGCCTGGAACAGTGCAAAAGCGCGGGCCAGGACTGTCGGCAAGTCTTTGGCCGACATCAATGTATGGGAAAAGCCTGCGACGCCTGCCACCAACGCCCCCTGCGCTGGCAATTCATGCAGCTTGCCGCGACCGCCGCCCAGTTGGTTGCGCGACTGCACGCTGGAGATCACCAGCATCGGGATCGAGTCGGCATACGCCTGACCCATGGCCGTGGTGATGTTGGTCATTCCGGGCCCGGTGATGATGAAGCACACGCCCGGCTTGCCGCTGGTGCGCGCGTAACCATCGGCCATGAAGCCTGCGCCCTGCTCATGGCGCGGGGTCACGTGATTGATGCTCGAGCTGGCCAGCCCGCGATACAGCTCAACGGTGTGGACGCCCGGAATACCGAACACCTGCTCGACGCCATAGCCTTCGAGTAATTTCACCAACACTTCGCCGCAGGTTGCCATGTCTCTGAGTCCTTATTCTCGGGTGTCGCTCAAAAATGGGGCCGTTTGAGTGTCCTCAACGCGCAAGCGAAGAACCAACAGCAGTGGGGATCATTGGACCTGCGCAGCCATATCTGTGACAACGCAAAAAATGTCATGCTTAGGCATGTCCTCAACTCATGCCTGCGCCCATCCATGAAACGGCTGCCTCCCCTCCCCGCGCTGCACACCTTTCTGATCACGGCTCAGTGCTGCAATTTCACGCGTGCCGCCGAGCTGCTGCACATCACTCAGGGCGCGGTCAGTCGGCAGATTTCCGGGCTTGAGAGCCATCTGGGCTACAGCCTGTTTCAACGTCAGGCGCGAGGTTTGAGCCTGACCGCGCAGGGGCGTGAGCTGTTTCCAAGGATTCAGCAGATCTTCGCGCTGATCGATGAAGCGGTGGATCAGGTGGGTGTCAAGCGCGAGGCACTGCAACTCAAGGCGCCGACCTGCATGATGCGATGGTTGCTCCCGCGTTTGCTGCAATGGCAGAAGGAGCGCCCGGACGTGCCGGTGGAATTGACCACCACCGTGCAGCATGCAGTGGATTTTCGCCGTGAAGAGTTCGATGCCGCCGTGGTGTATGGCTCCCGGCCAGACGGCTCGATGCAGGTTCACCACATTTTCGATGAACAACTGACACCGGTCTGCTCGCAGCAGTTGCTCGACGGCCCGCAGCGGCTCGCAGCGTTGAGTGATCTGGAACAGCACATGCTGCTGCATCCGACTCGCGATCAGCGAGATTGGGAGCAGTGGCTGAAAGTCGCGGGCACGACGCTGAGCAACATCGGCAAGGGTCAGCACTTCGACACGCTGGACCTGGCGATGACCGTGGCGTCACAAGGCTCTGGGGTTGCGATTGGTGACTGGGCGTTGATCGGCGAGGACCTGAGCGCGGGGCGGCTGGTGATGCCGTTCGATCTGAAGGTGCGAACGGGCGCGGCGTATTACTTCGTCTACCCCAACCGTGCCGGCGCATCGCCTCAGTTGCAGGAGTTGATTGACTGGTTGCTTGCGCAGGCGTCTGCGCGGGAAGAAGCCTCACGCGTTTGATCGTCCCTCGCTGCGCGTGGCGTGGCGTGG
Source organism: Pseudomonas rosaeacicularis (assembly GCF_057128745.1). Lineage (NCBI taxonomy): Bacteria > Pseudomonadati > Pseudomonadota > Gammaproteobacteria > Pseudomonadales > Pseudomonadaceae > Pseudomonas > Pseudomonas rosaeacicularis. The sequence continues at coordinate 389,818 of NZ_JBSKHT010000003.1, forward strand.
CGTGGCGTGGCACACGATCCCGTTCCTGCGCTAGAAAGCGCGGCTGAAAAAGGCGACGGATCAGGCCTCAGTTTCCGTTGTAGGAGCTGCCGACCAGCGGGAGACTGCGATTGCGTTGGATCAGGCATACCGATATCGCAGCCTCCCGCTGGTCGTCAGCTCCTACAGGATCGGCGTTGAGCGCAAGGGCCGAAGCAGATGTCAGATCCCGTTCGTACGCCGACGCAAAGCCGTTTTGTGGCTCAAGACCCGCCCTGATACAAACATTCAATGTGCCAGCTGCATGGCATCATCCCAATACGGTCCTACACTCACCTTGTCCCGTTTAAAAATCTTTTTAAGTCGGATCGAGGTACGCAGCATGAAAACTACAATAAAAAGACAATGCGTTTATGTACTGGCTGTCGCGTTTGTACTTTCCCTGTACGGTGCTGGCGCGTATCGAATCGAGCAACTGCGCCAGACCCCACGCGTGGCGGTTTGCACCTTTGGTCACTGCATGCCGACGGCGGCAAGTTTCAGCGCGCTACGGTAGGTGAACAGAATGGCCAGACCGATGAAGGCGGCTATCGATTAGCAAGCTAACGGACTAGACTGAGCGAGCTCTCCCGCCGTGTTTCGGCGGGCCAATCTGCCAGTTTGGGTCCTCGCCTTGACCAGCCTCAATCAAACCAGACCGGACATCCGCAGCATATTGTTTGCGCTCATGATGGCCGTCTTCCTCAGCGCGCTGGATCAGACCATTGTTGCGGTCTCGATGCCGGCCATTTCTGCTCAATTCAACGACTTTGATCTCCTCGCCTGGGTGATCTCCGCCTACATGGTGGCATTGACCGTGGCAGTGCCGATCTACGGCAAGCTCGGTGATTTGTATGGCCGCCGACGCTTGATGCTGTTTGGCCTGGGCACTTTCACGCTGGCCTCGTTGTTTTGCGGCATGGCGCAAAGCATGGAGCAGCTCATTCTGGCGAGGGTGCTGCAGGGCATAGGCGCAGGCGGCATGGTATCGGTCAGCCAGGCGATCATTGGCGATATCGTCCCGCCCCGCGAACGCGGTCGCTATCAGGGCTATTTCAGCGGGATGTATGCGGCAGCCAGCGTCGCGGGGCCAGTGCTCGGCGGTTTCATGACCGAATACGTGTCGTGGCGCTGGGTGTTCTTGATCAATCTGCCGCTGGGCTTCGCCGCTTGGTGGGTGGCGCGCAAAACCTTGGTTGGCCTGCCGATACCCCAGCGCAAACCGGTGATCGACTACCTCGGCACCGTGCTGATGATCATCGGCCTGACCGCGCTGCTGCTAGGTATCACCGAAATCGGCCAAGGCCACAGCTGGCGTGATCAAAGGGTGCTTGCTCAGTTGGGGCTGGCTTTGCTGGCGCTGGTGCTGTTCGTGATTTACGAACGCCGCACCGCCGAGCCGCTGTTACCGATGCACCTGTTCGCCAATCGCAGCGCGGTGCTGTGCTGGTGCACGATTTTCTTCACCAGCTTTCAGGCGATCTCCCTGATCGTACTGCTACCGCTGCGTTTTCAGACGATCACTGGAGGCGGTTCAGACAGTGCCGCGCTGCATCTGATGCCATTGGCGATTGGTATGCCAATAGGCGCGTATTTTGGCGGCCGTCGCACATCGCTGACCGGGCGTTACAAGCCGATCATTTTCACCGGCGCGTTATTGATGCCGTTCGCGATCGCCGGTATCGCGTTCACGCCGCCGCAATCGGTGGTGCTGACGGGCCTGCTCATGGTGTTGACCGGCATTGCCAGCGGGATGCAGTTTCCGACCTCGCTGGTGGGCACGCAGAATTCGGTCGACGCCAAAGACATGGGCGTCGCCACCAGCACGACCAATTTGTTTCGGTCACTGGGTGGCGCTGTCGGGGTGGCGTCGATGTCCGCACTTTTACTGGCGATGCTGGCAGGTTCGGGTGTGGCCAACCCAGGCAGCGGCCCGATCGGTGGCGAAGGTGCGTCCGGCAACGTGTTGATGGACAGCCTGCACGCCGTCAGTGGGCCGGCCCTGGAATTATTGCGCGGGCAACTGGCGGTGACGTTTCAGCATTTATTGCTGGCCAGCGCAGCCGTCTCCTTATTAGGACTGGCTGCCGCGACGGCAATGCCCAATCACCTGTTGCGCGGTCGCGGTGACAAGGACAGGTAAGGTGACAAGCGGGTGACTGCCTCCCCGCTCGTAATCACTTAGCCGTTGTAGTAACCGACAGCCACCAGAAAATTGCCCACTTTGCGCATGTACGCGTGCTTGTGCTCGATCTTGTTGGTGACCGGGTTACGCCAGCGGTATTCATACTCGCCTTCGTTCTGTTTCTTGAGCAACTCCAGCATCGGCAGACCGACGGGCTTACCTTCGGGGTCCTTGACCTTACTGAAGTCGGTGTTGACCAATCTCAAATTGGTCCCGTGGGCGACGTAGCGCTTGGTGTCGATATTGACCACGAACACATAGAGATCGTCCTGCAAGAATCCGCCCTTCAGGCTGTTGATCGCATCGAGGGTGCCCTTCTCATCTGCAACTAGCGCTTTGGACGCCTTGTCGAGCAACGCTTTGGCTTGCGCCGGTGCTGCTCGTGGCAGGTAGTAACCGACCGCCAGCACACGATTGGCGACGCGCTGAAAGTAAACGCGTTTGCGTTCAACCTTGCCATCCGCCCAGTTCTGCCAGCGGTACTCAGCCTCTTGGATGCCCGCACTTTCCGGCGTTTGCAGGACTTGCTTGAAACTTTTTTGCAGCTCAGGGTCGAGCACCGAGGAAACGTCACGGCCGATCAACACCACCGACGGGCCGCCACTGGCCAGCATGATGCCGTTGGTGTCTGTGACGAAGACGTAGCGTTCGCCATCGACAAATTCGCCCTGGCGACTGAATTGGGCCAGCGCCTTGTCTCCGTCCTGACGGTAACGTGCGACGGCTTTTTCCAGCAGCGCCTTGGCGGCGGGCGCTTCCTGCGCCTCGTCCCCGGCAGCCCACAGTTGAGCGGCACAGAGGCAGGCGAACAGTAAGACCACCGCATTTCTGACAGCATGACTTCTTGATACAGGCAGCATCGCCGACCCTCATTGTTATTGGTTTTGTAGGAGCATTTGGCTCACAGCGTAGCCGGGGAACAGCGATAGGGAAGGATTCGTGCCGTTGATGCGCCGAGCCCTGTGGGCATGAAGGTGCTGTCGGGCGGCTGAATGATGTTTGGTAATAGGTAAAGGCTGAGTAAACCGACTGTTCAATCGGCGAGGACCAAGGTATAGATGCAGGCTAAGCGCCATGCAGTTATAGTCGGAGGGATGGATGACCCAGTCAGTATCTGCCGCGACGTCCGAGCCCTGCGCACGAACCCGGGGTTCAACACGCTAGCCGCGCAAAGCAGGACTCAGGCGAAGCATGTCCAGGACAGTGTCCACCAAGCGCTCGGCTTCCTCGAAAAGCGAAAAGCTATCTGGAACCAACAGCCACTGACCGAGGATGCCGTCGATATAGGCGTGCAAACAGATCGCTCCGCGTACAGGATTTAATTCAGCAGGTAACTGCCCCTGACGCACAGCGTTACTCAGTGTCAGGGCGATGCGTTCGTTGCAGTCCAGAGAAATGATCTGACGCTGGCGACGCATGTCACACATCTCGTCGGTGAATTCGATTTTGTGGAAGAGAATTTCATTGATGCGACGGGTTTTGGGGTCCACTGCAACTTGTTGAAACAAATGAATCAGAAGTTTACGCATCCAGCCCAGTGGGTCGACTTCGTCCTCACTTTCGCTGTTCTTGGCCATTTCCTCCAGCGGCTCGTGCAGGCTGTCGAGCATCGCCTGCACCAAATCGGACTTGTTGCTGAAGTGCCAGTAAATCGCGCCACGGGTGACACCAGCCAAAGCCGCAATGTCTGCCAGAGTCGTCCTGGCGACGCCTCGTTCGTAAAAAGCCTGCTCCGCCGCTTCCATGATCTGTTTGCGGGTTTCCTGGGCTTCCTCTTTGGTACGTCGGACCATGGCAGTAATACCTCAATGAATTTCCTTCATGCTGCCAGGTCCGGTGGCCTGGACAGCTCGCCGGGCGGCCCTTGTATCGCCTTGTCCCAGCCTTACTATGGGTTGCTTGCTGCGCCTGATTGTCGCAGGGCCGGGTATTTACAAACAACCGTGAACGTAAGTATATTCATTAGCTTGCTACTTATCCAGCCGGAAAATGTTTTCGCCCTTTCCACTTTCATGAGCGCTAGCTCCTGACCCGAGGATCTTCATGCAATTCAAGCCAGCTGTTACCGTACTGGTCACTGCCGTCGCCCTGGCATCGCTGCTCAGCGGATGCAGCAAAAAGGAAGAAGCGGCCGCTGCACCACCGCCCCCTCAGGTCGGCGTAGTTACCCTCAAAACCCAAGCCTATACCTTGACCAGCGAACTGCCGGGCCGCACGACTGCGTTCCGCATCGCTGAGGTCCGTCCTCAGGTCAATGGCATTATCCTCAAGCGTCTGTTTACCGAAGGTGCCGACGTCAAGGCAGGTCAACAGCTTTATCAGATCGACCCGTCGATCTATCAGGCAAACGTCGACAGCGCCAAGGCCACCTTTCAGTCGAGCAACTCGCTCGCCGGTCGCTATAAACAGTTGATCGATGAGAAAGCTGTCAGCCGTCAGGAATACGACACTGCAGTAGGGTCTGCGCGCGAAGCTCAGGCTGCCGTACAGACCGCCGAAATCAATCTGCGCTACACCAAGGTTTACGCACCCATTTCCGGCCGTATCGGACGCTCTGCGGTCACCGAAGGGGCGCTGGTAAATGATGCGCAAACCGACGCGATGGCCACTATCCAGCAACTGGATCCGATCTATGTCGACGTCACGCAATCTTCGGCTGAGATGCTGAAACTGCGTCGCGCACTTGAAAGCGGGCAGTTGCAGAAAGCCGGTGACAACGCGGCCAAAGTAAAACTGGTGCTTGAGGACAACAGCCTTTATCCAATCGAAGGCAAGCTTGAGTTCTCCGAAGTGTCCGTTGACCAGACCACTGGCTCGGTGACTCTGCGCGCAGTGTTCCAGAACCCTGACCACACCCTGCTGCCAGGCATGTTCGTGCACGCTCGCCTGCAATCCGGCGTTGCGGCCAACGCAATTCTGGTCCCACAGCAAGGCGTTACACGTGACCTCAAAGGCGCACCTAGCGCGTTGATCGTGAACAAGGACAACAAGGTAGAAACGCGCACCCTGGTTGCCAATCGCACGATCGGCAGCGACTGGCTGGTGGAGAAGGGTCTGAACGCAGGTGATCGTGTTATCACCGAAGGCCTGCAGTACGTGAAACCGGGTGCTGAGGTGAAAGTCGCCGAAGCCACCAACGTCCAGGCAGCTAACCCGGCCCCTGCCCCGGCAACTGATGAAGCCGCAGGCAGCAAAGGGGAGTAATTCATGTCGAAATTTTTTATCGACCGGCCTATTTTCGCGTGGGTAATTGCCCTCGTGATCATGCTGGTGGGGACGCTGTCGATCCTCAAATTGCCTATCAATCAGTACCCGGCCATTGCTCCTCCGGCCATTGCGATCCAGGTGACTTACCCAGGCGCGTCCGCACAAACCGTGCAGGACACCGTGGTTCAGGTTATCGAGCAGCAGCTCAACGGTATCGACAACCTGCGTTATGTTGCCTCGGAAAGTAACTCCGACGGCAGCATGACCATCACTGCGACGTTCAACCAGGGCACCAACCCCGACATCGCGCAGGTACAGGTCCAGAACAAGCTCAACCTGGCCACCCCGCTTCTGCCCCAAGAGGTGCAACAGCAGGGTATCCGCGTGACCAAGGCGGTTAAGAACTTCCTGATGGTGGTCGGCCTGGTGTCCGAAGATGGCAGCATGGCCAAGGAAGACTTGTCCAACTACATCGTGTCGAACATGCAAGACCCGATCTCCCGTACTTCCGGTGTGGGTGACTTCCAGGTCTTCGGTGCGCAGTACGCGATGCGCATATGGCTGGATCCGGCCAAGCTGAATAACTTCCAGCTGACCCCGGTCGACGTCAAATCCGCAATCACCGCCCAAAACGTTCAGGTATCTTCCGGTCAGATCGGTGGCTTGCCTGCGCTCAAGGGCCAGCAGCTGAACGCGACCATTATCGGCAAGACTCGACTGCAGACTGCAGAGCAGTTCGGCAACATTCTGCTCAAGGTCAATCAGGACGGTTCGCAAGTACGTCTGAAGGACGTCGCCAAAGTCGGCCTGGGCGGTGAGAACTACAGCATTGACGCGCAGTTCAACGGTAAAGCGGCATCGGGTCTGGCAATCAAACTGGCAACCGGCGCCAACGCGCTGGATACCGCCAAAGCGATTCGCTCCACCATTGCCCAGCTGGAACCCTTCATGCCTGCCGGCATGAAAGTCGTTTACCCGTACGACACCACTCCAGTGGTGGAAGAATCGATCTCCGGGGTTGTTCATACCTTGGGTGAAGCGATTGTTCTGGTGTTCCTGGTGATGTACCTGTTCTTGCAGAACTTCCGCGCAACCATCATCACCACGATGACGGTTCCGGTTGTTTTGCTGGGTACGTTCGGCATCCTCGCGGCAGCCGGTTTCAGCATTAACACCCTGACCATGTTCGGTATGATTCTGGCCATCGGTCTGCTGGTGGACGATGCCATCGTCGTGGTGGAAAACGTCGAGAGGGTCATGGCGGAGGACAAGCTGGATCCGCGTGAAGCGACCATCAAGTCCATGGAGCAGATTCAGGGCGCTCTGATCGGTATTGCCCTCGTACTGTCGGCCGTATTGCTGCCGATGGCGTTCTTCGGCGGTTCAACCGGTGTGATTTACCGGCAGTTCTCGATCACCATCGTCTCGGCAATGGCGCTTTCGGTCGTTGTGGCCCTGGTGTTCACGCCCGCCCTGTGCGCGACCTTGCTCAAACCCATTGACCACGAGAAGCATGGTCAACCCAAGCGTGGGTTCTTTGGCTGGTTCAACCGCACCTTCGACCGCAGCGTACTGAGTTACGAGCGCGGCGTTGGCAACATGATCAAGCACAAGATTCCGGCCTATCTGGTTTACCTGCTGATCTTCCTGGGCATGATCTGGATGTTCACCCGCATCCCGAGCGCGTTCCTGCCGGAAGAAGACCAAGGCGTGATTTTCGCCCAGGTTCAAACGCCACCCGGCTCTTCGGCCGAGCGCACGCAGGTCGTCATCGACAACATGCGCAAGTATCTGCTTGAGAAGGAATCCGGCGCTGTGAACTCCGTGTTTACGGTCAACGGCTTTAACTTCGCAGGTCGTGGGCAGAGCTCCGGTCTGGCGTTCATCATGCTCAAACCGTGGGGTGATCGTGATTCGTCCAACAGCGTGTTCGAGCTGGCCAAACGCGCTCAGCAGCACTTCTTTGGTTTCCGTGATGCGATGACGTTTGCGGTCGTACCTCCTGCGGTACTCGAACTGGGTAACGCAACCGGTTTCGACGTGTACCTGCAGGATCAGGGCGGCGTGGGCCACGCCAAGTTGATGGAGGCGCGTAACCAACTGCTGGGCATGGCTGCGCAAAGTAAAGTGCTGGCGGGTGTTCGTCCGAACGGCCTGAACGATGAACCGCAGTACCAGTTGATCATCGATGACGAGCGCGCCCAAGCCTTGGGTGTGAGCCTGTCGGACATCAACACCACCCTCTCCATCGCGATGGGCGGCAACTACATCAACGACTTCATCGACCGGGGTCGAGTGAAGAAGGTGTATGTGCAAGGTGAAGCCAACGCACGGATGAAACCCGAAGACCTGAAAAAATGGTACGTGCGTAATACGTCCGGCGAAATGGTGCCCTTTGCCTCCTTTGCCAGTGGCGAGTGGGTGTTCGGTTCGCCGAAACTGTCGCGCTACAACGGCGTACCGGCTGAGGAAGTACTGGGTACTCCAGCGCCTGGCTACAGTACCGGCCAAGCGATGGCCGAGATCGAGCAACTGGCCAAGAAACTGCCACCTGGCATCGGCCTGTCCTGGACTGGCCTGTCTTATGAGGAACGTTTGTCCGGATCTCAGGCACCTGCGCTGTACGCCTTGTCGATTCTGGTGGTGTTCCTCTGTCTGGCGGCGCTGTACGAAAGCTGGTCGATTCCGATTGCGGTGATTCTGGTGATCCCGCTGGGCGTTATCGGTGCCTTGATGGCCACCAGCTTGCGAGGACTGTCCAACGACGTGTTCTTCCAGGTTGGCCTCTTGGTGACGGTGGGTCTGGCGGCGAAGAACGCTATCCTCATCGTCGAGTTCGCCAAAGAGCTGCATGAGCAAGGCCAGAGCCTGGTGGATGCGACGATCGAAGCGTGCCGCATGCGTCTGCGCCCGATCGTCATGACCTCCATGGCGTTCATCCTCGGCGTTGTGCCGCTGGCGATCTCCACCGGCGCAGGTTCAGGCAGCCAACACTCGATCGGTACGGGTGTAATCGGCGGTATGATCACCGCTGTGGTCCTGGCGATCTTCTGGGTGCCACTGTTCTTTGTATCGATCTCCGGACTGTTCAAGAGCAAACAGCGACATATCACTCCAAAAGACAACACCCCACACGACGAGGCTGGCCAATGAGCAAGTCCCTGATCTCGCTGGCAGTTTCCGCGTTCATTCTCGGCGGCTGCTCGTTGATCCCCGATTACAACCAGCCTGCCGCGCCGGTCGCCGCACAGTATCCGCAAGGGCCGGCCTATTCGCCGGCGCAAGCGGCCAACGTTGCAGCCGCCGAACAAGGCTGGCGTCAGTTCTTCCATGATCCTGCGCTGCAGCAGTTGATCCAGACCTCGCTGGTTAATAACCGCGACCTGCGTGTCGCGGCTTTGAACATCGATGCCTACCGTGCGCAGTACCGCATTCAACGTGCGGACCTGTTCCCGGCCGTGAATGCCGAAGGCAGCGGCACCCGTCAGCGAGTGCCGGCCGACTTGTCGCAAACCGGCCAGGCGGGTATTACCAGTCAGTATTCGGTCGGTCTGGGCATCAGTGCCTACGAGCTGGATTTGTTCGGGCGCATTCGTAGCCTCAGCGAGCAAGCGCTGCAACAGTACTTCGCAACCGAAGAAGCGCGTCGCAGCACGCAGATCAGCCTGGTGGCCAGCGTCGCCAACGCTTATCTGACCTGGCAGGCGGACAAGGAACTGCTCAAGCTGACCCAGGACACATTGGGTGCGTTTGAAGAAAGTTACCGTCTGACCTCGCGCAGCAGTGAAGTCGGCGTGGCCTCGGCGCTGGATCTGGCCCAATCGCGTACCTCGGTCGAAAGTGCTCGCGTCAGCCTCTCGCGTTACGAGCGTCAGGTTGCTCAGGACGTGAATAACCTGACGTTGTTGCTCGGCACTGCCCTGCCGCAGAACCTGCCGCCTTCCAAGCCGCTGAGCAATGACCTGCTGACTGAGTTGCCACCGGGCCTGCCTTCGGATCTGTTGCAGCGTCGTCCCGACATCCTGCAAGCCGAATACAACTTGAAAGCTGCCAACGCGAACATCGGCGCAGCCCGTGCGGCGTTCTTCCCGAGCATCAGCCTGACGGCCAGTGCCGGTACGGCCAGCGGCGACTTGAGCGGCCTGTTCAAAGGTGGTTCGGGTACGTGGTTGTTCACACCGCAGATCAACCTGCCGATCTTCAACGCTGGCAGCCTGCGGGCGAGCCTGGATTACTCGAAGATCCAGAAGGACATCGGCGTGGCCAATTACGAGAAGACGATTCAGACCGCGTTCCAGGAAGTCTCCGACGGCTTGACTTCACGTAAGACGTTCAAGGATCAACTCCAGGCGCAGAGCGATTTCGTGCAGGCCAACCAGGATTACTACCGTCTGGCCGAGCGGCGTTATCGCATCGGGATCGACAGCAATCTGACCTTCCTCGACGCCCAACGCTCGTTGTTCAGCGCGCAGCAGTCGTTGATCACTGATCGCCTGTCGCAACTGACCAGTGAAGTTAACTTGTACAAGGCGCTTGGCGGCGGCTGGTATGAGCAGACTCCGACTGGTCAGAAGCAACCGACCGCAGGTGATGTACCAAAAATGCGGATGTTCTGATCTAACGCGGCAACAAAAAACCCACCGATTGGTGGGTTTTTTTATGGACGCTCACTTATTGATTTTGGGGGAGATCAGAGCACCCGTGGGAGCGGACCCGTCCGCGAATGATATCTGCCAATCGACACATTTCTATCGGACGCACCGGCCTGTTCGCGGACAGGTCCGCTCCCACAAAATCGGAGTACGGGTCAACTCAACAAGAACTCCGTTACGCGCAACGTAAACACTTGTCCCAACTCCACGCTGGACAGGTGCGCCGCGTAGTAATCGGACAGCTGCGAGCCGTGGATATGGTTTTGCAGGTAATGCCCGTCAGCGACTGTAGTGACCGCGTCGTGGCTGCCGCAGATGATCAGCGTGTCTACCGTGATGTTGCCGACGTGCTTGAGGAAATCCGCATCGCGCACCGCAGCGCAACACGCTGCATAGCCCTGAGGTGAAGTAGCGGCCAGCACGTCAGTCACGGCCTTCACTTTGTCGGGATGCTGCTGCGTAAATTCGGGCGTGAACCAACGCTGCGGCGCAGTCGAAGCCAGCGACGCCATGCCCTGCGTGCCTTCACTCTCCAGCAAAGCGATCCGCTGATTCCAGATGTCAGGCGTACCGATCTTGGCTGCGGTGTTGCACAGGATCAGCTTGTGCAAACGGTCGTTGGCGTGAATGCCCAACCACTGACCGATCAACCCACCCATCGACAAGCCGCAAAAATGCGCACTTTCAATGTTGAGCGCGTCCAGCAGCGCCAGAACGTCCTGACCCAGCTGCTCAATCGTATAAAGACCTTGGCTGACCAAAGATTTGCCGTGCCCACGGGTGTCATAGCGCAACACCCGAAACGTTTTGCTGAGCGCCTCAACTTGCGCGTCCCACATGTGCAGATCGGTACCGAGAGAATTAGACAGCACCAACACCGGAGCGCCTTGCGGGCCCTCGATCTGGTAGTGCATTTCACCGTCATCAAGTTGTACGAAAGCCATGGCAGCTCCTCTTTGTTTGAGCACTCAGGTGATGGTTATCGAATTAGAGTATGGATGACGCGCGCCCGGAATCAGGCGCGCGCAGATCAATCAATGATCTTCGTGCAGATAAGCCGGTTGCTTGGGCAAGCGCAGACTGAACAGGAAAGCCACGGCCATCATCACCGTGACGTACCAATAGAAGGTGTTCTCGATGCCTGCGTTCTTGAAGCTCAGTGCCACGAACTCAGCCGAACCACCGAAGATCGCGTTCGCCACGGCATACGCCAGGCCCACACCCAACGCCCGCACTTGCACCGGGAACATCTCGGCTTTGACCAGACCGCTGATGGACGTATAGAAGCTGACAATCGCCAGCGCCAACGTGATCAGCACAAAGGCCAGCACCGGACTGGTGGTGGTTTTGAGGGTCATCAGCAGCGGCACGGTGCACAGCGTGCCCAGGCCGCCGAACCACAACATCGAATTGCGACGCCCGATTTTGTCAGCCAGGGCACCGAACACCGGCTGCATGCACATGTACAGGAACAGCGCGCCCGTCATGATGTAGCTGGCGACTTTCGGGTCCATGTGAACGGTGTTAACCAGGTATTTCTGCATGTACGTGGTGAACGTGTAGAAAATCAGCGAGCCGCCAGCGGTGTAACCCAGCACGGTGATGAACGCTGCTTTGTGGTGCTTGAACAGGGCGGCAATGCTGCCGGCGTCCTTGTCCTGACGTGCTTCTGCAGTAGTGGTTTCTTTCAGCGTGCGACGCAGCAACAGCGAGATCACCGCCGCAATGGCGCCGACCACGAACGGGATACGCCAGCCGTAGGCTCGCAGCTCATCAGCACTGAGAAACTGCTGCAGGATGACGACGGTCAAAACTGCCAGCAACTGCCCGCCGATCAATGTCACGTACTGGAACGAGGCGAAAAAACCACGCTGCCCGCGCAATGCAATTTCACTCATGTAAGTCGCTGTGGTGCCGTATTCGCCACCCACCGACAGACCTTGAAACAGGCGCGCCATCAGCAACAGTGCCGGTGCCCAGGCACCAATCTGTGCGTAGGTCGGCAGACAGGCGATGACCAGCGAGCCTGCGCACATCATCAGGACCGAAATCATCATGGAGTTCTTGCGGCCATGTTTGTCGGCCACTCGACCAAACAGCCAGCCGCCGATCGGACGCATCAAAAAGCCTGCCGCGAACACGCCAGCGGTGTTGAGCAGTTGAACAGTCGGGTCATCAGACGGGAAGAACGCAGGAGCGAAATAGATCGCGCAGAAGGCGTACACGTAAAAGTCGAACCATTCGACGAGGTTGCCCGAAGAGGCCCCCACGATCGCAAAAATCCTCTTGCGCCGCTCTTCACCGGTGTAGTGAGTCGTTGTCATTATTTTTCCCCAGTTTTAAAAACAGCCGGTTAAAGCCGGCCATAAGCTGCCAGTCTACGACATAACCCGTAACACTAAGACTTAAGCAGTAAGTCTGTTCCATCACAAGAATAATCACCCAGGCCCGCGATCTGCCTGTTCGTGGAGGCAGTCGCGGACCTGGGTGATTGAGTTTGCAGAAGGCGTTTTACCGTTCGATCGCCAATGCCAGCCCCTGCCCTACGCCGACACACATCGTGGCAAGGCCTTTGCTGCCGCCCGTTTTTTCCAGTTGATGCAGTGCGGTCAATACCAGACGCGCGCCGCTCATGCCTAACGGGTGGCCCAGGGAAATGGCGCCGCCGTTAGGATTTACCTTCGGCGAATCATCAGCCAGCCCAAGTTCACGCATCACCGCCAGGCCTTGGCTGGCAAACGCTTCATTGAGCTCAATGACGTCAAAATCCGACACCGCCAGACCCAGACGCTTGACCAGTTTGCGCACCGCTGGCACCGGACCGATGCCCATGACGCGCGGCTCAACGCCAGCGCTGGCCATGCCCAGCACCCGAGCGCGTGGTGTCAGGCCGTGTTTTTTCACCGCTTCGGCAGACGCCAGAATCAGCGCGACAGCGCCGTCGTTGAGCCCGGCCGCATTGCCTGCCGTCACGGTATTCGCGCCGCCGTTAACCGGTTTGAGTTTGCTCAAGCCTTCCAGGCTGGTGTCGGCACGCGGGTGTTCGTCCTTGTCGACGACGGTTTCGCCCTTCTTGTGAGCAATACGCACCGGGATGATTTCCTCAGCGAAAAAGCCCGAAGCCTGCGCTGCCGCCGCCCGCTGTTGACTGCGCAGGGCGAAAGCGTCCTGATCCTCGCGGGATATCTTGAAGTCTTCGGCAACGTTGTCACCGGTTTGCGGCATGGTTTCGACGCCGTACTGCTCTTTCATCTGTGGATTGACGAAGCGCCAGCCCAGGGTTGTGTCTTCGAGCTTCTGGCCACGACTAAAAGCGGTGTCGGCTTTGCCCATGACAAACGGCGCGCGAGACATCGACTCGACGCCGCCGGCAATCGCCAGCTCCATTTCGCCACACGCAATGGCGCGAAACGCTGTGCCCACGGCATCCAGCCCGGAGGCGCAAAGGCGGTTGAGCGTCACGCCGGGGACGGTTTCCGGCAAGCCAGCCAGCAACAAAGCCATGCGAGCGACGTTGCGGTTGTCTTCACCGGCCTGATTGGCACAGCCGAGGAACACCTCATCGACTTCGTTCCAGTTCACCGAAGGGTTGCGCTCCATCAAAGCCTTGATCGGCAGCGCTGCCAGGTCGTCCGCGCGAACCGTGGCCAACGCCCCGCCAAACCGGCCAATAGGGGTGCGAATTGCGTCGCAGATAAAAACGTCACGCATCATGTTTCTCCAGGCGCTTGACCGTGAGCGGCAGCGGTTCGCGCTTCCGGATATCGGCCCCAGTAGGAATCAAATGAGTGAAGCCTTCCAGCGCAACGGTGTTGCCATCGTCGACGAATTGCTTCACGGCGTCGTGCAGGAAAATGATTTCAGCCATGAGGTGCTCCAGGTTCAAACGCTCAATGATCACTAGCGCGATGGACTGCGCCGTAGTGAGATTGAGGTTATGCCTGGGAGCGTAAACGGACAATCCGATAATCGACTAAGTGTTCGATTACCGAACAACATAAAGCGGATGTCTGTAGGAGCGAACTTGTTCGCGAGACTATTTTCCTGCCGCGCCGCCTTGAACGTCTCACCAACAAGTTGGCTCCTGCAAAATCACCCTCTCACGTAAACAGCTGCGTACTCAGATCCCGGCTGGCGTCGAGCATGATCGGCAGAAACTTTTGCTCCAGCTCATTGCGGGTCACGCGGCCGGCGCTGGTGCTGACATTCAATGCGGCCAACACCTGTCCAGATGCGTCATAGACCGGAACGGCAATCGAGCGCAGGCCTTGCTCCAACTCTTGATCGACGATGCACCAGCCTTGCTGACGAACTTGCTGCAAGCATTCAAGGAGTGTTTCAGCGGTGCGCAATGTACGACTGGTCTTGGGCTGAAGGTCAACGTGATCGAGGTATTCCTGCAGCGATACATCGTCCAGTGCTGCCAGAAGAATCCGTCCCATGGACGTGCAATAGGCAGGCAAACGCCCGCCGACGGCGAGGTCCACCGATATCAGGCGCTGAGTGGTGGCCGAGCGGGCGATGTACAGAATGTCGTCGCCTTCAAGCGTCGCCATGTTGCACGCCTCATGTAGCTGGTTGCTCATCCGGTCAAGGTACGGCTGCGAAGACACAGCCAATGGCGTAGAGGATAAATAGGCGTGCCCCAGCGTCAGCACCTTTGGCAACAGCGAGTAGGTTCGGCCATCAGTAGTGGCATAGCCCAGTTTGATCAGCGTGTGCAAACAGCGGCGGACGGCAGCGCGCGGGATTTCGGTGCGGTGGCTGATCTGCGCGATGGTCAGATGCCGCTTGCGCTCCTGGAAGGCATGAATCACTGCCAGACCACGTGCCAGCGATGTCATGAAATCTGGATCACCCGTCAGCGCTTGGATGCGCTTGGCGGGCGAGGCGACGATCGGCGGAGCCAGGGAGGCGAATGAGTTGCGTAGTTGATCGTTCATTTTTCCATACCGTTCGTCGTGGCTTGCACAGCCTTGCAGTTAGCCACTCTCGCCCGGTTCGACGACAGTGGCAAGCACGTTTTGGGCGATTATCGAACGACTGGCCGATAATCGCATTTGACCCGTCGTTACGTTGCTTATACCTTTCACCTGCCACCATGTGGCTTCTCGGAAATACTGGTCAGGTACCCACTGAGAAGTCCCAGGCACGGCCTTGCTAACCGCGAGGCCGTTTTTCTTTCTTGTGTGTCATTTCAATGCATTGCGAAAATATGAGTTGTATGAAATCCGACACAACAGCCAAAAACATCTGACAGACGCTTTGCATTGGATTTATGTCGCCAGAAATTTGTCCTGCGGCGCCTGTCATTTGAATAACAACTTTCGTCATAATTTTGCCTTCCCTAACTTCGGAATCTTCGTACAAAAAAACATTAGGTTTCCGTGCTAATAGAAAGTGCTGAACATGGGCAGTTGACACTTTCATTGGTCTTGGAGATAGTAGCGAGCAATTGACACGCTATACCGCTGCGATGTGATTCAACCAGTGCCTACCGGTATGGATCCGATCACGCGACGCATGCATCGTGAATGTGCATTGCGCAGAGATAGACAGGCCAGAAGCCTGGTCAATCGCCAGCAGCCTGGCAACCCAAAATAGATTGTCGCTACGACAGCTGTGTTTTTCTGGTGCTCGTAGCCGCAGAGGCAGAAGTGATTACTTCATTCGTTGAAAGCACACGACGAGCCGTTATCCAACCGCTCAATCGCTGACAACATTCAACACTTCTCACCCCCGCGTCGTCACCAGAATCCATTTAAACTAAATAAGGTAACACCGTGACCAAAGATGAACTGCGCGCGGAACTAGAGCGCCAGGAACAACGTTTCAAGGATGTATACGGCGGGGAAGTCACCACCTACGCCGCACAACCGGAGCCGGAACGCAAACCCTGGCGCAAAAGAGCCAGCCTGCTGGATCAAGCATTTCAGCAAGAGCTGCAAAAGATGGAAAAAGAGCTGAAAGAAGAGCCTTGAGCGCCTGACCCACGGCGCCGATGAATGTCACCTCGTCTAACGGTTGGTCATTGTTCTAACCCGGTTTCAGCCAAGGCTCCTCGTTTCAGCTACTGTTGAAGCGCAGGTGCATGCATTTGCTTCCGGACAGGAAGTCAACAGGTGTGCGGGCCTGAAATTTCGTTGCAGGTTGCTACCAATTAGCAGCGTGCCTATCGATTAGTTTTTTTTCTGTCATAATCCCGCCCCCTTAATACCGGGTCAGAAAACCTTCCATGATCGATTTATTCAGCGGGCTGGATGCTTGGGTAATTGTGAGCCTGGTGCTCGCCCTCGCTTTCGTCCTCACCTTCGAGTTCATCAACGGCTTTCATGACACCGCAAATGCGGTGGCGACAGTCATCTACACCAAAGCCATGCCGCCGCATCTGGCCGTATTCTTTTCCGGGATATTCAACTTTCTCGGCGTGTTGCTCGGCGGTGTGGGTGTGGCTTATGCCATCGTCCACCTGCTGCCGGTCGAGTTGCTGATCAACGTCAACACAGGTCATGGCCTGGCCATGGTGTTCTCGCTGCTGGCGGCCGCTATTACCTGGAACCTCGGTACCTGGTACTTCGGTATTCCTGCTTCCAGCTCCCATACGTTGATCGGATCGATTCTCGGCGTGGGCCTGGCCAACGCGCTAATCAACGACATTCCCCTGGCGGATGGCGTCAACTGGCAGAAAGCGATCGATATCGGCGCCTCGCTGGTGTTCTCGCCGCTGGCTGGCTTCATTGTCGCGGCACTGGGGCTACTTGCCCTGAAGGCTTGGCGCCCACTGTCGAACATGCACAAAACTCCGGACATGCGTCGCAAGAGCAATGACAAAAAGAAGCATCCGCCCTTTTGGAATCGGTTGGTTCTGGTGATTTCCGCCATGGCTGTCAGCTTCGTTCACGGCTCCAACGACGGACAGAAAGGCATTGGCTTGATCATGCTGGTGCTTATCGGGATCGTGCCTGCACAGTTCGTGCTTGATTTGAGCAGCACTACTTACCAGATCGAACGCACCCGTGATGCCACTCAGCATCTGAGCCAGTTCTATCAGCGCAACAATGCCACGCTGGGTGAATATCTGGCATTGGGCAAGTCGCAAACGGGCGATCTTCCTGAACGCTTCAGCTGCAATCCGGAACAGACTGAACCCACCATTGACGCACTGCTCACCAATTTGAAGGGTGTGTCCGACTACCGCGCCATCTCGCCGGAACACCGGATCGAAGTACGTCGTTACTTGCTGTGTCTGGACGATACCGCGCGCAAGGTTGGCAAATTGCCGACGCTCGATGCCCGTGAGAAATCCGATCTCGAGAAACTGCGCAAAGACTTGACCACCACCACTGAATACGCGCCGTTCTGGGTGATATTCGCAGTGGCGCTGGCATTGGGCATCGGCACCATGGTCGGCTGGAAACGCGTTGTACTGACCATCGGCGAGAAGATCGGAAAGCAAGGCATGACCTACGCCCAAGGGATGTCGGCACAGATCACCACGGCCTGCGCGATTGCGGCGGCTAACGTGTTCGCTCTGCCGGTTTCAACGACGCACATTCTGTCCTCGGGTGTAGCCGGAACGATGGTCGCCAACAAGAGCGGCCTTCAGGGCGGCACCGTGCGCAACATTCTGCTGGCATGGGTGCTGACCTTGCCGGCGACTGTCGCACTCTCCGCTGGACTGTTCTGGCTGGCGTCGAAAGCGCTGGCGTAATAGCCAAGGAATACCTGAGCTTGGGAGCGGACCTGTCCGCGAAGAAGTCAGTTCACTCGACATAGCGCTCGAATGTACTGGCCTCTTCGCGGACAGGTCCGCCCCCACAAGTGTTTTAAGGGGTTCACTTGCGCTTCTTCCCCGTCCCTAACAACGAACCCATCAAACCGCGAACCAGGTCTCGGCCAATCTGATTAGCTGCAGTGCGCATAGCGCTCTTCATTGCCTGCCCTGCCAAACCGCCCAGGAATCCGCCCGCCATATCAGCGAAACCTCCACCCTCCCCCTTGGCCGGCGCTGCGTCTGGATCGGGAGCCGCCACTTTGCGTGCCATCAGCATTTCATAGGCCGACTCCCGGTCGACAGGCTTGTCGTAGCGCCCGGCAAGCGGTGACTGCGCAATCAAACTGGCTCGCTCCGCTTCAGTTAACGGCCCGATTCGCGATTGAGGCGGCGCAATCAACACGCGACGGACTACCTCAGGCGTGCCCTTTTCCTGCAGCGTGCCGACCAACGCCTCACCCGTGCCCAGCTCAGTGAGCACCGCTAACGCGTCAAACTCAGGGTTGGGACGAAAGCCGTCTGCCACGGCGCGCAATGACCGTTGCTCTTTGCTGGTGAAAGCGCGCAAGCCGTGCTGAATGCGCAAACCCAGTTGCGCGAGGATGTTGTCCGGTAAATCGCTCGGTGACTGAGTCACGAAATACACGCCCACGCCTTTTGAGCGTATTAGCCGGACTACCTGCTCCAGGCGCTCTTGCAAAGCCTTGGGCGTATTGGCAAACAGCAAATGCGCTTCGTCAAAAAACAGCGCCAGCAATGGCTTGTCCGCATCACCGCGCTCCGGCAATTGCTCGAACAGCTCGGCCAGTAGCCAAAGTAAAAAAGTCGCGTAAACCTTGGGCGCTTCATGCACCAGGCGACTGGCATCAAGCAGGTGAATCCGCCCCCGGCCATCGCTTGCGGGCTGCAGGATGTCTTCAAGCTGTAACGCAGGCTCACCGAACAACGCTTGCGCGCCTTGCTGCTCAAGCACCGCCAACCGGCGAAGTAACGCCTGACTGGAACCAGTCGTCATCAAGGCGCTGTCTTCTCCCAATAGCTCAGGATGCTCGCGCAGATGATTGAGCAGCGCCTTGAGATCCTTGATATCCAGTAGCAGCAACCCTTCACGGTCTGCCACCTTGAACGCTGCATACAAGGTTGATTGCTGGCTGTCAGTCAGCTCCATCAGACTGCCCAGCAACAGCGGGCCCATTTCCGACAAGGTGGTGCGCAGTGGATGCCCCGACTCGCCATGCACATCCCACAAGCAAACGGGATAACCTTGTGGGATGTGATTCAGCCAAGGCATGCTGGCAATACGCTCAGCGATCTTGCCCTGTGGATTGCCGGCAGCGCCCAAACCGCACAGGTCGCCCTTGATGTCAGCGGCAAACACCGCAACGCCGGCATCGCTGAATGCTTCGGCCAACCGTTGCAGGGTGACGGTCTTGCCAGTACCCGTGGCACCGGCGATCAATCCATGACGGTTCGACAAACGCAGCGCTTGCCCTACCGGCTGGCCGTCGAGACTGGCGCCAAAGACGATTTGTTGTGAATCAGGCATGTCGTTCCCCGCCATTTTGAAAGTTCGTATTCATAGCACGCCAACATCCCGTGAGCGCAACCCCGCCTCGCGTCTACGAACATGTGTGTCCTGCTTCAATCGCGCTTGTTCACTCTAGCCGACACACCTGCTGCCTGTTGAAGGAGCAGGCGGCGGCGCACCGATAACCGAACAACTATTAGCAAGAGTGGTCAACCGGTGGGGACGATGCAACACCCCAGGGACCTACATCCACATCATCGACATCTCTGCCGCTCGGCGCAGCGCTCACGGCCGGTTTTTGCGAACGAGGTGATGAACAGGCGTTGCACGGTTATCATCCGTGCAACGATGAGCCTGATTCCTACAATCTTCATGGTAACGATGAGCCGGATCAAAGACTGGCAGGGTGAATTTTGCTCCCTTGGGGCAAGCACACTTGGCACTCGGGCTTGAACTGCACCCGGCGGACATGGGCCATGAATTTTCTCGCACTTACTTGGTTAATTACTTTGCAGCTATTGATTGAAAAACGCCGCACACCTTTTGCCCGGCTTTCAGCGCTAAAACTCGCGCCCGGCCAGAGGTCTGCGGCGTGAAGCGACTTGCATGGCTTGCAGCCGCATTGGTCGTGGCATTGTTGATTCCGCTGTTTATGGGCGGTACGGAAATGTTCGAACGCTTGCGCGCGTTTCCCCGCGACTTGCTGCTGATTATGTTTGGCATGGTATTGGTTGGCTGGTGCTGCAACACAGCGCGATTGCGCTTGTTGTTAGGCGAAAGCGCCATCGACCTGGGTATTCGCAAAAGCCTCGGCATCGTCATGGCCACCGAGTTTGCTTACAGTGCAACGCCGGGCGGCAGTGGTGCGCCGCTGACACTGGTGGCGCTGCTGTCGCGCAATGGCATTGGCCCGGCGAAGAGCACAGCTGCGTTTGCCACCGACCAACTCATGGACTTGGTGTTCTTCCTGCTCGCCTTGATCGGCATCCTGATCTACGCGCTGTTCCATAACCTGAGTGAACGACTTGAGTGGATGCTGATTGTCAGCGCACTGCTGATCGGTGCCGGGCTTGTAGCCTGCGCAGGTTTTGCGCGTTACCACCGTCGGATCATTGTTCTAAACGGCCTTCTGCTCAAACGCTTCAACACCAAAGCGACAACGCGTACCCGTTGGGCCCGAAAGCTGCTGCACTTTCGCGATGCGCTGGCCGACACCTGGAAAATGCCCCACCGCACGCTGTTCAAAGTGTTCGTGCTGACGTGCATCCACTGGGGGCTGCGTTACAGCGTGCTGTATTTGACGCTGCAAGGGCTGGGGGCTGATATCCAGTGGGCCTGGACTTTTCTGGTGCAAATGCTTTCTTTGAGCGCCGGGCAGTTCAGTCTGTCGCCGGGGGGCGCGGGGACTGCAGAACTGACTTCTGCGGCGTTACTGGCGCCGTTGGTAGGAAAATCCACCGCCGCCGCTGCGATTTTGATCTGGCGGGCGGTGACGTATTACTTTTACCTGGTCGCTGGCGGCCCGGTGTTTTTCTTGATGGTCGGGCGTCCGCTGCTTAATAAGCTGATGCGCGTGAAACGCGTCTGATCACTCGTCGTGGCTGTCCGGCTTAGTATCCGCGGTAACCTCTGAAGACCCATGAGTTTGGTGCCACAGTTGGGCGGCGCCTTCAAACTCGGCGCCATCTTCAGGGGTCAGTTCATCGATATCGTAACGGCTCAGGCAGCCCTCACCTACTGTAGGCGGGGCTTTGGACGTGGCTTTGTCGAGTGGATCAGCCATGGGCGGTTTTTCCATCAAATGCTTAGTCGAACACAACAGTCTTGTTGTCATGCACCAGCACGCGATCTTCCAGGTGCGCACGCAGACCCCGAGCAAGAACCATTTTTTCCACGTCCCGACCAAAACGAACCATGTTTTCGATGCTATCTCGATGGCTGACGCGGACGACGTCCTGCTCGATGATCGGCCCGGCGTCGAGTTCTTCGGTCACATAATGGCAAGTTGCGCCTATCAGCTTCACGCCACGCAAAGATGCCTGATGGTAAGGTTTGGCGCCGACGAACGACGGCAGAAAACTGTGGTGAATGTTGATCACCTTGTGCGCGTATTCGCGGCACAACTGCGGCGGCAGAATCTGCATGTAGCGCGCCAGTACCACCACATCAGCTTCATGCTGTTTGACCAGGCGCGACACCTCGGCAAAGGCCGGCTCTTTGTCGGTCGGGTTCACTGGCACATAGTGGTAAGGAATGTTGTGCCACTCAACCATGCTGCGCAGGTCTTCGTGGTTGGAGATGACGCAGGCGATTTCACAATCGAGCTCATCACTGTGCCAGCGGTGCAACAAGTCGGCCAGACAGTGGGACTCGCGACTGGCCATCAGCACCACGCGCTTCTTCTGATCCGAATCCGTGATGCGCCAGTCCATCGAAAACTCTTCGGCGATGGGCTTGAACGCTTCGCGAAAAGCGTCCAGCTCAAGCGGCAAGGTGTCGGCACGAATCTCGTGACGCATGAAAAACCAGCCGCTGAGGTTGTCCGAGTGGTGACTCGCTTCGGTAATCCAGCCGTTGTAGGACGCCAGAAAGTTACTGACTTTGGCAACGATACCGACACGGTCCGGGCAGGCAATCACCAGACGAAAAGTGCGCATTAGGGAAACTCCAGAACTTCGCAAGGGCGGCTATTCTAGCGATTACTCAACAACTGTGCAGTATTGGAATGCGTTGAATGAAGGGGCGAACACGCGGAACTCGGTCGGTGGCTTAACCAGGTAAGCGCCACGTCTGATTGATGACGCCATAAAAGGCCTCCTCAAGCGCAATAAATAGTCAGATCGACTGCCCGCCTACAACCGCGCTATTAATTTAACGAGTGCTATAGAGCGAGCATTATTTGAAACGTCCACAAATAAACATTGTTTGATGTTTACTTGCACAAACTCTGTGACTATTATTGCGCCCATACACCCCGAACATCACAACATAAGGTAATCCTCATGTCCCTGATCAACGAATACCGCGCAACAGAAGAAGCCATCAAAGAGCTCCAGGCCCGCCTGCAAAACCTGAAACAAGACGACAAACTGCAGACTGAGCTTGAGTTCGAAGGCAAATTGCGCACCCTGATGGGCGAGTACCAGAAATCCCTGCGCGATATCATCGCGTTGCTTGATCCTGAGTCGAAAGTTAACAAAGCCCCGCGTGGCGCCGTGGCGAAAACCACCGGCACCAAACGCGCCCGTAAAGTAAAGCAGTACAAGAACCCGCACAACGGTGAAATCATCGAAACCAAAGGCGGCAATCACAAGACTTTGAAAGAGTGGAAAGCCAAGTGGGGCGGTGATGAGGTTGAAGGCTGGGCAACTTTGCTGGGCTGATCACCCGAAATCAGGGACAGTTGTGCAGTAACGCACAACACTAAAAACGCCAGCTTGCTGGCGTTTTTTATTGCTCCACTTTCAGTCGTTTGCTTACATGCCCAGTCGCAAGCTCAGTTGCTGTGCGTAATCCTGCCACTGCGCCAACACTTTTAGCTGAGCGGGCGAAGCCGTGAGCGATGCCGCAATCAACGCCTTGGTAAAACCCTTCAGCGTGTTGGGCGCACCTGCCGACGGGTCGGTCAGGCGTGTCTGGCAAAAGCTCAGCCAACGCTGCTGCTCCTGCGCGCTCAACGTTTCTGCAAAGTTGCGCGCCCGGTATCGGAATAACAACTCAGGCAAGCGCTCATCATCGAAAGGCCAGGGCTCACTGGCTAACTGCTGTGGCTCTGCCAAGCGAACCTGTTCACAAAGGCGACGATCACGATCGTTAATAAACCCGTCATATAACTGCTGCTCGGGGTCCTCGCTCGAAGCAAAGTCATCGCTGGCATAAACGGATTTCAATTTATCCTGCCACAACCCCTGCCCTTCAATGAGCCGGTGCACGCGCTCCTTATAGACAGCCATGTCCAATTCCAAACGCAGGCGGTCTTCCTCCCGCAGTACGCTTAAGGGCGCAATAACCGGGCACTTATTTATATGCAGCAACTTCAGAGGGACCGGGAGTTCGCCTTCGTTCAAGTCGTCACGTCGGGTATATAAGCGACGGCGCAACATCTCGTGGGTTTCTTGCAACAGAGGGGCATGATCAAGATGAAGGTCACACACGATCAACGCGTTTTTGTTGGTGGGGTGCCATGCCAGCGGCAACACCACACCCAAATAACTTCGCGCCGCAGAAAAACGTCCTGATATATGCACCAGCGGTTGCATCAGGCGAATCTGATCCTGCACCTTGTGTTTACTTCGCAACTGAAAAAGATAGTCGTATAGCTTGGGCTGTTTATCGCGGATCAGGCGGGCCAGAGAAATCGTCGCACGTACATCGGACAAGGCATCGTGCGCATGCCCATGGTCGATTCCATTAGCCGCGGTGAGCCGCTCCAGTTTCAGCGTGACGCGGCCTTCTTCCTCAGGCCATACGATCCCTTCCGGGCGCAACGCGTAAGCAGTGCGAACGACATCTATCAAGTCCCAGCGGCTATTGCCGCCCTGCCATTCCCTTCCATACGGGTCGAAAAAGTTGCGATAAAGGCTGTATCGCGTCATCTCGTCATCGAAACGCAGCGTGTTATAGCCCGCGCCGCAGGTGCCGGGCGCTGCCAGTTCGGCATGCACGCGGGTCATGAAATCAGCTTCGCATAACCCCTTTTCCGCGAGTCGTTCAGGGGTGATCCCGGTCACCAGACAAGCCGCAGGGTGAGGCAAGATATCGTCACTGGGCTGGCAATAGATGTTGATGGGATCAGCGATTTCATTGAGCTGATCGTCCGTGCGGATGCCTGCAACCTGCAGCGGCCGATCATTTCGCGGATTGATCCCGGTGGTTTCGTAGTCGTACCAGAAGATGCTTGAGGTCACGGGCTGATCCTGAACAGAAGTCCTGCAAAGTCTATCAGAACACTTCGGCCCGGCTCTGTAGGACACACGCGAGGTTCGCACACCGAAAATGCGACTGCCGAAGGACGGACATTTCTCCCGAAAATTTACTTCAGCAAGCCGACGCACTTTCTTACATCCTGCGCAGACAGTGCCCAGTTGCTTAGCTGACCCGTGCTGGCTAGCATCAGTCTTTCATTTCAAGGTGTATCCCCCCAGACAATGTCCTCTTCGCACGCTACGCCAAGGAATGCTCCGCAGCCTGCACCGCTGGACACCCGCATCCGCATGGAAACACCCGAAGGCATTTACCTGTTGCTGCGCCCCGCAGGTCTGATCCCGAGAGCAATGGCGTTCAGTATTGATCTGCTGATCCGGGCCATGATTCTGGGTGTGCTGTTTCTCGTGCTTCGTCCGTTCGACAAGCTCGGTATGGGCTTGAGTGCTTTGGCGTTGTTTGTCGTGACCTGGTGGTACATGGTGCTGTTCGAGGTGCTGAATCAGGGATGCTCGCCGGGAAAATCGTTCATGGGCCTGCGCGTGGTGCATGACGACGGCACGCCAATTGGCTGGTCCGCCTCACTGCTGCGCAACCTGCTGCGATTTGTCGACATGCTGCCATTCGGCTACAGCGTCGGCGCGTTCACATGCCTGCAACATCCTATGTTCAAAAGGCTGGGCGATCTTGCCGCGGGTACGCTGGTGATCTATCGCGATGTCCCCATCAACCGCCCTGAACTGCCCGACGCCGAGCCGGTCATTGCGCCAATACCGCTAACAGTGGATGAGCAGCGGGCAATCATGGCCTTCGCCGAGCGTCAGACGGGGTTGTCCCCCGCCCGGAGTCAAGAGCTGGCTGCAGTCCTTGCACAACCGTTTCACGTATTACCGGATCAAGCGATCACCCGCCTGAATGGCATCGCACGTGGATTATTGGGGCGAACATGAAAGTCTACCCAGCATGAAACAGAGCCAGTTCGAGGCCCGTCATCAGCACGACTGGGAACGCTTTGCCGAGCGGCTGGAAGTGCTTGAGCGCAGCCGGCGCACTGTTGAAGCGAGTGAATCCTTCGCAGCGGACTATCGACGTATTTGCCTGCAGTTGGCACTGGCGCAGGAGCGTGGCTATAGCAGTCATCTTGTAGACCCCCTGCACCAACTGGCGATGCGTGGTCACCAACAACTCTATCGCCATCGCAGTCAATTGGGCGCGCAATTGCTCGCATTCATTGTCGCCGGTTTTCCAAGGACAGTCCGTGCTGAGTGGCGCCTGGTGGCTATTGCCGCAGCGCTGTTCTTCGGCAGCCTCGTACTGATGGGTGTGCTGGTCTACAGCTTCCCGGACCTTGTTTACAGCGTGGTAAGCCCAACTGACGTCGGCGACATGGAGGCCATGTACGATCCGGCGGCAAGACGCATCGGTCAGGCTGCTGATAGGGGTTCGAGCGAGGACTGGATGATGTTCGGTTATTACATCATGCATAACATTGGCATCGGCTTTCAGACCTTCGCCAGCGGACTGATCTTCGGGGTGGGGAGTGTGTTCTTCCTGTTTTTCAACGGGCTTATGATCGGTGCCGTCGCTGGATACCTGACCGATGTGGGCTACGGCGAAACGTTCTGGTCCTTCGTAATAGGTCACGGAGCCTTCGAATTAACCGCCATCGCATTGTCCGGGGCTGCCGGCTTGAAACTGGGGTGGGCGCTGCTGGCGCCCGGCTCGCTATCGCGCGGCGAAGCATTGAGAGTGGCTGCCAAAACCAGCGTGCGTCTGATCGCAGGCGTGATCATTTTTCTGCTGATCGCTGCCTTCATCGAAGCGTATTGGTCTTCGATGAGCTGGCCCGCGCCACTGACCAAATACCTCGTGGGTGCGGCACTTTGGGCGCTGGTCGCCGCGTATCTGCTGCTCGCCGGAAAAGTCTCTCATGCGCCTGACTGATGCCACTGTCGCCATTCGGCCACGCAACCCCTGGGAAGCCATCGACCTAGGCGTATTGCTGGCGCGAAAACATCGTGGCTTGCTGATGACCAGTTGGGCGATTGTCACATTGCCGGTTTTCACTTTGCTCAGCCTTATGCTCTGGGATTACCCGTCCTTGGCGC
Source organism: Pseudomonas rosaeacicularis (assembly GCF_057128745.1). NCBI lineage: Bacteria > Pseudomonadati > Pseudomonadota > Gammaproteobacteria > Pseudomonadales > Pseudomonadaceae > Pseudomonas > Pseudomonas rosaeacicularis. The sequence continues at coordinate 416,213 of NZ_JBSKHT010000003.1, forward strand.
TCTTTATGTTCTGGTGGCTGAAACCGCTTTATGAACGGCTGACGTTGCTTATCCTGTCGCAAGCGTTGTTTGGCGCCACGCCTACACTCAAGCAAGCCCTTGGCGCGTGGCCCGGCACGCTAAAAACGCAACTGTTGGCGAGCCTGACGTGGCGCCGACTGAGTTTGAGCAGGAGCTTTAAATTACCGATCCAGCAACTCGAAGGCCTTTCGGGACCGGAGCGAGCTCAACGCATCGCAATGCTCAGCCAGAAAGGCCTGCGCGCCGCTCGCTGCCTGACGTCGGTAGGCAGCTCGCTGGAGATGTGTTTCTGGGTAGGATTGATGGTGCTGTTCTACGCTTTTTTGCCGCAACAACTGGAAATTGACTGGTCGTGGCAAAGCCTGCTGAATGTCGAGGGGGACTGGAACTGGCTCGAACACCTGACCAACGCCTTTTATGCATTGGTGCTGATTGTCTGGGGGCCGATTTACGTTGCCTGCGGATTTACGCTTTATCTGAACCGCCGCACCGAACTCGAAGCCTGGGATATTGAGCTGACGTTTCGGCGCCTCCGCCAACGATTGATCGGCAGTGCCTATGCGTTGCTGCTTGGATGCACACTGTTACTGTCAACGCCGCCGATGTCGGCCATGGCCAATGAAGGCTCATCGATCCCGCCAGATTCGCAGCAATTGAGCTGCCCGCTCCCGCCATTGGATCTGCCCCAATCCGAAGACGCGGTTGCGGCCCCCTCCAGCCCTCGTCTGCTCAATCAAACACTCAGCAGCAAGGGTTCGGAAACGGCCATCAAGTCGGTGCTGGAAAATCCGCCATTCAAAAACCTCAAAACCGTTTCCGGCTGGCGCATCGCAGAGCACTCAGACGTAAAAAAATCAGCAAAGAGCGCTGACACACCTGCCTGGCTGGTGAGTTTGATCCGCGGTCTTCTGGCTGTCACGACACTGTTTGCCAACGCCATTGAGGTTTTGCTCTGGAGCGCGGCTCTTCTGTTGTTGATCGGATTGGCCTGGCGGTACAGAAGCTGGATCAGCACATTCGTCAGCCGCCGCAAGCCTAAGGCAGCTCCCCGCCCGACCACGCCACAACAATTGTTCGGGCTGCAGATCGTGCCGCAGAGCCTGCCGGTCGACGTGGCAGGCAGTGTTGAAAGACTCTGGCATCAGCAACCACGCGAGGCCTTGAGTCTGCTATATCGGGCGCTGCTCAGCCGTTTAATGACCGATTACCAACTGCCTCTCAAAAATTCGGACACCGAAGGGCAGGTGCTTGAGCGGATCGCCACTCTCGACCAGCCATCGCTGGAGCATTTCAGCAGGACGCTGACAAACCACTGGCAAAACCTCGCCTATGGTCATCGCCTGCCACCAGTCGATGCGCAGCAGACACTATGTGATGACTGGCGGCGGCTGTTCGCGATTAGGCCCTCTGCATGACTCGGCGCGCCCAAGGCTGGGTCGCCGTATTGGTGCTGGTGCTGATCGCGATAATCAGCGTGCCACTGTTGCAACGACTGGAGCACTATCAGGAGGTTATCAATCAGGGGCCGTCTCCCGAAGCACGCGCCAATCCTTACTTGGCGGCCGAGACTTTCCTGCGTCAGCGTTCGATCTCTGTGAACGCGACCGAAACGCTGCGTGGTCTGCCGGATTCTGGGCCGCAGACGCAAACGCTGATGCTGCTCGACAGCCGCGAAAACATGACGCCAGCAGACGTGGAGCGAGTACTGACCTGGACCCGCGCCGGAGGGCGGCTGTTGTTTGTCGCTGAACAATTATGGGACGAAAAAAAGGGCCGCAGCGGCGACCTGCTGCTGGATCAGCTACAGATCCATCAGTTTCTTACTCGGGACCTTCGCGAGCAGGATCGGCGTCGGGAATTGGAGATGATCAAGCCGGTCATTCCGTTGACCCCTACCCTTCTGCCCGCTCCCGAAACGCCATGGCCGGAACTGACCCGTCTTTACGTCGAACGAGAAACCGACCCGGCCTACATGAGTTTCGATCCGGCGTTTCATCTGGACGACCCGCAGGATCATGCACAGTCGTGGGCTAACAGCGCCGATGCCACGCACATGCTGCAAATGGTTTATGGCAAAGGTCTGATCACCGTACTCACCGATGCAGACATCTGGAAGAACCGCGCCATCGGTAAATACGACAACGCCTGGCTTCTTTGGTACCTGTCCCAGGACAGTGCCGTGACCCTGCTATTACGCACCGAACATGCAGACCTTTTCAGCCTGCTTGCCAAGTACTTTCCATTGGCGCTGACCGCATTGGGCGTTCTGACGCTGCTGGCATTATGGCGAGCGGGCATGCGACAAGGCCCTCTGCAACCGGAGCCAGAACGTACACGGCGTCAGTTGACCGAACATCTACGCGCCAGTGCTGACTTTCTGATACGCCGCAGAGGCCAGCAGACTCTATTGCGCGGCCTGCAGACCGATATCCTGCACCGAGCGCAGCAACGCCATCCCGGCTTTGAGCGGTTGGCTGTCGCCGAACAGTGGCAAGTTCTTGCACGACTGACCCGACAACCAACCAGCGCCATTGGCCATGCACTGCGGCCACGTCTCGACACACGTATTTCCCGAACCGAATTCACCCGGCAGGTTGCCTACCTGCAAACCCTCAGGAATGCCTTATGAGTGATCTCCCGACCGACCCGGCGAATAGCCTTGAGACTGTCACTGATCCAGTATCGGGGCCTGCTGTACCCGAACATGCAGCGAGCGAACCGCCGACACCCACCAGCAACCCGGCGCAGCAACGCCAACGTGCCATTCATCTGGCCCAGGCTATTCGGCACGAATTGCAAAAGGCGATTATCGGCCAGGATGCGGTCATTGACGATGTGTTGACCGCGCTGATCGGCGGCGGCCATGTGCTGCTGGAGGGCGTGCCGGGCTTGGGCAAGACGCTGTTGGTTCGAGCGCTCGCCCGGTGCTTCGGGGGCGAATTCGCACGGATACAGTTCACCCCCGATCTGATGCCCAGTGATATCACGGGGCATGCCGTTTATGACATGCACACCGAACAATTCAAACTGCGCAAAGGCCCGCTGTTCACCAACATGCTGCTAGCGGATGAAATCAACCGAGCACCCGCCAAGACTCAGGCAGCCTTGCTGGAGGCAATGCAGGAGCGCCAGGTAACTCTCGAAAGCCGAGCCCTGCCGATCCCGCAACCGTTCATGGTGCTGGCAACGCAGAACCCTATCGAGCAGGAAGGCACATATCCCCTGCCCGAAGCCGAGCTTGATCGCTTCATGCTAAAGGTGCGCATGGATTACCCCGACGCCGCGCAGGAGCTGGAAATGGTTCGGCAAGTCAGCAAATCGACGCGCTCCGACATGCTCGACGTACAGCCTCTGCGCACGCTGCTGCAAGCCAGAGACGTTTTGGCATTGCAGCGCATTGCCGGGGACCTGCCGGTGGACGAGCATGTGCTCGATTACGCAGTACGGCTGGCGCGCGCCACTCGAACGTGGCCAGGACTGACACTCGGTGCCGGCCCTCGTGCGTCCATCGCACTGGTTCGAGGCGCTCGGGCTCGAGCGTTGCTGCGCGGTGGCGACTTCGTCATACCGGATGACATCAAAGGCTGCGGATTAGCCGTATTGAGACACCGGGTCCGCTTATCGCCTGAACTCGATATAGAAGGGATGTCCGTAGATCAGGTGCTCAGGCAATTGCTCGACCAGGTGCCGGCGCCTCGTCAATGAAGCAAATGCTCAAGCCGTCCTCGCGCTTGCTCCGCTGCCTGACACTGCTGTCGGGGGTGGCAGTGTTGCTGGGGATACTGGACGCACTGAGCCTGGGTCCTACGGCAAAACTTGCTGGCGTTTTCTGGACTTTGCTGTTGGTGCTGGGACTGCTGAGCGTGCTGGATGCAGCCTCGCTGTGGCGAATGCCGTCGCCACGCCTGAGGCGTCAACTGGGCGGCAGCCTCGCTTTGGGCCGTTGGAGCGAAGTGCGCATTGCGATTGAGCATGAGTACCGCAGAACGCTGCTGTTAAGCGTCATCGATCACGGACCAGCCGGCCTGACTAACCGCTTCGATGTGGAGAGCCTTGCGCAGACCATCCTGCTTCGTCCTGATCGGACCGCTGAACTGGGTTATCGGCTACGTCCCACCAGCCGTGGTCATTTCAGCTTCGAAAGGGTCGAAATCAGCATCCCGGCTCCGCTTGGCTTGTGGTCCTCGCGACGCTACCTGTCCGTTGTCAGTTCAGCGCGGGTCTACCCTGACTTCGCTCGGCTACATGGCGGTCAACTGCTGGCTGTGGATAATTGGCTGAGCCAGCTTGGCGTCCGTCAGCGTCAGCGCCGGGGCATGGGTCTGGAATTCAATCAGCTTCGGGAATTTCGGGAGGGTGACAGCCTGCGTCAGATCGACTGGAAGGCCACCGCCCGTCAACGCGTCCCCATTGCTCGGGAATATCAGGATGAACGCGACCAGCAAATCATGTTTATGCTCGATTGCGGTCGCCGCATGCGCAGTCAGGATGGCGACCTGACGCACTTCGACCACGCACTCAATGCCGCTCTGCTGCTCAGCCACGTCGCCTTGCGCCAGGGCGATGCTGTGGGATTGTCGACCTTTGCTGCCGAGCACAACCGCTACCTGGCTCCGGTGAAAGGTTCGGCGCGGTTGAGCCTTTTGCTCAATACGGTGTATGACCTTGACAGCACACAACGTCCGGCCGATTACAGTGCAGCGATTGGCGCCCTGCTGATCCGACAGAAGCGCCGTGCGCTGGTGGTGTTGATGACCAACCTGCGCGACGAGGACGATGAGGAGTTGCTGGCCGCCGTGAAGCAGCTGAGCCGGCATCACCGGGTTTTAGTCGCCAGTCTGCGCGAGGAGGTGCTTGATGACCTGCGTCAGACGCCAATCGAGACGTGGCAGGAGGCATTGGATTACTGCGGGGCCGTGGACTTTCTCAACGCACGCGCCACGCTGCATGAGCGTCTGATCGCTCATGGCATTCCCGTGCTGGATGTACGCCCCGGTGCGCTGGGGCCAGAATTGGTCAGTCGTTACCTGAGCTGGAAGAGAGCCGGCACCTTGTAAACAGGCGCCGCCGTTAGGCTGATGCTTCCAGCGTGTGGAAGCTGAAATAGCGCTGTAAGGCCTGAATCAGTTGGTGGTATTCCAACGGCGCAGCTTGTAACCGGAATCCGGAATCCCAGACTCCCGGTGTTTCATCTTCCTGACACCACAGACAACTGGCGTTGATGTCGATAATCGTCGGTTCGTTCTGCAAACCGGGCACCTGGAGTCGCAGTTGATAATCCGCTCCCACGAGCACCGGCAAGTCGCTGATCAGCATCAGGCCATGCTCGGATACGTTGCCCAGGCACCCAATCGGTTTATTGGTGTATCGATTGATAACCTGAAGGTAGTACGGCAACTGATGACGCTCGATTCGCCTTTCGATCAGCATTGGACATTCGCCTTGGAATTACCATTTAGCACGGTCGCGCTAGTGCATTGAAGATTCGATCGCAGGAGACAACATAACGGCGTAACGATGGAACCTACCTATTTATACGACGGGAACGTCATCTGACACACCAATATCGCTCGAAGTCACGCGCCGATATTCGTTTCACGATAACCAGCCGCTGTCCCCCTCCGAGCATCGCGCTTTCATCTCTCTGCCAGTGGCAGCCTAGCTGAAGATCGTTACCGAGGCATCCAAAACGATACCACCCATCCGTTCAGGTGTAATCACAGTGAAGCAGGTTTGACGACTGCGGGCTGCGCGCCACGGTCATGCCCAAGCTGCTGCAAGGTGTCCATGCGCGCCTGAGCTCTGTAGGCATACTCGCTATTAGGATAGTTGGTGATGATGAACTGATAGGTCTGCATCGCATCGAGGTAAAACTTTTGCCGCTCCAGGCATTGCCCGCGCAGCATCGAAACTTCCGGTTGAACATAGCGGCGCGAACGGCTTTCCCGGTCCACTTTTGAAAGGTTGTACAGGACCGTATCGCAGTCACCCTGCGCATAGGCGCGGTTGGCATTGTTCAAATGGCTGTTCATCGACCAACGTGTGCAACCGCCGAGTGCGGCCATCACGATTATAATCATCACGATTCGCATGAGACTCTCCTGTGCTCTGCATTGTATCGGCGCCTGCCGGCAATTCTTCAAGGCCGTTTGAGGTGCCGATTGCCCAGTCATCCGGGAGCAAGGTAGTGCAAAGGAACAATGACTACAGCGCCGGAGAGTAGTAGCCTCTCGCTGCGCTTCATTTAAGGAGTTTGTGCATGTCCGTTCGCCGCACCAAAATCGTAGCCACACTTGGCCCTGCAAGTAATTCGCCAGAAGTTATCGAGAAGCTGATTCTCGCGGGCCTGGACGTCGCCCGTTTGAACTTCTCCCACGGCACCCCCGATGAGCACAAAGCCCGGGCAAAGCTGATTCGTGACATTGCTGCCAAAAATGGTCGCTTTGTGGCGCTGCTGGGTGACCTGCAAGGCCCGAAAATCCGTATCGCCAAGTTCACCAACAAGAAGATCGAGCTGAAAGTTGGTGACAAATTCACCTTCTCCACCAGCCATCCTCTGACCGACGGCACCCAGGAAATCGTAGGCATCGACTATCCCGATCTGGTCAAAGATTGCGGCGTAGGCGACGAACTGCTGCTGGACGACGGACGCGTGGTCATGCGTGTCGATACGCAGACCGCTGACTCACTGCATTGCACCGTGCTGATCGGCGGCCCGTTGTCTGATCACAAAGGCATCAACCGCCGCGGCGGTGGCCTGACAGCCCCGGCCTTGACCGAAAAAGACAAGCAAGACATCAAGCTCGCCGCTGAAATGGACCTGGACTACCTGGCCGTTTCTTTCCCGCGCGATGCTGCCGACATGGAATACGCCCGCAAGCTGCGTGACGAATCCGGTGGTACTGCCTGGCTGGTCGCGAAGATCGAACGCGCTGAAGCCGTTGCCAACGACGAAACCCTCGATGCCCTGATCCGCGCCAGTGACGCAGTGATGGTTGCCCGTGGCGATTTGGGTGTGGAAATCGGCGACGCGGAGCTCGTCGGCATTCAGAAGAAAATCATCCTGCACGCACGTCGCCACAACAAAGCGGTAATCGTGGCAACGCAGATGATGGAATCGATGATTTCAAGCCCGATGCCAACTCGCGCTGAAGTGTCGGACGTGGCGAACGCCGTGCTCGACTACACTGACGCCGTCATGCTGTCGGCTGAATCTGCAGCAGGTTCGTACCCGGTCGAAGCGGTCGAAGCCATGGCGCGGATTTGCGTCGGCGCCGAGCGTCACCCGACCGGCAAGACGTCCAGCCACCGCATCGGCCACTCGTTCGCCCGTTGTGACGAAAGCATTGCGCTGGCGGCCATGTACACGGCCAACCACTTCCCTGGCGTCAAAGCGATCATCGCGCTGACCGAAAGTGGCTACACCCCGTTGATCATGTCGCGCATCCGCTCCTCCGTGCCGATCTATGCGTTTTCCCCGCATCGTGGCACTCAGGCGCGCGCCGCCATGTTCCGCGGCGTATACACCGTGCCATTCGACCCGGCAGCCCTGCCGCCAGGTCAAGTCAGCCAGGCTGCGGTTGACGAACTGCTCAAGCGCGGTTTGGTCGAGCAAGGCGATTGGGTCATCCTCACCAAGGGCGACAGCTACCACACCATCGGTGGCACCAATGGCATGAAGATCCTGCACGTCGGCGACCCGATGGTCTAAGACGACAGCAGCGACAACAAAGCCCCGGTTCGCAAGAGTCGGGGCTTTTTGTTTTAGCAGGTAATTAGACGAGCATCTGTAGGAGCCAACTTGTTGGCGAGCACTCCATGCTGCAACCGAGATGCAAAACCTCGCGAATAAATTCGCTCCTACAGGGGCAGCAAACTACTCACGGCCGACAAACACATCCGCCAGTACCTGCCCCCTCGGCATCCCGGCGATATACAGCCGTTTACGATAACGCTCCACGCTCTCCGGCGAGCCGCACACCAGTGCGATGGTCTGACGAGAAGCGATCCTCAAACTCGCCATCGCTGCGTCAAAACCGGCCGCAGCGATCAACTCGAACTGGAACTGTGGATAGTCGACAGCCAGTCGACCAAGGTCATCCACCAGATAGTGTTCACTGCTATCGCGCGCCACGTGCATCACCCGAATCGGGCCTTGGTGTTCCTGACGCAACGCCTCTCGCAACACGCCCCACAGTGGACCAAGCCCGGTTCCGGCCGCCAGCAATAACAGCGGTCGATCCTGCCAGTCGGGATCGTATTGCAGTGCGCCTCCTCTCAGTTCCCCCAGGCGAATCGGATCGCCGATGGCCAACGTTCGAGCGGCATCGACAAATGCGCCAGGACGATGGCAATCAATGTGAAACTCAAGAAACGAATCTTCGCCGGGCAGGCTGGCGAGAGAATAAGGCCGGGCAACGCCGGTTGTGGTCCACAGCACCAGGTGTTGACCAGCGCGATAACGCAGGGGCCGCTCGGGTTCAAGGCGCAGGCGCAATACATCGGCACTGAGCCAATCCACGCCGATGACCTTCGCAGGCCTCCCGTCGCGCAGCGGGTCAAAGACCTCAATAGTGAGATCCTCGATCACCCGGCATTGACAGGACAATCGCCAGCCTTGCTCACGCTTGCTGTCGTCCAAAGCCTGCGGCAACGCGTCGAGTGGTTCACCGGAAACACATCGCACCAGACACGCATGACAACTGCCAGCACGGCAGCTATAAGGCACGGCAACACCGGCGCTGTTCAATGCATCGAGCAGATTGCTGGAGGCAACGACCGGCCAATGTCGATCGCCCACACGTAACTCAGGCATCAGCGTGTTCCCATGCCCCGATGCAGCGGTTGCGTCCATCATGCTTGGCGCGATACAGCGCCTGATCCGCACGCTGCAAGGCTCTGTCCATGTCGTCGCCGGTTTCGAGCAGGGTCATGCCGACGGACAGACTCAAATCGAGTTGAGCCAGGCCGGCCACCTGGACTTGCTCGAACATCTGACGAATTGTTTCGCAGCAATCGAACAGTTGCGCCCGGGTGCAACGCGGGATCAGCAGTACAAACTCTTCACCGCCATAGCGCGCCAGAATGTCGTCTTCACGCAGGCATTTGATCGCGCTGGCCGCAAATGCCTGAAGCACCCTGTCCCCGGCGGCGTGGCCGTGAACATCATTCACACGCTTGAAGTGATCCAGGTCAATCAACGCCAGCCCTTGGGTGTAATTACCGTCCATGCTTTCCAGTTCACGCATGGCCATGCGCAGGAAATGGCGGCGGTTATAGAGATTGGTCAATTCGTCGGTCGCAGCCAGTTCTTCAAGCTGAAACATCATGCCCCGCAGGGTGTCCTGATGGGCTTGCAGCGTCACCCGCCGCTGGTGCATGCGAAAGCGTGAGTGCTGCACAAAACGCGCATACAGGCACAACCAGAACAGCGCGATGAACAGGGCGCATATCTGCAACGCGGCCAGGTTGGGGTCACGCAGTCGCTGGTTCACGACCTCCCACAGATTCAGGCCGCAAAAACCCAATAGCGCCAGCAAAGCTGCACGGGCGAATATTTTCGGCGGAAGGTGAAACAGGCCAAATAGCAGAATCAGCACATAGACCAGCAAGAAGGTGCCACGGGCGCTGTCGAGGTGACTGATCAGGTAGGTTTGCCAACCGAGCGCCAGTAACACTTGCAGTTCAGTGAGACTCGGGTCTTTGAAGCGGCAGTTGAAACCGGACAGGAAAACGATTGCCAGGGTTGCCAGCATCAGCAGCACAAGGGAAGTGCTGATCACTGCCACCCACTTGGGCGCCTGATAGTAGCCGGCGAATATCGCCACCCAGACAAGCCCGATGACCAGCAAGTAGGTGCCGGCAGCAAGGGCGAACCGTTTCAGCAACAGGCGTTGTATGGCTTTGTCGGTCACTTGATGACTCATCATGCGTAAAAAAGGATCCATCCCATATTGCAAGATGCCCCGCAGCATCGCCCAACGAGGCGATGCGGCCAATCTCCAATGACTGATCAGCGATGCAGGCAGCCTGCCACTGTAGTGGTTACGCTGAAAATTGACTAATTAATTCTAGTGCCCCCAGACAACCGTACTGCTCTGCTTGAGTGACACTTGGCACAAAAAAAACCGTGCGCTCATCGACCAATGATTACCCACGAACCGATGTGCCCGCTCCGACCACGGGTTATACTGCCGCGCCTTTTTTATGCCCGAACTGCCGAGCCTGACTGTTGAGTCTGTAAAGCCGGCAAGTCTGCCTAACGCTTAATGAAGATGCTTTCGTCAGACCATAGCGGTACTGTCGAAAACAGCAAATCGAATGTTCCCGCCAAATCAGAGGAGCGCGCCCCAATGACCGTGATCAAGCAAGATGATCTGATCCAGAGTGTCGCAGACGCCCTGCAGTTCATTTCCTACTACCACCCCGTTGACTTCATCCAGGCCATGCACGAGGCCTATTTGCGCGAAGAGTCGCCCGCCGCACGGGACTCCATGGCGCAGATTCTGATCAACTCGCGCATGTGCGCGACCGGTCATCGTCCTATCTGCCAGGACACCGGCATCGTCACCGTTTTCGTACGCGTCGGCATGGACGTGCGTTGGGACGGCGCCACCATGGGCCTGGACGACATGATCAACGAAGGCGTGCGCCGCGCCTACAACCTGCCTGAAAACGTCCTGCGTGCCTCGATCCTCGCGGACCCTGCAGGTGCTCGCAAAAACACCAAGGACAACACCCCTGCGGTCATTCACTACTCCATCGTCCCGGGTAATACCGTGGAAGTGGACGTGGCGGCCAAAGGCGGCGGCTCTGAAAACAAATCGAAGATGGCGATGCTCAACCCGTCCGATTCGATCGTGGACTGGGTGCTGAAAACCGTACCGACCATGGGTGCGGGCTGGTGCCCACCGGGCATGCTCGGCATCGGCATCGGCGGTACGGCTGAAAAGGCCGCGGTGATGGCCAAGGAAGTGTTGATGGAGTCCATCGACATTCACGACCTGATCAAGCGTGGCCCGTCCAGCCGTATCGAAGAAATGCGCATCGAGCTGTTCGAGAAGGTCAACCAACTGGGCATCGGCGCTCAGGGCCTGGGCGGTCTGACCACCGTGCTCGACGTCAAAATCATGGATTACCCGACCCACGCGGCGTCCTTGCCGGTGTGCATGATCCCTAACTGCGCCGCCACCCGTCACGCGCACTTTGTGCTCGACGGTTCCGGCCCGGCTTCCCTGGAAGCGCCCCCGCTGGATGCCTACCCGGAAATCGTCTGGGAAGCTGGCCCGTCTGCCCGTCGCGTCAATCTCGACACCCTGACCCCTGAAGACGTGCAGAGCTGGAAGCCGGGCGAAACCGTCCTGCTCAACGGCAAAATGCTCACCGGTCGCGACGCCGCGCACAAGCGCATGGTCGAGATGCTCAACAAGGGTGAAACCCTGCCGGTCGATCTAAAAGGTCGCTTCATCTATTACGTCGGCCCGGTCGACCCGGTGGGCGATGAAGTCGTGGGGCCTGCTGGACCAACCACCGCCACGCGCATGGACAAGTTCACCCGCCAGATCCTGGAGCAAACCGGACTGTTGGGCATGATCGGCAAATCCGAGCGCGGCCCGACTGCCATCGAAGCGATCAAGGACTACAAGGCCGTTTACCTGATGGCCGTCGGCGGCGCTGCTTACCTCGTCGCTCAGGCGATCAAGAAATCACAAGTGCTGGCCTTCCCTGAGATGGGCATGGAAGCGATCTATGAGTTCGAGGTCAAAGACATGCCGGTGACGGTTGCAGTAGACAGCAAAGGTGAGTCGGTACACATCACAGGTCCTGCTATCTGGCAGAAGAAGATCAGTGAGAGTCTGGCAGTAGAAGTGCAGTAAGTCCTTCGTCAGAAACACCCGAAAAGCCCGGCCACTGTGCCGGGCTTTTTATTGCGCTGCACTCCACAACATCCGTACATAACAGGAAACAAGGTCGGGCAACCACGATAAATATGTATTTCCCCCGCAACATCGCAACGCTATTCAATGGACTCCATTCACAACCCAAGGATGGAATTATGAATATCTCGAACACAGCCAATACCTGGCTCAGCCGATTCAAAATCGACATCACCTCCAGCACCAACCGGGTGTTTGGCAATGGCCGCCAGCAGCTGGAAGCCACTGTAACGGTAGCCCCGCGTAACGGCGGAACGATCACCGACGCACAACTGGCTTCGATTGCATTGGTCACGCTTGATGATGACGGTGTCTATCGAGAACTCAGTGGACAGCTCAAGGCTTCGTCTGAACGGGACGCCGCTTATGAGTACTACGCAGATACCGGTTCACCGCCCAGCAATCTGGAGCTCAATGGGCCGGTGCGACGCAAGCGGTTCTATATTTCGTCGTCGCGCGGCGGTGGCTCGATAGATCAGATTTATGCCTGCATCTCAAAAGACGGCAACACGCATCATGTTACCGATGGCGGTTCGTTCAACTCTTCAATCACTGTGGAATCGATTACCCCGCTGCGTTACGAAGAAAGCGACTTTGAACTCAATGCCGAGAATGCGCTGAGGACCGGTGTTACCGATATCGACATTTACTTTTTTAAATTCAAAAACCCCAAACTTCGAATTGTCAAATCTGCTCCGCATAGCGAGTACTACAGCGAGTCCTGGAACGACTTTCATAACGAGGACTGGTATTACCGTCATTGCCACACAACGAGGACGGGAGAAAATTTCAGCACTATTGCCACATGGCGAACTCATTACGCGTTCGAGATCAGCCCTAAACGAAACGTCACCCTCGGCACGAGCACCGTCACGTTGAACCACCGGGCAGGCCAGATGAATCTGCTTCGCACGGTGACTGACGAATTTATTTACAACAGGCCGGAAGACGAATCGGAGCGAAGCATCTGGAGCGTTTTTGACCAGTACGGTAATGAACGACAAATTGAATTCACTCAAACCGACGACGGCAACCGTATCGGTTTCAAGCGTTTTGACTGAAACCCGCTGACCCCTTCAAACGATCCAGACGTGCGGTCGGATAAACCCTGGCTGTGATTCCGGGCTATCTCGCCGCGCGCCTTTATTGCCAAACACGCCAGCAGGTAAATCATGTCAACGCACGAAATTCACTCCCAAGCCAGCAACTATCTGGGCTTCGTCAAAACCGGAGTCGACCCGAGAACCGGGCAATTCACCCTTGCCATGAGTCTGCCGCTGCCGCCGGCCAACAACCTGGCGGGACCTGCACTGACGCCAACCCTGGCCTTCAGCAGCATGGGCTCGACGCAGAACAGAGGGTTCGGCCTCGGCTGGGCGCTTAATCTGTCACAGCTGTCCCTTGACCCGGACGCCACGTCACTGCGTCTGACCTCGGGAGAGCAGTTCGCCGTGGACTGGGATAACTCCGATCTCAGCATTGGCGGCAAACTGGTGTTTCTCGACTACAAGCTGCGATCACTGGTGGTCACGCGGATCAGCGAGACCAGTTTCCGTGTGGACCTCAAGTCCGGCGATAGCGAAATCCTCACACAGCAGGAAAACGGTCATTACTACCTCGCCGAGCTGCGCACAGCCGAAGGACGGCGGGTGTTTGTCGATTGGCTGCCCATCGAAAACGGTCAATGCATCGTCGACGCCATTCGCGATGAAACCAGAACGCTGCTGCAGATCGTGCGCGAAGAAGGCGAAGTGCACGTCATCAGCAATCCCGACCAAGAAGAGGCCCGCAGCACCCTGCGCCTGATGTTGAGTAATGATCGGCTTAGTGATGTTTTTGTGCCGGAGATTGATCAGCCGTTTGCTTTCTCCTATGAAACATACCCGGTGGCGCCTGGTGCCGACTGGCTGTGCCCGGACGGACTTTCCGGCCCTTTGGGAGCCTGGGACAGCGTGAACTGGGCAACAGGCGAGCACGGCCACCGAATGCCAGAAGACGCACCGTTTCAATCCCTGCCTCGGGTTGCGAGCTGGACACACTCCTCAGGGCAGCCGGGTGGTGAGCTGTATCGGACCTATCAATGGATTGGCGAGCGCAACTTTCTGGGCTTCGGCAGCGACCAGCGTTTCGACTGGCAGCAGGGGCGCGACAATCTTTATCAGGTCGAAAGTGACTATGAGTACGAGGTCGTCGAAACCCAGCGCGATCGCGATGACCAATTGCTCGCCACCATCACTCGAACCTGGAACAGGTTTCACCTGCAGATCCAGGAAGTATCGACCCATCGCCAGTGTGAAGTTCGTGTCAGCACCACCTATGGAATCGATCCCCATCTGACCTGGGAGCAGCAACCTGCGTGGTGCCAACTGCCTCACAAAACAATCACCACCTACATCGATCACAGCAAGCCCAATGCTCAGCGCACCGAGCAAACCGAATCCCGTTATGACGAGTACGGCAATGTCTTGTTCATTCGTTACCCCAGCGGTGTGGAGGAACGCAGCGAGTACTACCCGGCGACGGCCACTGAGGGGTGCCCGGCCGACGGGCTTGGCATGGTCAGATATCTCAAGCAAAAGACGATTATCCCGGCCGGCGGCAATAGCCCGACAGGGACCGAGGCGGCGGTGATCGCGATCACTTACAGCTACCAAACCCTCAAATCACTGCTGCAAGACGGACCGCCCCATACCGTCGTGGTCAGCGAGCAGGCACATGACACCACCAATGATCAGGTCATCGAAATCACCCGGCAGCTCTATGCGGATACCGGCGACGCTCACCATGGCCGCCAGATTCATTCGGTCAATACACTCAATGGCAAAGCTACGACCACTTCATATCGGTACGAGATCAGCAAAAATCAATTGATCACGCACGTCACTGTCGACGGATTTGAAAACACCCCGCAAAACCGCTCCACCAGCAGCAGCGCCCAATCGCTTTTCAGCGGACTGACGACTTACGAGCAGAATGAAACCGGCATGCGCACCGGCTACCAATACGATGCGCTTGGCCGTGTGGTGCGAACGGTTGTTGCTCAGGGCAGCCCGTATGAGGCTGTGAAAACTGCTCGGTACGCCATCGCACAATCCGACCTCCAAGGCCATTCAATCGACGGCGCAAATGCTGTTCTGGTCGAGCAAACGGACGTGACCGGTCAACGTCGCCGCAGCTGGCTCGACGGCGCGGGACGGACCATACGGGTGGAACTGGAAGACCTGGACCACGCACCGGGCGTATTCCGCGAAATCGCGCGCACCGCCTACGATGCACAAGGTCGAGACATCACGCAGACTCGGCAGGACTGGCTGCCCGGGATCGATCAGCCGTTAGCGCTGAGCACGCTCAAACGGTATGACGACTGGGGCAATGTCTCCCAGATTGAAACGCCGGACGGGGTGATCGCCCATACCCGTCATGACCCGGTGATGCGCTGCACCGAGCAGTGGCAACAAAGTGGTACTCGACTCGGCCCCCGCACAGTGTCCCTGAACAACACCGCAGGAAGCCTGGCTCAGCGAGAACTGTATGACGAAACGGACCGCCTGATCCGCACCACGCTCTTGGTTCGTGATGGCCTGGATCGCGTGATCGAGGAACGCATCAAGATCGATGGACAAGCCGACATCGTCACCCGCTCTCGCTTCGACACCTATTCGCGTGTGGTCGAGCGCGAACTGCCTGACGGCACGCTCATCAGCTGGACGTATGCGCCACACAGCGATGCGGAGCATCCAGAGACCGTCAGCGTTACACCCGCCAAGGAGGCACAAACATGAGCACGAACCTTCCCCTTTCTGCCGCTCAGATTATCGGTCGCCAGACCTTCGATGGCCTGGGTCGGCAACGCACTGTCCAGAGCGGCACGCGTGTCACCCGCTTTCATTACCACACCGGCCAGTTGCCGCCTGGGGCCAACACGCTGCCCGATGGCAAACGCATCGACTTCACCTATGAGCCACAACTCGATAACCAACTGCTCAGCGTCAAGGTGGAAAACCAAAACGCACATCAAATCGTCTATGACCCACGACTGGCGCAGCAGGTATCGGCCAGCGGAGAACTCGGACAACAGCGTTGGAGCTACACCGCTTCCGGCCTGCCTGACCGGGACACGTGGGCGGTCGATGATCAAGAGCACACCACTGCGTGGCGCCACTCGCTCAACGGTTTGCTGGTCGCTTTTGACGATGCGTCCGGCATAACCCACGACTACCAATACGACGCCTTTGGCCGCTTGCAACAACTGACCGTCGGTGCCACGCAGACATTCGTCACCTACGACGCGTTTTCGCGTCCAGCCTCGGTCACGACCCAAGACGGGCTCAGTGGTCAGCGAATGGTTAAAACCCTGGCGTACGACACGCTCGGCCGTGAGCACAGTTGCACTTTTGAGGTGACGACAGACGGCGAACAGCAGACCCTTGTTCAGTCCTTGGGCTACTCGGCGCTGGATCAGGTGATTTCGCGCAGCTGGAACGATGGCGCTCAGCAAGGCGAGGAAACCTACGCCTACGATCTTCGCAGCCGACTGATTCTCTACACCGCCAACGCCATCGCGGCACCCACCGACCCCTTCGGCAACCGCATCGTGCGCCAGGTATTTGCCCTCAATGCGCTGGATGGCTATCAGCAGGTGATCAGCGAGTTCGCCGACGGCACGCAAGACACAGCCCTGTTCAGCTATGCCGCGACTGATCCGACGCAAGTGATACAGATCACCCACACCCACCCCTCTTGGCCGGCGCGCATCGACCTGCACTACGACGCCTGCGGCCGGTTGATCGAAGACAGCCTCGGACGCCTTATCACCTGGGATGCGCAGGACCGGCTGGCCAGCGTCAGTTATCAGGGAAAAACCTGCCAATACGCCTACGATCCCGCAGGCAACCTGACCGACCGAACAATCGACGACACGCTGACCCGCAGCTTCTTCAGCAGCGGACAACTGACCCATGAGCAGTGCGGCGATGAGACCTTGAGCCTGATCGCAGAGGGCAGTTCGCTGTTTGCGCTGAGCAAGCTCGCCGCCGGTGTGCGCAAGACCACCCTGCTAGGCACGGACGGCCAAGGCAGCGTGCGTATCGAGGACAACGGTCAGTTACGCAGACGTTCGTATACCGCTCACGGCGCAGAACCCCGTGATCATTCTGGCAGCCCGTTCGGCTTTGCCGGTGAACGCGTCGATGGCTTCACCGGCTGGCTGATCCCGGGCGGCTATCGTCCCTATGATCCAGTGCTGATGTGCTTCCTCAGCCCCGACAGCGAAAGCCCATTCGGACGAGGCGGTTTGAATCCTTACGCTTATTGCGGCGGGGATCCGGTCAACCGCGTTGACCCGGACGGCCACAGTTGGTCGACCTGGCTTACGGGCGGTCTGGGCATCGCACTGGGCGTGGCGGCCATGGTTGCCAGCTTTGGCGCTGCGTCACCGGCCATTGCATCGCTGTATGCGGTTGGCTTCTCGGCGCTGACCGCCAGTGGCGCCATGGCCATCAGCGCGGCGACCCTGAGCGCCATCTCGCTGGGCACGGGCGTCGCCTCGATGATTCTGGAAGCGACCGGCCACGACGAAAAAGCCGCAAGCATTCTGGGCTGGGTGTCGTTGGGCACTGGCTTGTTTGGAGTGGGGCTGGAAATGGCGCCAGCCGCCGCCAGCAGGTTGTCGGCCCGCGCCGCACGTGGCTCGGGCCGCGCAGGATCGCGTCTGGCCGCAGCACCCGCTTCGCCTCGGGTCGCTCACCGAATCGGTAAGGCTGACGTCCTGTTCGAGAAAAAACCGGGGAGCAGTGACGTTGCGTTCATCGAACGGCTCTGGGATGACGACTACGCAGCCTTCGTCACCCACGGCAGCCCGTTTGGCCAGCTCATGAATGCTCAAGGCAGCGCCGACTCGGCAATCAACGTCGCGACTCATCTCATCGCGCCAAGACTGGCCGCCATGGGCTATCCGGAGGGACAGAAAATCGTGCTGCTGGCCTGCTGGGCGGGAAAAACCGGAGCGGCGCAGAACGTTGCCAACGTGCTGAAGCGACCGGTCGAGGCATACCGAAGCAAGATTCACCTGCTCGGGGTCGCCACGCTGCAAGGGCCCGCCAGAGTCAGCGGCAAATTACACGGAGGCGCTACGACCGCTCCCGTCACCAAAATCTCGGTGTTAAAGCGGGTATTCGGTCACAAACATGGTCCGTTCAGCGACGCCCCACACTTCAAGCTGGCGAGCAAACATTTGTACACGCCGCAATAAGGGCGCCAAAGAAGCTCGCAGTGACCTGTGAAACACAAAGCTAATTCTCGACGGGTGATCAGGACTGATCACCTTGTCGCCAGCACCGTATCGGTCATCGCCGAGACGCCGCGTACCAGACTCAGCGGCGTGGCAACGGTCCTGTGCTGGCTCAGGTAGCGCATGCAGCTCACTCGCAAAAACGAGGCGAAATTGATGACTTCGCCTCTGTAGTCCATGACTTCTTCGTACAACTTGCTGATCAGCTGATTGGTGGTCATGCCGTCGTGCCCAGCGATCTCGGACAGGATGTCCCAGAACTGATTTTCCAGACGCAACGTCGTGACCACGCCGCAAATGCGCAGTGAGCGCGAGCGGGACTCGTAAAGAATCGGGTCTGCTTTTACGTAGAGTTCGCACATGGTTAAACCTCCTGATCAATCTGTAGGAGCGAATTTATTCGCGAGACGACTTGCCTGACACACCGGGTTAAACCTCGCCAACAAGTTGGCTCCTACAGAATCTGCGCCATCACAAAATGATTTGCGTACCCAGCACTTTCAAAAACGCTGCCAGCCAGGCCGGGTGTGCAGGCCATGCCGGAGCGCTTACCAGATTGCCGTCAGTGTGCGCTTCATCCATGCCGATCTCGACGTACTCGCCGCCCGCCAGTCGGACTTCCGGTGCGCAGGCAGGGTAAGCGCTGCAAGATTTGCCCTTGAGCACATCCGTCGCCGCGAGTAATTGTGCACCGTGGCAAACCGCGGCGATTGGCTTACCGTCGCGACCAAACTCACGCACCAGCTGCAGGACTTGTTCGTTCAGCCGCAGGTATTCCGGCGAGCGACCACCGGGCACTACCAAAGCGTCGTAATCAGCGGACTTCACGTCCTCGAAACTGAAGTTCAAGGCGAAGTTATGGCCGGGTTTTTCGCTGTAGGTCTGGTCGCCTTCGAAGTCGTGAATCGCCGTACGGATGGTCTGGCCCTTCTTCTTGCCGGGACATACCGCATGCACGGTGTGGCCGACCATCAACAGCGCCTGGAACGGCACCATGACTTCGTAATCTTCGACGTAGTCGCCGACCAGCATAAGAATTTTCTTTGCCGCCATGACCGCTGTCCTCCGGGTGAGTGGTTGTCTGATGTGGCCAAGTATTGAGGCGCATCGACACCGGTGGGTAACAGCGTAGTACTACAACGGGTGGCTGGGGTTCACCTGTAGGAGCCAACTTGTTGGCGAGAGAGACTCACGCGGTGAGCCAGATATATCTTCTCGCGAACAGGTTCGCTCCTGCAGAACACTCACCCCCGCCGATCCAGCACGTTGACCACCAGCCGGTCCAGCCAGCCCCATACCCGCTGTTGCACCCGGCGCCACAGGGGTCGGGCTTTCCAGTCTTCCAGGCTCACCAGATTGCTGACCGCAAAGTCCTTTTCGAAGCTTTGGGCGACCGCCAGGGTCAGCGCCGGGTCCAGCGCTTCGAGGTTGGCTTCCAGATTGAAGCGCAGATTCCAGTGATCGAAATTGCAGGAGCCCAGGCTCACCCAGTCATCGATCAACACCATTTTCAGGTGCAGGAAACACGGCTGGTATTCGAAGATTTTCACGCCGGCGCGGAGCAGACGCGGGTAGTAGCGATGACCGGCGTAGCGCACGGAGGGATGGTCGGTGCGCGGGCCGGTCAGCAGCAGCCGCACATCGATGCCTCGGGCGGCGGCGCGTCTAAGCGAACGCCGGACTTTCCAGGTCGGCAGAAAATACGGTGTCGCCAGCCAGATCCGTTGCTTGCCACTGTTCAGCGCGCGCACCAGCGATTGCAGGATATCGCGATGCTGACGGGCATCGGCATAGGCCACGCGTCCCAGCCCCTCCCCAATCACAGGCGCTGGCGGCAGACGCGGTAAGCCGAAGTTTTGCGCCGGACGCCAGGCTGTACGCCGCTGGTTGGCGTGAAACTGACGATCAAACAGCGCCTGCCAGTCGATGACCAGCGGCCCACGTATCTCGACCATCACCTCATGCCATTCGCTGGTGTCATGGTTGGGTCGCCAGAATTCGTCCGTTACGCCGGTGCCGCCCACCACAGCCAATTGCTTGTCTACCAGCAGCAGCTTGCGGTGATCGCGGTAGAAATTACGAATGCCGCGCCGCCAGTTGACCTTGTTATAAAACCGCAGGATAACGCCTGCTTCGGTCAGGCGATTACGCAGGCCGAGGGTAAAGGCCAGCGAGCCGAAATCATCGAACAGGCAGCGCACGATGACGCCGCGTTTGGCAGCGTCCACCAAGGCCTGAACCACTGCCTCGGCGCACAGCCCCGCCTCCACCAGGTACAACTCAAGCTCGACTTGTTGCTCAGCTTTCTCGATGGCCTGGATCATGCGCGGGAAAAACGCAGGGCCATCGATCAACAGCTCGAACTTGTTTTCTTCACGCCATGGAAAAATCGCACCGGCCATATCAGCGCGCTGCTGCTGTGGCTAAACAAGTGGGGGCGACGTCAGCAAGCGAGGTGCATCGCGGCAGTGGGCAGATCAAGGTGGGCATGCAAACTCCAGATGAGCAATTGGGGCAACCTTATCCGCCTGTCTGACCGCTGGCAAACCGCTATGTTCGGGGGGATTCGTATTACGGCTTGGGAGGCAGCAATCGACAGCCTTGTCGCGCACCGATCCATGCCGCGCTGTTGCTGCGGCCCAGACCATTGGCGCTTACCGTTCTGTTGCTTTCATCGTCCTGCACATCGCTGGGCAGCCACTGCTTTACGTAAGCACGGCAGTACTCGGCCGGGTAGTTCATCACGTAGCGGCACGAACAATATTCCTTGGCGGTGTAGGCGCTGATGATGTCGGGAAAGGCCTGGAGCTGGATGCGGTATTGCCAGATCAAAGCGGCCAGCGCCACTGCGATGATGATTAGCACACGACTCAAGGGACGCAGACGCAGAACGCCAGAACCTGGGCTCATGGCCTGCCCTCCTGTTTGAACGCGGCCAGCGCCAGCTTGAGTAACCGGTTGTGATCGAAGGTGGCGTCGCGATCATCGGCGTAACGCACGACGACCAGCTTAGCGTCAGGAATCACATACATCGCTTGCCCCCAATGCCCAAGCGCAGCGAACGTATTCTGCGGAGCATCGGGCCACGGGCTTGCCTGACGGGTGCTCGGGCGATTGAGCCACCACTGGCCCCCCGGCACTTCATTGGCTGGCAATGGCGCGCTTTGAGTGAAGGGCGTGAGGTTGAAATCGACCCAGGCCTTGGGCAGCAATTGATGCGCTTGCCAGCGACCGCCGCGCTGCATCAGCAAACCGATGCGCGCCAGATCCCGGGCGGTCATGTAGGCGTAAGACGAGCCGACGAAGGTGCCGGTGGTGTCGGTTTCCCACGTCGCGCTTTTGATACCGAGCGGGTCGAACAGCGCAGTCCACGGATAGTCGGGGTACGCCTTGTCGCCCACCATGTTTTTGAGGGCCGCCGCCAATACCGTGCTGTCGCCGCTGGAATAGCGATAGGAGGTGCCCGGCGCGCTGGCGACGTTGTGCTCGGCGGTGAAGCGCGCCATGTCCCCGCGCCCTCGGGTGTAGAGCATCGCCACCACCGAAGAATTGAGCGGCGCGTACTCGTAGTCTTCCTGCCAGTCCAGCCCGGACGCCCAGTGCAGCAAGTCCTGCATCCTCACGTCGGGATGGGCACTGAACGGTGGGTAAAACATCGTCACCGGGTCATCCAGTTTGAAGCGCCCTTCCCCGTACGCCACGCCCAGCACTGTCGCCATCACGCTTTTGCTGACCGACCAAGTGAGGTGAGGCGTGTCTGCGCTGGTTGGGGCGGCGTAGCGCTCGTAGATGATTTCGCCGTCGCGGATGACCAGCAACGCATCGGTGCGGATGCCCTTGCGGGTCTGATCGTCTCGGGGTGGGAAGGCGTAATGCTCAAGGTCTGCCAGCGCCGGGGTTGTGGCTGCGGGTTGTGCGGCCCAGTGCTCGCCGGGCCAGGGTTGGGCGGTGGCTGAAAAGGCAATCAGAAATACCGCGAGGAACAGAGACAGACGGCGGACCATGGAAACATCTCTGGAGAGGACTTCGAAAACCGTAGCAGCGATTCATGACAAGCCATGGATTCAGTAGGAGCCGACTTGTTGGCGAGAAGGCCCGACGCGGTACATCTGAAAAAACCCGTCGTTAGCTTCGCGGGCAAGCCTCGCTCCAACAAGTTTTGCGCCATCCCCCGATTTCAGCGGTGCCCAGATCCTCGTTGGAGCGAGGCTTGCCCGCGAAGCTGACGACGCAACGTATCGAATGTACCGCGTCCATTCTTTCGCGCGCCGAGCATCGCTGCGTCACCGGCCCATGTCACGCAACCATCACCAAAGCGTAATGGTGGTGACATCGCCCCTAAATAGCCTGCATCTGTGAAGCAATGGTTCAAACCATACAGTCGACCAGCCCTTACTCCACGGCTGGCCCACGGAGACGACGCATGACTCAGATCGCCAGCATTCGAGACACCCGCGCAGACCGACGACTTCAGGCCGAACGCCTGATTGGCAGCAAAGCCCTGCAGGAAGCCCAGGCTTTACGGTTCAGCGTGTTCAGTGGTGAGTTCAACGCCAAACTCCAGGGTGCCGAACTGGGTCTTGATATCGACGACTACGACGTACATTGCGCCCACATTGGCGTACGTGATCTGGCCACCGGGCAACTGGTCGCAACCACCCGCCTGCTGGACCACAAGGCCGCCAGCACGCTGGGCAAGTTCTACAGCGAAGAAGAATTCAGCCTCCACGGCCTCAGCCATCTGAAGGGCCCGATCCTCGAACTGGGCCGCACCTGCGTCGACCCGGCCTACCGCAACGGCGGCACCATCGCGGTGTTGTGGAGCGAGTTGGCCGAGATCCTCAACGAAGGCGGCTACAGCTACTTGATGGGCTGCGCCAGCATCCCGATGCAGGACGGCGGGATTCAGGCCCACGCAATCATGCAGCGCCTGCGCGAACGTTATCTGTGCACCGAAAACCTGCGCGCCGAACCGAAAAACCCGCTGCCCAATCTTGATCTGCCCAACAACGTGATCTGCGAAATGCCACCGCTGCTCAAGGCCTACATGCGCCTGGGCGCGAAGATCTGCGGCGAGCCGTGCTGGGACGAAGATTTCCAGGTGGCCGACGTCTTCATCCTTCTCAAGCGCGACGAGTTGTGCCCGCGTTACGCCCGTCACTTCAAGGCAGCGGTGTAATGAGCCGGTTGCGCAGCTATGCGCGCGTCGCACGGGTGCTGTGGGTCATCGCGCTGGGGCTGACCATCGCTGGCGCCTTTACGCTGATGGAACGCCTGCGGATCGGTCATTCCATGGCCCGTCGGCAACGCTGGAGCAGCTGGTTCATGGCGCATCTGGCTGGAGCGCTGCCGTTTCGCGTCACCGTCAGCGGGCAACTGCCGACACGGCCGATGCTGTGGGTCAGCAATCATGTGTCGTGGACCGATATACCGCTGCTGGGCATGCTCGCGCCGCTGTCGTTTCTGTCCAAGGCCGAAGTGCGGACCTGGCCGGTTGCGGGCTGGCTGGCACTCAAAGCAGGCACGCTGTTCATTCGTCGCGGTTCGGGCGACAGCAAACTCATCCAAAAGCAGATCGGCCAACATCTGTTGGGCAATCATCCGCTGATGATCTTCCCCGAAGGCACCACCACTGACGGCCGCAGCCTGCGTACCTTCCACGGGCGGCTGCTGTCCAGCGCGGTGGAAACCGGCGTCGCGCTTCAACCGGTGGCGATTCAGTATTTGCGCGACGGCAAACCTGATCCGATTGCTCCTTTCATTGGGGATGACGACCTGCTGTCGCACCTGCGTCGGCTGTTCGCCAATGAACAGGGCGATGTGCATATCCAGTTGCTGACGCCGATCGAAACCTTGGGCAAAGAACGCGCGGCGTTGGCGTTCCAAGCTCAGCAGGCGGTGCAAGTGGCCTTGTTCGGCGAGATCCCTCAGGCCGTGGTGTCGCGTCCTGAATCCAAAGCGGCTTGAGCAAACGCTTGAACCTGTGGATAAAACTCTTTGAAATCCTCGCTCAACGGCTGGTAGAGCCCGCGCAGTTCCTGCATCGCGCCTGCCAGCCCTTCGGGGCGTGACAAGCGCCGGGCAATGCCGGCCAGCGCATCGTCCACCACTTCAAAATCCCGGTACGAACCCAGCCAGTCCTGCGCGGCCATGCGCGGCGCGATGAACGCCAGGCGCTCGGGCAATTGCGGTTCGTCGGCCAGCACGCGGTAGACGTTGTCGGTGAACGCGTCCAGCGGCCCATCGGCGTAGTGCTGCCAATCTCGCGCCAGGCAGTGATCAAAAAACACGTCCAGCACGATCCCCGCGTAACGACGACGCTCTGCCGGGAAACGGCCCAGCGCTTGTTTGATGAGCGGGTGAGTGTCGGTGAAAGCGTCGATGCGACGGTGCAGGCGGATGGCTTGCTCGATCTCAAAAGGGAACCGTCCCGGCAGCAGCCCTTTGACGAAATCGCCGTACAGGCTGCCGAGCAACTGCTCAGGGCGTTGGCCGCCGAGATGGAGGTGGGCGAGGTAGTTCATGGATTACCTGTTGGAAATTGCCGCATTTTTTGAAAATACCCGATGCCGTGGGAGCGGACCTGTCCGCGAATACAAAAGGTTCGAGCGATAAGAAGTGGCGACTGTACTCACGTCTTCGCGGACAGGTCCGCTCCCACAGGATCATCGACGTGCCAATCCACTGCGCTTCGAGCCTACGCCAATTTCCCGAACGAGCCTATATCGATATAACCCGATATACCGTTTCGCACTGTCCTTAGCACGCCTTCATATTTGTATATCGCGAACTACCAATATAAAGTTCGCCCCATCGCGATATACCGCTAAACCTCATATTGAGAACGACATGCCTATCGACCTCGACGAAATAATAAAAGCCCTGGCTCATCCGGTTCGCCGTCAGATCCTCGACTGGCTCAAAGACCCACAGGCGTGCTTCCCCGATCAGGAGCACTCGCTGGAAAACGGTGTTTGCGCAGGTCAGATCGACCAACGTGCCGGCCTGTCTCAGTCGACGATTTCCGCCCACTTGGCGACCTTGCAACGTGCCGGCCTGATCAGCAGCAAAAAGTACGGTCAGTGGCATTTCTTCAGACGTAACGACGACGCCATTGAGGCGTTTTTGAAAGAGCTTTCAGAACAGCTCTGACCCACCCATTTTCAGGAGACGCCACGTGCCTCTTTCGCTTCTCATTCTGGCCCTGAGCGCCTTCGCTATCGGGACGACCGAGTTCGTCATCATGGGCTTGCTGCCCGAAGTGGCTTCCGACCTTGGCGTGTCGATTCCGGGCGCTGGCTGGCTGGTGACCGGTTATGCATTGGGCGTGGCCATCGGTGCGCCGTTCATGGCGATGGCCACCGCCAAACTGCCGCGCAAAGCTGCGCTGGTCACGCTGATGGGCATTTTCATCATCGGCAATCTGCTGTGTGCGGTGGCCGCTGATTACAACATCCTGATGTTCGCCCGGATCATCACGGCCCTGTGCCACGGCGCGTTCTTCGGCATCGGTTCGGTGGTGGCAGCGGGGCTGGTTCCGGCCAACCGTCGCGCTTCGGCTGTGGCGCTGATGTTCACTGGATTGACCCTGGCGAACGTGCTGGGTGTGCCGCTCGGTACCGCGCTGGGCCAATACGCTGGCTGGCGCTCGACGTTCTTCGCCGTCACGGTGATTGGCGTCATCGCGCTGATCGGCCTGATTCGTTTCCTGCCGACCAAGCGCGACGAAGAAAAGCTCGACATGCGCGCCGAGCTGGGCGCGTTGAAAGGCGCCGGCATCTGGCTGTCGCTGAGCATGACTGCGCTGTTCTCGGCATCGATGTTTGCCCTGTTCACCTACATCGCACCGCTGCTGGGTGAAGTCACCGGCGTCTCGCCCAAAGGCATCACCTGGACGCTGCTGCTGATCGGTCTGGGCCTGACGCTGGGCAACATTATCGGCGGCAAGCTGGCAGACCGACGTCTGGCAGCAACGCTGATTGGCGTGTTTATCGCCATGGCCGTGGTTTCCACCGCGTTGACCTGGACCAGCGTTGCGTTGATCCCTACCGAAATCACCCTGTTCTTGTGGGCCACCGCCGCGTTCGCCGCCGTTCCTGCGCTGCAGATCAATGTCGTGACCTTCGGCAAGGATGCGCCAAACCTGGTGTCGACCCTGAACATCGGCGCCTTCAACGTCGGCAACGCCTTGGGCGCCTGGATCGGCGGCACCGTCATCGAACAAGGCTTCGGCCTGACCCGCGTACCGCTGGCGGCCGCCGCGCTGGCTGTCCTGGCACTGCTGGTGACCTTGATCAACTTCCGTCAGCGCGGCAATGCCGAACTGGCTGCTACTACCCACTGATTTTTACCCTGACTTTTTCCTTGAACTGACTGTTAGAGGGTTTTCCTGAATGACCACTATTTTTGACCCAATCAAGCTGGGCGACCTGGAACTGAACAACCGCATCATCATGGCTCCGCTGACTCGCTGCCGCGCCGACGAAGGCCGTGTGCCCAACGCGATGATGGCCGAGTACTACGTTCAGCGCGCTTCGGCGGGCCTGATCATCACCGAGGCAACCTCCGTCACTGAGATGGGCGTCGGCTACCCGGACACCCCCGGCATCTGGTCCAACGATCAGGTCCGTGGCTGGAGCAACATCACCAAAGCCGTTCACGGCGCAGGCGGCAAGATCGTGCTGCAACTGTGGCACGTGGGTCGTATTTCCCACCCGATGTACCTGAACGGTGAAGCGCCGGTCGCACCGAGCGCCATCGCGGCCAAAGGTCACGTCAGCCTGGTGCGCCCAGAAGCCAACTACCCGACGCCACGCGCGCTGGAAATGGCCGAGATCGCTGACATCGTCGACGCCTACCGCACAGGCGCCGAAAACGCCAAAGCGGCCGGTTTCGACGGCGTGGAGATTCACGGCGCCAATGGCTATCTGCTCGACCAGTTCCTGCAAAGCAGCACCAACTCGCGCACCGACCAATACGGCGGCTCGGTAGAAAACCGTGCGCGCCTGATGCTGGAAGTGACCGACGCTGTGCTGGAAGTCTGGGACGCAGGCCGGGTCGGCATGCACCTGGCACCCCGCGCCGACGCTCACGACATGGGCGACGACAACTTGGCCGAAACCTTCACCTACGTCGCCACCGAGCTGGGCAAGCGCAAGATCGCCTTCCTGTGCTCACGCGAACGTGAACTGGACGACAGCCTGGGCCCACGCTTGAAGCAAGCGTTCGGCGGCGCCTACATCGCCAACGAGAAGTTCACCAAGGACAGCGCCAATGCGTGGCTGGCCGCAGGTAAAGCAGACGCTGTGGCTTGGGGCGTTCCGTTCATCGCCAACCCGGACTTGCCTGCACGTCTGGCCAAGGGCGCTGCGTTGAACGAGCCGCACCCGGAAACCTTCTACGCCAAAGGCCCGGTCGGCTACATCGATTATCCAGCGCTGTAATCGGTCTGCCTTGAAACGCAAAAGCCCCGGCTCAGTGATGAGTCGGGGCTTTTTTTGCAGGATAAGTCCGCTTCTGTAGGAGCCAACTTGTTGGCGAGAAAAACGCGCGGAGTATCAGGTGCGACGTCTCGCGAACAAGTTCGCTCCTACAGATTCGGCCGGGCTCAAGGCCTGGCGTTAATTTTCTGCGACAACGTCTGAATCTGGCTTTGCAGCGTATTGATGTTGCGCGTCACCTGGCCACGAAACGCGTCGTACTCGGCGGTCGCCGGGCCTGCCGAAGCTGCCGGGCGATTCTCCTGCTCGCTTTTGAGCACGATCATGTCCTGCTCAAGCCGGTCGATCGCGGAGCCCGGATTGCTCTTTTTCAGATTCGCGACGTCAGCGGCCACGCTTTTGATCTCTGCATCGAGCTTGTCCTGGCCAGACTGCGCCGACTTCATGTCCGGCAGTGATGCTTTCAAGGCGGCAAGCTCAGCCGACACAGCTTTGAGCTGATCCTGCAGCTGCGTATTGGTCGCCTGCTGCTGGGTGGTTTGAGTCGCGATCAGCTCCAGTCGCTTATCCAGCCCACCTTGAGCGCCGGCCACGCCCTCCTGCTGTTTGTTTTGCTCGTCCAGCTTGTCTTGAAGCTGCTTGATCTGGGCCTTCACCGCTTCCCCGCCGCTGTTGGCGAACGATTCTGTGGCGACGACCTTGCCGGAAATGTCCTGCAGCCGCCCCGCTGCTTCCTCACTGATGCGCGCGAAGCTTTCCTGCGTCGCGACCAGTTGCTGCTCCATCAGCGAAACCTGTTGGTAACTCCACCAGCCCAGTCCGCAAAAAGCGATGAACAGGATGACAATCAACGTCCATAAGGCGCCAGTGCCCGGCGCTTTGACCTTAACCACCGGCGTGGTCCGCGAGTAGACCGTGGTGCGGTCACGAGCGCCGGGCGTCGGCAGGAAGTCTTCGTCATCGTCTTTAGCGCTGAGGTTGGGGATGTCATCAACGTCATCGTATGGATCTTTGCGCATGAATATCCCTTTGCAAGCCGTTAAATCTGAATGGGGGCAGTATAACCACGGTTATCGGCACGGCTGAATCGCCAGCCGTCACTGTTGCGCTTTCCACCAGCCGCAGAACTCATCCAGAGCCGTCCACAGACTGACCTGCGGCTGATAGTCCAGATAGTACTGAGCGCGACTGATGTCCAGGGTGAAATTCTTGTTCATGACCTGCATGCCCAGCCTCGACAGCGTGGGCTCCGGTCGGCCCGGCCACAGCATGCACGCGGCTTCGTTAACGGCCGCAGCGCTGTACGCCAGGCCGTATGACCGATAGCGCGTGACCTGCGGCAGTTCCATCTGTCGCATCACATAATTGACCACGTCCCAGATCGGGAGCGGCGCGCCGTTGCTGATATTGTAAGCCTTGCCCAACGCCGAACCCGCGGCCAGCAGGCTGCTGAGAATCGCTTCATTGAGGTTTTGAACGCTGGTGAAATCGACCTTGTTCAGGCCGTTGCCGATGATCGCCAAGCGATTCTTGCGCTGCATGTTCAGCAAGCGCGGGAAGATGCTGGTGTCGCCTGCGCCGGTGACCATGCGCGGGCGCAGCGCGATGACTTCCAGACCAAACTCTTCGGCGCCAAACACTTTCTGCTCGGCCAGATACTTGGTCGCCCCGTAATGGTTGTTGAAGCGCTTTGGGACCTGTTCCTCCTTGATGCCGACATGATCGCGGCCATCAAAATAGATCGACGGCGAGGACAGGTGCACCAATCGTCGAACGCGCTGTTTGAGACAGGCCTCGACGACATTTTCAGTAACTTGGACATTGCCCTGATGGAAATCCTGACGCCGGCCCCACGCCCCGACGGACCCTGCGCAGTGGACGACCGCTTCGACGTCGTGGCACAAGCGAAGCACCAGACCGGGGTCGGTCAGATCGCCCTGGATGAATTCAGCGCCGCGCCGCACCAGATGCTCGACGCCCTCGGCGCGATGGCCGTTGACCCGCACGCTCAGGCCCTGCTCCAAAGCGAAACGCGCAAAGCGTCCGCCAATAAAGCCGCTCGCGCCGGTGACCAGAATCTTCATTTACCGCTCCATAACCATTGATAACCCTGTGGGAGCGGACCTGTCCGCGAAAGCTTTCTTCAGTCCGATACATCTCTGTCGACTGTACATTGGCATTCGCGGACAGGTCCGCTCCCACAGGTTTGACCTCATCACATTCGCTCATCACGATTGACGCTCAATGCGCTTGCAGCGGCACCAACCATTGCCCGGCATTTTTCGCCAGATGCTCGGTAAGCCGTGTCAACAATTGCCCACCGTTGCGCCAATGATGCCAGTACAACGGCACATCAATGGGACGATCGGGTAATAACTCCACCAAAGTGCCACGTGCAAGCTGTTCGCGAACCTGTAACTCCGGCACCAATCCCCAGCCCATTCCCGCTTCGATCATGCGAATAAACCCTTCGGACGATGGGCAGAGATGGTGCTGAAAACCGTCCTCCACGCCAAGCGAGGCCAGATAACGATGTTGCAGAAAGTCATCCGGGCCGAACACAAGCGCTGGGGTTTTCGCCACCGCCAGCGGGTCCACGCCATCAGGAAAATAGCGCTTTATAAACGCCGGGCTTGCCAGCGCACGGTAGCGCATCGCCCCCAATAATAAACTGCGAGCCCCCGCCACCGGACGCTCGCTGCCACACAAACAGGCGGCCACTTCCCCTGCTCGCATGCGCTTGAGGCCCACGTCCTGATCTTCGACCACCAGGTCGGTGAGCAATCCCTGCTCCACGCAGAAATCCCCCACGGCCGGCGCCCACCAGGTCGCGAGGCTGTCGGCATTGAGCGCGATGCGCAAGCGCTCTGGCATCCCGCCGCCGTCGAGCGCAGGCACCACACTTTGCAAGTCGCGCTCAAGCAGACGCACTTGTTGCACATGATTGAGCAGGCGCCGCCCAATGTCGGTGGGTATTGGCGGCGCCGCTCGCACCAACACCGGCTGACCAATGCGCGCCTCAAGTAACTTGATGCGCTGGGACACCGCAGATTGTGACAATCCAAGCACTTGAGCAGCGCGTTCGAATCCGGCCTGCTCGATGACAGCCGCCAGCGCCGAAAGCAACTTATAGTCGAACATCAGTTTTCCTAATGAGCGATGAGCAATATTGGTTTTTCTTATACATCGTCTGACGGGACAATCGCCACATTCTTGTGTGGATACCTCCGGAGCGACAATTCATGTGGCATAGCTATCTCAACGGTTTATTAGTCGCTTTCGGGCTGATCATGGCAATCGGAACGCAAAACGCGTTCGTGCTGGCTCAGAGTCTGCGCCGTGAACATCACCTTCCCGTCGCGCTGCTGTGCATCGTGTGTGACGCGCTGTTGGTGACGGCTGGAGTTTTCGGTCTGGCCAATGTGCTGGCGCAAAACCCGACCTTACTGGCCGTGGCGCGCTGGGGCGGAGTAGCGTTTTTGCTGTGGTATGGCGTGCAGGCGCTGCGCCGCGCGTGTTCGCGACAGAGCCTGCAACAGGGCGAAGGCGCGGGGCTGCGTTCACGCCGGGCGGTATTGCTCAGCGCACTGGCGGTCACGCTGCTCAACCCGCACGTTTATCTGGATACTGTGTTGCTGATCGGCTCCCTGGGCGCGCAACAATCTGTGCCCGGCGCGTACGTGGCCGGTGCTGCGAGTGCTTCTTTGTTGTGGTTTTCAACCCTGGCCATCGGCGCTGCATGGCTCGCCCCGTGGCTGGCGCGTCCGGCCACGTGGCGGCTGCTTGATCTGCTGGTAGCGGTAATGATGTTCAGCGTGGCGGCGCAGTTGATTCGTTCGGCCTGAATGCGCCAGACCAGGAACAGATTAATTTTCAAAAAGCGCGAAAAATCGATTAGACCCGTCGTGATCCTGTCGGAGCGAGCGGGCGGCGATCCGACTTGTCCGCGAAGCTCAGACGTGGCTGTGTCAGGCTCACCCCGTTGGCAGCTTCGCGGGCAAGCCTCGCTCCAACAAATCCGAAAGTGTTAATCAACTTCCAAACGCCAATCAAAAATCTTCATGATCTTCACCCCGATGCTCTGGAACCTCTATCCCACACAGTTGTTGCGTGGTTAAGCACTGGGGCCGGTGCTATGATCCGGACCCTGCGCCGCAAAGAGTACAAACTCGACGGCGTGTTATCTGGCCGCCCGTGAACGGCCTTGCGCTCACCGCAACCTGACCTGATTAGGAGAATTACCATGGCTTTTGAATTGCCGCCGCTGCCGTACGCACATGATGCACTGGCACCGCACATTTCCAAGGAAACCCTGGAATACCACCACGACAAGCACCACAACACCTACGTCGTGAACCTGAACAACCTGGTCCCAGGTACAGAATTCGAAGGCAAGACCCTGGAAGAGATCGTCAAATCTTCTTCGGGCGGTATCTTCAACAACGCAGCCCAGGTCTGGAACCACACGTTCTACTGGAACTGCCTGGCGCCAAACGCTGGCGGCGAACCCACCGGCGCACTGGCTGATGCAATCACCGCTGCTTTCGGTTCTTTCGACAAATTCAAAGAAGAATTCAGCAAAACCTCCATCGGCACCTTCGGTTCCGGCTGGGGCTGGCTGGTGAAAAAGGCTGACGGTTCCCTGGCTCTGGCCAGCACTATCGGCGCCGGCAACCCGATCACCAGCGGCGACACCCCGCTGCTGACCTGCGATGTCTGGGAACACGCTTACTACATCGACTACCGTAACCTGCGTCCAAAGTACGTTGAAGCATTCTGGAACCTGGTTAACTGGTCGTTCGTTGCAGAGCAGTTCGAAGGCAAAAGCTTCACCGCTTGATGTAAGCGTGTGACCGCTGATTGTAAAAAAGCCCGGCATGTCCGGGTTTTTTTTCGCCTTCTGTTCGTGGTTTATGTATTGTCGCGAAACGGTAGCTGACTAATATCAATTTCTACTCAAAACGATGCAAGGCGCCTCAAGTAAAGCCACATCCCGACCGACACAGTAATGATCGCCAGACTGCCTGCGCAGTGTGACGTCCGAAGAACAATGGTGAATCAGGCGTTCCCGACGGAGCTTGATTTGCGGGTTTGCTTTCCCCCAAAGCGCGCACCTCGTCAGTCGCTCAGCATGGATGAAGGAATGCTCATTTGAAGCTGGAACTCAAGAACAGCTTGTCGGTGAAGCTGCTGCGCGTAGTACTGCTTTCGGCATTGATCGTTGGCGTGGTGCTCAGTTGCGCCCAGATCGTCTATGACGCCTATAAAACCCGGCAGGCCGTAGCCAGCGATGCAGCGCGGATCCTCGATATGTTTCGCGATCCGTCCACCCAAGCGGTGTACAGCCTGGACCGCGAGATGGGCATGCAGGTTATCGAGGGCTTGTTTCAGGACAAAGCCGTGCGCATGGCGTCCATCGGCCACCCGAATGAAACCCTGCTCGCCGAAAAGTCCCGTGACCTCAGCGCCTCCCCTACCCGCTGGCTGACCGATTT
This sequence comes from Pseudomonas rosaeacicularis, assembly GCF_057128745.1. Classification (NCBI taxonomy): domain Bacteria; kingdom Pseudomonadati; phylum Pseudomonadota; class Gammaproteobacteria; order Pseudomonadales; family Pseudomonadaceae; genus Pseudomonas; species Pseudomonas rosaeacicularis. The sequence continues at coordinate 449,394 of NZ_JBSKHT010000003.1, forward strand.
GATTCTTGGCCAGGAGCGCAGCTTTACCACCCAGCTAGTAGGCCGCAGCCCCTACAGCGAATATTACGGCGACCTGCGCATTACTCTCGACACCGCCACCTACGGCGAGGGCTTCATCACCAACTCGTTCATCATCTTTATCTCCGGCGTTTTGCGCGCGCTCGCCATGGGGCTGGTGCTGTATCTGGTTTATCACTGGTTGCTGACCAAACCGCTGTCGAAAATCATCGAGCACCTGACCAACATCAACCCAGACCGCCCAAGCGAGCACCAGATTCCGCTGCTCAAAGGCCATGAAAAAAACGAACTGGGCATCTGGGTCAATACCGCCAATCAATTGCTGGCCTCTATCGAGCGCAACACCCACCTGCGTCATGAGGCCGAAACCAGCCTGCTGCGCATGGCCGAATATGACTTCCTCACCGGGCTGCCAAACCGCCAACAATTGCAGCAGCAGCTGGACAGAATTCTGGTGGACGCAGGCAAGGTTCAGCATCGGGTCGCGGTGTTGTGCGTGGGGCTGGATGACTTCAAGGGCATCAACGAACAGTTCAGCTATCAGACCGGCGACCAACTGCTGCTGGCGTTGTCCGATCGGCTGCGTGGCCATAGTGGGCGCCTCGGTTCGCTGGCACGCCTGGGCGGCGATCAGTTCGCGCTGGTTCAAGCCGACATCGAGCAACCCTATGAAGCCGCCGAACTGGCGCAGAACATTCTCGATGACCTGGAAGCGCCGTTCGCAATTGATCAACAGGAGATCAGGCTGCGCGCCACCATCGGCATCACGCTGTTCCCGGAAGACGGCGACAGCACTGAAAAGCTGCTGCAGAAGGCCGAACAGACCATGACCCTGGCCAAAACCCGGTCGCGCAATCGCTATCAGTTCTACATCGCCAGCGTCGACAGCGAGATGCGTCGCCGCCGCGAACTGGAAAAGGATCTGCGCGAAGCCCTGGTGCGCAATCAGTTCCATCTGGTGTACCAGCCGCAGATCAGTTATCGCAATCAGCGCGTGGTCGGCGTCGAAGCGTTGATTCGCTGGACGCATCCGGAACATGGCATGGTGCCCCCGGATCAGTTCATTCCGCTGGCCGAACAGAACGGCACGATCATCGCGATTGGCGAATGGGTACTGGATCAGGCCTGCAGTCAGCTGCGCGAATGGCACGATCAGGGCTTCATGGATTTGCGCATGGCGGTTAACCTGTCGACCGTGCAGCTGCACCACGCCGAACTGCCACGCGTGGTGAACAACCTGCTGCAGATCTACCGCTTGCCGCCGCGCAGTCTGGAGCTGGAAGTAACGGAAACCGGCTTGATGGAAGACATCAGCACCGCCGCCCAGCATTTGCTCAGCCTGCGACGCTCCGGCGCACTGATCGCCATTGATGACTTCGGCACCGGTTACTCGTCGCTCAGCTATCTGAAAAGCCTGCCGCTGGACAAGATCAAGATCGACAAGAGCTTTGTGCAGGACCTGATCGATGATGATGACGACGCCACCATCGTGCGCGCGATCATCCAGCTGGGTAAAAGCCTGGGCATGCAGGTGATTGCCGAAGGCGTGGAAACCGCCGAGCAAGAGGCGTACATCATTTCCGAAGGCTGCCACGAAGGTCAGGGCTATTTCTACAGCAAGCCACTGCCCGCCCGGGAATTGCTGGCGTATTTGAAACAGGCCGAGCGCACGCACATGGGTGTCTTGTGAAACGGCTTCGCTGAACCCTGTAGGAGCCAACTTGTTGGCGAGGCGGTCTTCCTGTTGAACTCGCTCCATCGGCTCGCGAACAAGTTCGCTCCTACAGAGCCCCCTACGTAATCCCGATGAAAACCCCTGTTACACCTTGAAATACCTCCCCGCCCGCGTCAGGGCAAATCGCCTTTACACAGAATGCAAATCTTTCGCATTATGTCGCAGCTTTTTCTGGCGCATGCCGCCGGTCTCACTCTCTCGACGCAGGATTCCGTGATGATTCGTATGCCCCTGGCTACCGCTAGTCTGTTGGCCATTGCTATCTCGCTCGCCGGTTGTGGCGAGGGTAAGGACAAGCCCGCCGCTGCAGCGCCAACACCGGCCCCTGCCGCCGCGACGACAGCACCGGCCGCAGCACCGCCAGCCCAGACCAACGATGCCGCTACCAAGGCCGTGGTCGCAAATTACGCCAACATGGTCTTCGCCGTGTTCAGCGACGCCGAATCAACCGCCAAGACCCTGCGCACCACCATCGATACCTTCCTCGCCAACCCGAACGATCAAACGCTGAAAGCGGCGCGTGACGCCTGGGTTGCGGCTCGCGTGCCCTACATGCAGAGCGAAGTCTTCCGCTTCGGCAACACCATCATCGACGACTGGGAAGGACAGGTTAACGCCTGGCCCCTGGACGAAGGCCTGATCGACTACGTTGCCACCGATTACCAACACGCGCTGGGCAACCCCGGCGCCACCGCCAATATCATCGCCAACACCACCGTTCAGGTCGGCGAAGACAAGGTCGACGTCAAAGAGATCACCCCCGAAAAACTCGCCAGCCTCAATGAGCTGGGCGGTTCCGAAGCCAACGTCGCCACGGGCTATCACGCCATTGAGTTCCTGCTGTGGGGCCAGGATTTGCACGGCAACGAGGCAGGTGCAGGCGAGCGTCCGGCCAGCGACTACATCGAAGGCCAGGGCGGTACCGGCGGCCACAATGACCGTCGCCGCGCTTACCTGAAGTCAGTGACTGATCTGCTGGTCAGCGACCTGGAAGAAATGGTCAACAACTGGAAACCCGGCGTTGCCGACAATTACCGCGCCTCGCTTGAGGCCGAATCAGGTGAAAGCGGCCTGCGCAAAATGCTCTTCGGCATGGGCAGCCTGTCATTGGGCGAGCTGGCGGGCGAGCGCATGAAAGTCGCGCTAGAAGCCAATTCCAGCGAAGACGAGCACGACTGCTTCAGCGACAACACCCACAACTCGCACTTCTACAACGGCCTGGGCATCCGTAACGTTTACCTGGGCGAATACACCCGGGTCGATGGCACCAAAGTCACGGGCCCGAGCCTGTCCTCGCTGGTTGCCAAAGCCGACGCAGCGACCGACACCGCCGTGCGCGCAGACCTGGACGCCACTCAGGCCAAGCTGCAAGTCATCGTCGACCACGCCAACAAGGGTGAGCACTTTGATCAACTGATCGCCGCAGGCAATACCGCAGGCAATCAGGTGGTGCGCGACGCCATCGGTGCGCTCGTCAAACAGACCGGCGCCATCGAGCAGGCTGCGGGCAAACTGGGCATCACTGACCTGAACCCAGACAACGCCGATCACGAGTTCTGATCCCGGCGTACGCCCTCGCAACACGTCACGTTTAAACCAAAGCTGGCCCTCATCGGGGCCGGCTTTTTTTGTCTGAAAATTGGCTGTCATGCCCGCCCCCATTGGTGATTACCGGACACGTCTCAAACTTGCGTAGGGCATTTCCCAATCGCCCGATGTCGGATTGAAGGCTGTATTTAGCCCGTCGATGATTTGCACTTTCTTGATCCACCCCATCAGAAGGGAGACAGCCAGTGCCAAAAAAAGACAGAAAAAGGCGCATCGTCAAAGACGTTAATCACAACGACTACGGCATTCACTTATTGAACGGAGCAACCGGGCCGAGAGCCTGGAAGGTGACAATTTATCGCGACGGTAAAGTCTTCAACCGCCTGTTCTCTTTCTCGCGTTATGGCGGGCCGGTGCCTGCCCGCGAAGCCGCAGACGCGTGCCGCGATAAATTGATGTTGGCCAACTTGCCCAAGCTCAGCCGCGACATTCGCCAGCGCTTGATTAGCACCAACACCAGCGGCTTTCCGGGCGTGCACTACCGCTGTTACACCGGCGTCGCGTATTGGGTGGCACGCACGACCCTGCGTAACGGCAGCAGCGTGACCAAATCGTTTCGGGTCCAGCTCTATGGCGATGAACGTGCCAAGGAACTGGCCGTGCGCGAACGCGAGCGTCAGCTTGATAAGGTCGGAGATTACCGCTCATACAAGGTCGTTCAGGGTGAACAGCATCTGATCCAGTTGATCATCGAAAACCCGACGCTGGACATAAAGGGCGTGTGTACGTGCTGAAGCGGGCCTGACTGACTAATTGGTAACAACACGTTGCCAGAGCGGTGCTAAACGCAAATCCCTCTTATTCATGAAAGGCCGGGCTGGTAAGCTTGCTCGCCCTGATTTGCAGCCCGTTGCAGGATGTGTATGACCACGCGGTTTCGTCTGATGCTTCTCCTGCTGGTGGCCTCGGCCATTAGCGGGTGTGATGACGCCCCGCGTTTCACCGAGGCTGAGCCGGGCGAACACCGCTCGGCAGGCGACGCCACGGTGAACAAGTCTGATCACAACGCCTTCTCCCTGCCGTCGGCCAACCTTTCGCCCTCCAGACGTCTGGATTTCAGCGTCGGTAACAGCTTCTTCCGCAGCCCTTGGGTGATCGCGCCCTCCACCACTACCGCGCGCGATGGGCTGGGCCCGCTGTTCAACACCAACGCCTGTCAAAACTGCCACATCAAGGATGGCCGCGGTCACCCCCCCGCATCTGGCGACAGCAACGCAGTGTCGATGCTAGTGCGGCTGTCCATTCCCGACGCCCCGGAATACGCCGAACAGATCGCAAAGCTCGGATTACAGCCCGACCCCGTTTACGGCACTCAACTACAGGACATGGCGGTGCCCGGCGTCGCCCCCGAAGGCAAGGTGCGGGTCGAATACGACGTCATGACGCTGCACTTTCGTGACGGCACGCCGATTCACCTGCGCCGTCCTACCCTGCGCATCACGCAGTTGGGGTACGGCCCAATGCATCCACAGGCTCGCACTTCGGCACGCATCGCACCGCCGATGATCGGTCTCGGTTTGCTGGAGGCGATCCCCGTGTCAGCGATTCTGGCCAACGCCGATCCTGAGGACAAAAAGGGCACGGGTATCTCAGGCCGGGCCAATTGGGTGTGGGACGACGCGCAACAGAAAACCGTGCTCGGACGCTTCGGCTGGAAAGCCGCGCAGCCAAGCATCAATCAGCAAAACGTACATGCACTGGCCGGCGATATGGGCCTGACGTCCAGCCTGAAAAAGACCGATGACTGCACGCCGGCGCAAACCGATTGCCTCAACGCCCCCAATGGCGAAGGCCCCGAGGGTGAGCCGGAAGTCAGCGACAACATCCTGCGCCTGATCACCTTTTACACCCGTAATCTCGGGGTTCCAGCGCGACGTGACGCGGGCGATGCGCAAGTGCTGCAAGGCAAGAATCTGTTTTACAAAGCCGGGTGCCAGCAATGTCACACGCCGCAATTCACCACCGGCCCGGACGCCAGTGAGCCGGAACTGGCCAACCAGGTTATTCGCCCCTACACCGATCTGCTGCTGCACGACATGGGCGAGGGGCTGGCGGACAACCTCAGTGAGTTCCAGGCGAGCGGCCAGGAATGGCGCACCCCACCGTTGTGGGGTATCGGGCTGACCAAAGTCGTCAGCGGCCACACACAGTTTTTGCATGACGGCCGCGCCCGCAATCTGATGGAAGCGGTGCTGTGGCACGGCGGCGAAGCGCAGGCTGCGCAACGTCAGGTGCTGGCGTTCGACGCAGAACAACGCACCGCGTTACAGGCGTTTTTGAATTCGCTGTAAGGGTTTCTCCGGGATCTTTTTTTAACTGTTTTCTACACCAAGGAGCCGGGCATGTTCCGACCCAAGCTGTTATTTACCAGCCTCGCCGCACTCGCGTTGGGTGCGTGCGCGCCCTCGGACCCGCAAGCCGTCACCTCCGCCGCCATCGCCAAGCAGGTGATCCTGCCGACCTACAGCCGTTGGGTCGACGCTGACCGACAATTGGCTGTCAGTGCGCTGGCGTTCTGCCAAGGCAAATCCGATCTGGAGACCGCGCGCGCCGACTTCCTCCACGCGCAAAAAGCCTGGGCACAGTTGCAACCTCTGCTGATAGGTCCGTTGGCCGAGGGCAATCGCTCGTGGCAAGTGCAGTTCTGGCCCGACAAGAAGAACCTCGTCGGGCGCCAGGTCGAGCAACTGCTCACCGCGCAGCCTCAGATCAGCGCCGACGCACTGACCAAATCCAGCGTCGTGGTGCAGGGCTTGTCCGCTTACGAATACATCCTGTTCGACGCCGACATCGACATGGCCAACGCCGAGCAAAAAGCCCGCTACTGCCCTCTGCTGATGGCGATTGGCGAAAGGCAGAAAAAACTGGCCGAAGAAATCCTCAACGGCTGGAACACCGCCGACGGCATGCTCGCTCAACTGAGCAAGTTTCCTAACCCGCGCTACGCCGATTCCCACGAAGCCATCGCCGAATTGCTGCGTGTGCAAGTCACGGCGCTGGACACCTTGAAGAAGAAGCTCGGCACCCCGCTGGGTCGCCAAAGCAAAGGCGTGCCGCAGCCGTTCCAGGCAGAGGCATGGCGCAGCAAATCATCGTTGAGCAGCTTGCAGGCGAGCCTCGAAAGCGCCGAAACGGTCTGGACCGGGGTCGACAATCATGGCCTGCGCGGTCTGCTGCCCGCCGAGCAGAAACCACTGGCCGACAAGATTGACGCCGCCTACGCTGCCAGTCGAAAACTGCTGGCTGGCCTGAAGCCGCCGCTGGTGGATTTGCTGGCCAGTGACGAAGGCCGTCAGCAGCTCAACGCGTTCTACGACAGCCTCAACGTGGTCCACCGCCTGCACGAAGGCGAGCTGGCCAAAGCGTTGGGCATCCAACTGGGCTTCAATGCCAACGACGGTGACTGATATGTTGCGACGCCAGGCTCTGGCTCTCGGCAGCCTCGTTCTCAGCGCGTGTACGTTGGGCGGCTGGACGCTGTTCAAGAAGAAAGATGAAAGCCCGCTGCTGCTTTCCGCCCGCGATGACGGCAACGGCCAGCATTACGCCGTGGGTTATCGGGTGGATGGCACTCAGGTGTTCGCGACGCAGGTCGCTCAGCGCTGCCACGACATCATCAACCATCCGCAGCTTGCGATTGCGCTGTTCGTCGCCCGCAGGCCCGGTACCGAGAGTTACCTGATTGACCTGCGCGACGGTCGCCTGCTGCAGACGATTACCTCGCCGGCCCATCGGCATTTCTACGGCCATGCGGTGATCCATCATGGCGGCGAATGGCTGTATACCACCGAGAACGACACCACCGATCCCGGTCGTGGATTGCTGGGCGTTTATCGTTTTGTCGATGACCGGCTGGAACGCACGGACGAGATATCGACCCACGGCATTGGCCCGCATCAGGTGTCGTGGATGCCGGACGGCGAAACGCTGGTGGTGGCCAATGGCGGCATCCGGACCGAAGCCGAAAGCCGGATCGAGATGAACCTTAATGCCATGGAGCCCAGCCTGGTGCTGATGCAACGCGATGGCGCGCTGCTGAGCAAAGAGACGCTGCCGCAACAGATGAACAGCGTGCGCCATCTGGCGATTGCCAGCGACGGCACGATTGTCTCGGGGCAGCAGTTCATGGGGGCCAGTCATGAGTCGTCAGAACTGCTGGCGATCAAGCGTCCCGGCCAGCCGTTTGTGGCCTTTCCCGTGGAAGAGCCGCAGCTGCAATCGATGGGGCACTACACCGCCAGCGTGGCGATCCACAGTGAACTGCGATTGGTCGCGCTGACCGCGCCGCGAGGCAATCGGTTTTTCATATGGGATCTGGACAGTGGCGCGGTGCGCATGGATGCATCGCTGCCCGATTGTGCCGGTGTCGGCGCCGTGGCAGACGGCTTTGTCGTGACCTCGGGCCAGGGCCGCTGCCGGTTTTACGATTGCCGCCAAAGCACATTGGTCGCACAACCGCTGGAGTTGCCGGCGGGGTTGTGGGACAACCATTTGCATTTGGTTTAAGGCGCACGATCCCTGTAGGAGCTGCCGAGGTTACGAAGGCTGCGATTGCAATCTGTCTGACACACCGCGATCGCAGCGTTCGTAACCTCCGCAGCTCCTACACTTGAGGCGAGTCGAATCCGACATCTGTTTTGCAAGGAAGTGAAATATGTTGCGTCGTCGCATGCTGATCATGCTGGGTGTCGTACTGATCGTCGTCCTTGCCTTGGGCGGTTACAAAGCGTTTTCGGTGTACCAGCAAATCCAGCATTTCACCGCGCCTAAACCACCCATTAATGTGGCCGTGGCGATTGCCGAAGAACGGCCGTGGCAAGCTCGACTGCCGGCCATCGGCAGCCTCAAAGCGCTGCAAGGCGTGGACTTGAGCCTGGAAATAGCGGGCACGGTAAAAACCCTGCAGTTCGAGTCAGGGCAGAAGGTCAAAGTCGGCCAGCCGCTGCTGCAACTGGACAGTGATGTCGAAAAAGCCCTGCTCGGGACTGCCGAAGCGGACCTCGGTCTGGCACAGGTCGAATACGGTCGCGGCAGCAAGCTGGTAGGCGATCAGGCCATCTCCAGAGGCGACTTCGACAAGCTCGCCGCCACTCAGAAAAAAGCCGCCGCCACCGTTGCGCAGCTCAATGCGTCGCTGGCGAAAAAACGCATCCTCGCCCCCTTTAGCGGGACCATCGGCATTCGTCAGGTGGACGTCGGTGACTACCTGGCCAGCGGCACCGTGATCGCCACCTTGCAAGACCTGACCAGTCTGTACGCGGACTTTTACGTCCCCGAGCAGACCTTGCCCAGACTGGCCATCGGTCAAGCGGTGCAGGTCAGCGTGTCGGCCTATCCGGATCAGGTGTTCGAGGCCAGAATCAGCGCGATCAACCCCAAGGTCGAAGACGCCACGCGCAACGTGCTGGTACGCGCGACCCTGCCCAACCCGGACAGCAAATTATTGCCCGGCATGTTCACCAGCCTGCAGGTGGTAATGGGCGAAGACACCCGCCAACTGGTGCTACCTGAAAGCGCCATCACCTACACGCTGTATGGCAATTCGGTCTACGTCGTCGTGCCGAAGAAAAATGCCGAAGGCCAGGCTGAGAAGAACGATAAGGGTGAACCGCAATTGGCCGTGGAACGACGTTTTGTCGAGACCGGCGAGCGTCGAGGCGGCCAGGTCATCATCAATAAAGGCGTCAAGGCCGGGGAGCAAGTGGTCAGCGGCGGCCAGCTCAAGCTGGACAACGGCGCCCATGTGATCGTCAGCTCCGAACCTGCATTACCGGGGCAAACCAGCCAGCCGCGCGTTGACTGATCAAGGAATCGATTATGGCCTTCACAGACCCCTTCATCCGTCGCCCGGTGCTCGCTTGTGTAATCAGTCTGCTGATCGTGCTGTTGGGTTTCCAAGCGTTCAGCAAGCTGACCATCCGCCAGTATCCGCAGATGGAAAACGCCCTGATTACGGTGACCACCGCCTACCCCGGCGCCAATGCCGAGACCATTCAGGGCTATATCACCCAACCGTTGCAGCAAAGTCTGGCGAGCGCTGAAGGCATTGACTACATGACCTCGGTCAGCCGCCAGAACTTCTCGGTGATCTCGATCTACGCGCGCATCGGTTCGGACAGCGACCGACTGTTCACTGAATTGCTGGCCAAGGCCAACGAGGTCAAAAACAAGCTGCCCCAAGACGCCGAAGACCCAGTGCTGAGCAAAGAAGCAGCAGACGCCTCGGCCCTGATGTACATCAGTTTTTACAGCTCGGAGCTGGGCAATCCGCAGATCACCGACTATCTGTCGCGGGTGATCCAGCCCAAGCTTGCGACCCTGCCCGGCATGGCTGAAGCCGAAATCCTCGGTAATCAGGTATTCGCCATGCGCCTGTGGCTGGACCCGGTCAAGCTCGCCGGTTTCGGCCTGACCGCCAGCGATGTCACCGATGCCGTGCGCAAGTACAACTTCCTGTCCGCCGCTGGCGAGGTCAAAGGCGAATACGTGGTCACCAGCGTCAACGCCACCACCGACTTGAAATCCCCGGAAACCTTCGCGGCCATCCCGTTGAAAACCGTGGGCGACAGCCGCGTGCTGCTGGGTGACGTGGCCCGGGTTGAGATGGGCGCTGAAAACTACGACACGGTCAGCTCGTTCGATGGCACGCCGTCGGTGTACATCGGCATCAAGGGCACGCCCAGTTCCAACCCGCTGGACGTGATCAAGGAAGTGCGACGGATCATGCCGGAGCTGGAAAGCCAGTTGCCGCCGAGCTTGAGGGTGTCCATCGCCTACGACGCCACCTTGTTCATCACAGCTTCCATCAACGAGGTGGTGAAGACGCTGATCGAGGCCGTGTTGATCGTTATCGTCGTGGTATTCCTGTTTCTGGGCGCGCTGCGCTCGGTGCTGATCCCGGTGATCACCATTCCGCTGTCGATGATCGGCGTGCTGTTCTTCATGCAGCTCATGGGTTATTCGATCAACCTGCTGACGCTGCTGGCCATGGTGTTGGCCATTGGTTTGGTAGTGGACGACGCCATTGTGGTGGTGGAGAACATCCATCGGCACATCGAGGAAGGCAAGACGCCGCTCAATGCCGCGCTCGAAGGTGCGCGGGAGATTGCCATGCCTGTGGTTGCGATGACCATCACGTTGGCGGCGGTGTATGCGCCCATCGGTTTTCTCCAGGGACTGACCGGCGCGCTGTTCAAGGAATTCGCGCTGACGCTGGCGGGCGCAGTGATCATCTCCGGCATCGTCGCGCTGACGTTATCGCCGATGATGTGCGCGCTGTTGCTGCGACGCGACACAAACCCCACGGGCCTGGCGCACAAGCTCGATTCGGTTTTCGAGAGCCTCAAGGTGCGTTATCAGCGCCTGTTGCACGGCACGCTGAACACACGCCCGGTGGTGATCGTATTTGCGCTGATCGTGCTGTGCCTGATCCCGGTGTTTCTCAAGTTCACCCAGTCGCAACTGGCGCCGGACGAAGATCAGGGCATTATTTTCATGATATCCACCGGCCCGCAGCCGACCAACCTCGATTACATGAACGCGTACACCGATCAGTTCATCGAGATTTTCAAGGCGTTCCCCGAGTACTACTCCTCGTTCCAGATCAATGGCTTCAACGGCGTGCAGACCGGCGTTGGCGGCTTCCTGCTCAAGCCGTGGGACGAACGCAGTCGCACGCAAATGGCGATCCTGCCCGAGGTCCAGGCCAAGCTTGCGAACATCACAGGGCTGCAGATTTTTGGTTTCAACCTGCCGTCGCTGCCGGGCACAGGCGAAGGTCTGCCGTTTCAGTTCGTGCTTAACACGCCCAATGATTACGCCGCGCTGCTGGAGGTCGCCGACCGGATCAAGAAGCGCGCCCAGGCGTCAGGCAAATTCGCCTTTCTGGACATCGATCTGGCGTTCGACAAGCCGGAGGTGGTGGTGGATATCGACCGCGCCAAAGCGGCGCAGATGGGCGTTTCGATGCAAGACCTGGGCGGGACGCTTGCCACGCTGCTGGGCGAATCTGAGATCAACCGCTTCACCATCGAAGGCCGCAGCTACAAGGTCATCGCGCAGGTCGAGCGACCGTTTCGCGACAATCCGGACTGGCTCAACAACTACTACGTGAAGAACGAAAAAGACCAGATGCTGCCGCTGTCGACGCTGATCAAGGTCAGTGACCGGGCGCGGCCACGCCAGCTGAACCAGTTCCAGCAGCTCAACTCGGCGATCATCTCCGGGTTCCCGCTGGTGAGTCAGGGCGAGGCCATCGAACTCGTCCGACAAATCGCCAGCGAGGAGGCACCCGCAGGTTTCGCTTATGACTACGCCGGTGCGTCGCGCCAATATGTGCAGGAAGGCAGCGCGCTGTGGGTCACGTTCGGCCTGGCGCTGGCGATCATCTTTCTGGTGCTGGCGGCGCAGTTCGAGAGTTTCCGCGACCCGCTGGTGATTCTGGTGACGGTGCCGCTGTCGATTTGTGGGGCATTAATTCCGCTGTTTCTGGGGCTTTCCACGCTCAATATCTACACGCAGGTCGGGCTGGTGACGTTGATCGGCCTGATCAGCAAACACGGGATATTGATCGTGGAGTTCGCTAACCAACTGCGACGGGATCAAGGCCTTTCAGCGCGCGAGGCTGTCGAACAAGCGGCGGCGATCCGCTTGCGCCCGGTGTTGATGACCACGGCGGCAATGGTGTTTGGCATGGTGCCTTTGATTCTCGCGACCGGCGCCGGGGCCGTGAGCCGATTCGATATCGGGATGGTGATTGCGACGGGCATGTCGGTGGGGACGTTGTTTACCCTGTTTGTACTGCCGTGCGTTTATACGTTGCTGGCGGTCAAGGATAAGCAACCGCAGGCCAAGTCCGAAATCGCTGGCGCCTGAGGATTTAACTGACGTCGCGATTGGGCTTCTGCCCGGAGGGCGTAGGCGTCAGGCTTGCCGACGATGGGTCGCGCAGCGGCCCTGAAATCAGGCGACTCGGCGCTTCGAATACTCAACGTTCAGAGATCTTACTGCCGGTTCCCGGCAGATCGTCGGCAAGCCAACTCCTACGGCCTCCGGCCAGAGGCAAAAGCAAAGGCGCCGATCAACGGGGCCTTTTGGTCAGGGTGGGTTCAATTTTGTCGCCCGGATCCCTGGGCCAAACCGTACATCAACAACAGCAAATCATGGTCGGGCCGCGTAGCGACTTCCGCTTTCACAGTGCGTGGCAAATAGCACACTCCTTCGCCATGTTCCGCACCCAGAATCTTCGCCCGCGGCTGCTCCCAAGCGGCCAGCGCAACAGAGGCAATGCCCAACGCTCCCACCAGAAACAAACCTCGAGCCAGTTCTAACTTCATCGCTCTAAACCTTTGATAGGGCTGCCAAACGCCGTCTCGTAAAAGTAGACCAGCTTGCTCCAGTCTGCTGACTTGAACGACGAGTGGCGACGCAGCTGTTTCATGTCGTGCTGCGCGGCGGCATAGGCGGTCAGACGGCGGCGGCATTTTTCCAGATCGAGCAGCGCGACCTCAGGTTTGGCGTTGGCGCCCTCGCCTGTGACCCGAACAAAAATGTGCTTGATGTAGATGCAGCTGTGCTGCCATCGGCCTTTGTGCATGCGCGCCAGATTTTCTGCCAGCTCCTTTAGCAGCCGATCATGAACTTCTTCACCAAACTGTTCGCGGCCACCGGCGGCGTACCAGTTTTCGATTTCGTCGAAACCGTCTAACGATGCAGTTACCAGCAACGCACGCCATTCGTTGCTTTCGTCACGTTCGGCACCACAGAACACCATTTTCGGTACATTCACATTCAGTTGGCGCAGGCCTTCGAGGGCATCGCGCTCGCGCAGCACAGTTGGGCGACCGAACGGGTGAAGCCAGCTGCGATAGATGTGTCCGGTTTGCCGTTTTACGTACAGCAGCCGACCGTTTTCCGACACGACTCGCTGCACGCCACTTTCTCCACCGCGACGCCGATTGGGCTCTTCAACCCACTCCCCGCGCGTGTTCCAGAAATAAGCGAAGCGGTCCTTGGCCGGTACTGCCAGGTCTGCAACGAAATCAACGGCCATCCTGTTACCTCATGCGTAATAGATATACACGCCACATGGCGTACAACGGCAGGAAATCCAATCGCTCCTGGATGCGGAATCCTGCCTGCGTAAATTCGGCTTCTACTGTGTTCACCGGTAACACGAAACGGTTCTGGTAACCTTCCTGCTGGCGCTTGCGCTCTGCACGCTTGCGTTTCCAGGCCTTGAAGTTGCCATCCACCCACAGCGAAATAATCACGCTGTCACGTGTAACCCGATGAAACTCCTTCAATAAAGTTGCCCGGTGATGCGGTTCACCTACGTGGTGAAGTAACCGCATGCAGAAAATACTGTCCACAGCATTGTCGGGCATATCGATAGCAAAGGCGGAGGTCTGCAAGGGTCGTACCCGTTGCACCACTTCCGGCGATTGCGATTTGCAGGCCATGGCCACCATGTCAGCCGAGTTGTCGGCGCCGATGATCACCCGGTTGGGTTTCTCCGCCAGCAGCGGCCAAAAACGTCCGGCGCCGCAAGGCAGGTCCATCACCAGCCCAGGCTCACCGGCAAGCGCCAATGCACGCCTGGCCAGTTGTTCATCGCGACGATGAGACAGCGTCCGGGCCAATCCATCCTTGTGCTTGTGCAAATATTTTTGCGCGTGGTCTTGATCATATTTGCGCGAAAAATCCAGCTCTATTCGCTTGCTCATGATGTCGCTCCTGAAAATATCTGCGCCCAAGGTAGGCAGCGCGGCGTGATCTTCAGGTCATGCTTACGTGAAAAAAATGTCACGTTGGTTAGGCAAATGTTACGAGGTTTTACAACGAGTTGTAGGAAGAGAACGTTCAGCTCGTCAGAAAACGGACATATTTATCCGCAAATTGGCCTAAAAGCGGCATTTCTAGCCGCCCTCGATTTTCAGTTCAACACTGAATCGGCAGCCGTTGGGCTCCATGGTTTCCAGACTGACGGTCCATCCCTGGTTCTCGCAAATCCGCTGCACCAGTGATAGCCCAAGGCCCAAACCTTCTCCGCGCTGTTCACTGCCGCGCACGAAGGGTTTGAACATGGCCTCGCGTTTCTCCTCCGGAATGCCTACGCCGCTGTCCTCGACGATGAAACCTTCGCTGTGCAACGTCAGACGAATAAACCCGCTGTCGGTGTAATGCAGGGCGTTACGCAACAGGTTGCCCATCACGGCGTACAGGAAAGTCGCGTTGTAAGACCTGCCGGATGCTTCGCTTGGGGCGTAGATCAACTCCAGGCCTTTGGATTCGATCGGTTCACGCCACAACGCGATCAGCTGCTCGGCGGCAGCTTGCAGCGTCAGTTGCGGCGTCATGCCGGCGTCATCGCGCTGGGTGCGCGCAAGCATGAGGAAGGTCTGCACCAGATCGCGCATCTCCTCGCAGGCACGCGCAACGCGTTCGACCTGCGCCCTGGCGCGCTGATCAAGCGCCGGATTCTCCAGCAGCAGTTCACAGGAACTGGCCAGCACCATCAGAGGGGTACGCAGTTCGTGGCTGACGTCGCTGGTGAACATCCGTTCGCGAGTCAGGGCATCACGCAGGCGACCCAAGGTGGCATCGAAGGCCACAGCCAGCTCGCCCACTTCATCAGCGGCATAGTCGGGCGCCAAGGGCGGCGCCAAGCCGAGGAGTTGATCTCGATGACGAACCTGCCGTGCAAGCCGCACCACCGGCGCCATGACGCGTCGGGCGAGAATCCAGCCCAGGAAAACCGCCAAAGCCAACGCCAGCACGAAACCCACCAGCACCACGGCAAACAGCACGCGCTCGCGCTCTTCGAAGTCGCTCTGGTCCTGCAGCAGGGCGTAACGGCGGCCATCTACCACTTCAATCATGGCGTGATAAGACAAGGGGCCTCGGAAGACCTCGTGAAACCCGGGCTCCAGATGACGCAAATCCTTGGGCAGATCGAAGTCACCCGGGCCGCCGCTGAAATAAAACAGCTGGTCCGGCTCAGGGCGGTGGCTCCAGTCGCTGACGTTGTCCATCAGCAGCAGTCGCGTCAGGTCGCCGCCCAGGCCTGCCGATATCAGCTTCTCTTCCACCAGATGCACGGTTGCAACGATGCCCATGGCGAACGATCCCGCCACCAGCGCGCTCATCAAGGCAAAGGCAATGATGATCCGCTGGGCAAGGCTTTGCTTAAACTCCATCTCGGCCCTCGGCCAGGCGATAGCCCACGCCATGAACCGTCTGCAGCAGCGGCTTGGCGAACGGCTTGTCGATCACCTGACGCAATTGGTGAACGTGGCTGCGCAGGCTGTCACTGTCCGGGCAGTCGTCGCCCCACAGCGCTTCTTCAAGAATTTCACGACGCAGCACGTGTGGGCTTTTCTGCATCAATACGGCCAACAGTTTGAGGCCGACGGGGTTGAGCTTGAGCAATCGGCCTTCGCGGGTGACTTCCAGGGTGTCCAGGTCGTAGATCAGATCGGCGACCTGCAACGTACGCTTGCCGCCGCCTTGAGCGCGACGCAGCACCGCTTCGATACGCGCGGCGAGTTCGGACAAGGCAAAGGGTTTGAGCAGGTAGTCGTCGGCACCAGAGCGGAAGCCCTGAAGACGGTCGTCCAGTTGGTCGCGCGCGGTGAGCATGATCACCGGCGTGTCACGTCGCGCATCTTCACGCAGGCGTTTGCAGAGGGTGTAGCCATCGATACCCGGCAGCATGATGTCGAGCACGATCAGGTCGTAGTGTTCCGTCGCCGCCAGATGCAGTCCGGACAGCCCATCCTGCGCGCAGTCGACGGTATAGCCTTTCATCCCCAGGTAATCGGCCAGATTGGCCAGGATGTCGCGGTTGTCTTCAACCAGCAGAATTCGCATGGGCGCACGTTCTCCATATGCAGGGTACGGCCTGAGCCCTTTTGCCACGCAGGGATGTAACGGCAAGCGCGTGCGACGGGTCAGAGTTGGCGGCAGCTTAAGGCGTAGTGGGCCGTAGGGAAAGCACCGCATCGCATAACGTTTTTTTCACTCCCGATTCACAGGTTGCTGACAGCGATCCGCTCATTCTGCCGCCTTCTCTCGGATCGCGTCCGAGCACATCTCGACATCTTCTTTGGATCACACATGCCAACAGCCCTCCAACGGCCAGAGTCGCGCCCGCTAAACCTGTGGGTGTGCCTGGGAATTCCGGCCGTCACCGCTATCGTCCTTTTGTTACTGGAACTGACGTCTCTGGACATGGACATCGCCAAGCTGGCCTATGACCCGCTGGCGGGCGATTTCATCGGGCGTCACAGCTACTTTCTGGAAAACGTGCTGCACGACCGCGCCAAGCAGGCGGTGATTGCACTGGCGGTTTTGTCTTTGGTGGGTTTTGTCGGAGCGTTTTTCATCGAACGGCTCAAGCCCTGGCGCCGTGAGTTGGGATGTCTGGTGTTGTCGATGGCGCTGTCGACCAGCTTCGTGACGCCGGTCAAAGTCGTGACTTCGGTGCAATGCCCGTGGAGCCTGACCGAATTCGGCGGCAAAGAGACCTACAGCGAGCTGCTGAGCCCACGCCCTGCCACCGACAAGCCCGGGCGTTGCTGGCCTGGGGGTCATGCGGCGACAGGATTTACGTTGTTTGCGCTGTTTTTTGTTTTTAGGGACCGCAAGCCCAAGCTGGCCAGGGCGGGGTTGGTTCTCGCATTTGGATTGGGGACGGTGTTTTCTGTAGGGCGCATGTTGCAAGGCGCGCACTTTTTCTCCCATAACATCTGGACGGCGGTGTTTTGCTGGTTGATTTGTCTGGGGGCTTATTACGCTGTGCTTTATCGACCGGCGTCCCGGAAATCTACCGTTTTGGATGCCGAGCCCCTGTCCACCTGAAACCGCAGCCCCTGTAGGAGCTGACGAGCAACGCGAGGCTGCGATGCGGTTTAGCTGACACGCTTCGGATTGTGTGTATATCCGTTATCGCAGGTGTGGCTGATATCGGTTCCGCTGGCGCGGGTGACGCGGTCCCCTGTAGGAGCAATCGGAGGTTACGACGGTCTGGGCCGCATTCGGACGATGCGGTGTGTCGGGTGTACTGGGATTGTGTGTATATCCGTTGTTTATGGTGCTGCTGACACTGGTTCCGCTATTACAGCGGGTCACTTTTTCCAAGAGCCCGGATTGCCGGCCCAGAAAAAAGTAACCAAAAAGGCCCTGCTCCGATGTCCGGC